>JAWLEX010000022.1:0-34122 GCA_041685835.1 Desulfatiglandales bacterium
CCCGTCAAAGGAGATCACCACTTCCTGGTTTTCCGCGTCTATCAGCCTGATCCGGCCGATGTCCCCGTTGAAGACCTCTTTGTCATAGTTGTTCTTGATCTGCATGACCTTGTCGTTGACCTTGAAATTCCTCGCTCCCCGTATCAACCCTTCCTTCTCGGTGTTCAGGATCTTCTGCAACTCCAGGTTTAGATTGCCGGCCCCGACACTCCCCTTGTGCATGGGAGTTAAGACCTGAATATCGTCAACGGGGTCAAACCCGAACCTCTTTGGAATACGCTCGGAGGCAAGCTCCAGAATGGTCTTCAGGGCGTCTTCCGGGTCGTCGCGTTCAACGAAATAGAAATCATCAGATGGGTCAGTCGACTTAAGAGACGGAATTATTCCCGCGTTGATCTTGTGGGCGTTCACGATGACGAGGCTCTCCTTGGCCTGCCGGAAGATATCGTTCAGTTCAACTACGCGGACGGCACCAGACCTGATTATGTCTTTGAGTACGTTCCCCGCACCAACTGACGGAAGCTGATTAACGTCACCAACGAGAATGAAAGTCGCCTTTGGTGGAATCGCCTTCAGGAGATGATGCATGAGGACCGTGTCGATCATGGAGGCTTCGTCAACGATCAGGAGATCACAGACCTTCGACGCCCTGGAATGGCTTGCGGCCATGTGCTCGCACGTCCCCAACAAGGGCGAGCACATGGTCGGATACTACGGCTACTACAGCAACGTGTGCAGAGGAAAGATGCCTAAAACCGCCGGTATTCCAAATCAATGCTTGATTTCAGAGAATGAGGAAAAGGCTTTCAATCCCCATAGCCGATGACAGGTATTTCAGAATCAGGATTTATCCGGATTAAGAGGAAGCGGTTAACCTGGTCTGAATTCTTGAGGGTTCCTGCCGGCAATCCAGAATCGCCCAGACACTTACCGTATCTTCCTTGACCTTGTAGTATATGGCGAAAGGAAAGCGCTTGGACAGGAGCCGATAATACCCGAAATGGATCGAGTGAATCCCCGCGTAGAGATGAAGAGAATCGATGTCGGAAAAGAGAGAATTCAAGAAGTAGTCACCTAGGCCTTCTTCACGCGTCTCATAAAATCGAAAACCGTCGATGAGATCCTGCTCGGCCTCGTCAAGGATTAAGATATTCATTTGGCGCGCTCGCGAATCCTGGCTTTGGCATCGGTCCACTCTTCGAATCGCGAAATGCCCTCTTTTTCCTGAGCCTCTCGAGAACGCAGAACGTCGCCGTGCCAGGCTGGAGCGGGGATGTCCTCCGGATTCCGCTGAAGATCAGCCCAGATTTCCTCCATTGCCCGGAGCTTGTCAGCCGTCGTCATTTTGTCTAATGGTACGCCTGTTTCCATGGTCTTTCCCCCGAATTCTTCCAAACATGGTTAGAGGTTACCCATTGCTTACATTGGTTTCCCTCAGTTCAAACGTTTGCCATCCGATCCCTGACCTCACCATGCGAAAAGGTCTGTTCTACATCGGCCTGCTGAATCCCCTCCCAACCTTGGCCGGCAAAAGGCCCTAATTCCACCGTCAATCACAGGCTGCTACCGGCTTTTAAACCAGCTTGATCATATCATGGGATTCAAGGAAAATGAACCGTGTTCACGGTCTAGAGCCGCATCCGACCAAAACCCATTTCAAGGAGGTTTCGCCATAAAGTATCATCAGCCATTGCACGCTTCTTCACGGAATATCGTGAAAAAGGCAGGCCTGCTCGTTAACGTGAAGTTCACCCCTCATGACTTCAGGCGTCATGCCGCTACTTATGCTTCCCGGGCCGGAACCCCGATTGAAATCGTAAGCAAGCTGGTGCCCATCCAGAAACCCTTTTTGGGCACTAGCAAGTTTCCAATTCAGAAATGAGGATTTTTTGTCAAGATCAAGGAAATCAAGAGGTTGCGCGGAGGCGTACTGAAGTACGCCGCACAAGCAACCTCGCAGATTGACGCCGAGATTGGCAAAAAAGACCATTTCTGGATGGAAACAAGCTGATCTTACTGCATGCGAGCCTATCCACGACCCAGCGCTACATGGGAAGAATCAGCGAAGTGGAAGCCATGAGGTCGATCGACAACCTTCATGGATAGAGGAGACAAGAGGATGGATTGAAGGGCCGTCTGCCCCAATTTTCCGAGCTGAGGCGCGAAGGCCCTTCTTATTGTATCCTGGCAAAGCCCTGAATTCCAGTTTTAACCCATGGACCCGGATCTTTGAATCGGTCCAGTGGTGAAGCGGCCACCAGCTCCCGGTCTGTCGATCTTTCATCTCTTTGAACACGTCCTCGATGATAAACTGACTCCGATAAGCGGAAATGATCGAGGCTTCGTCCCATTCTTCCCGGTTGGTGATTAGAATCGTCTTTCCAAGACATATGTCCGAAAGCTCTTGGAACGCGTCTGTGTCCACCTCGTAGCTCAGACGAGGAATGCCGTCGGGGGGTGGCCGAAACTTCGGTCTTGATCAAGCGTTTCATGTGCTGTCGGCTCAGAATGCCCTTTGTGGCGCCCTTGAATTATCGAACGTCGGGATTCTGTCCCCCTTGCCTGGATAGTCACCGGACTACCAGCACCGGGCAGGGCGCCGCCTCGAGGACCCTGTGGGTTACGCTTCCCAGCAGCAGCCCTTCCAAGTCAGTTCGACCTCGAGACCCCATGACCACCATGTCGCACGCTTCCGTCTGGGCCACCTCCAGGATAGCCCCTCCCGCCGGGCGCTCCAGTAACCGCTCGGTAAAAGAGACTCCGGCCTTCCTAATCATATCCCTGTACGGCTCCAGAAGCTTGTTGCCCTCTTCGATAATGTCCGTTACCACCTTCTGGTAGTAAGGCTCGCCGAGAACGGATGGAAAGCGCCGATGGCAGTGTACCAGAATAATTCCGCTTCCCACGGCCTTTGCAAGATCCACGGCATAGGAGGCTGCCCGATCGGAGTGCTCGGATCCGTCCACCGGCAACAGGATGGTCTCAATCTTCATAGTCTGCTTTCCGCCTTTCCACCGGAATCGCCCGGACAACGTCACTCGGGATCCGGTCCCTGCAGTGTTACGGCCCCCTCGTATGAGACTTGAACTTCTCCGATGCCCAAAGACGAAATGTCTAATTGCTTACCGCCTATCTTCTCTTCGTGCTCTTCATGCCCTTACTGGTGAAGCTTCAGGCTTATTCGATCAAGCCGGCGCATCCGGGGCCTGCGGCAAGTCTTACTTGACGAAGTCCAGCGTTTGCTCGCCCGGCGGCATGGCGGGGTCTGGATACAAAGAGATCTTCACGCTGTAGCGGCCCTCGAGTTCCAGCAGTTCCTTGCGTTTCCTGTTCTGGAGATAGGAGGCCACGTCCGCACAAAGTCTTCCTTCGACCTGAGTGATGTTTCCCTTGGAAAGCCCGACCCAGATCCTGCGCATGACCGAAAGGGCCGCGGACTCTACTGACATCACCATGCCCCGCCCCTGGCAGTGGCTGCAGACATGATACGTCTTGGACTCGAGAGACGGGCGCAGCCTCTGGCGCGACAGCTCCAGGATTCCGAACTTTGACAGGGGAGAGGTGTCGGTCTTGGCCCGGTCCTTCTTCATCTCCTCCCGCAGGGTCTTTTCCACCTCGCGGTTGTGCTTGCGGTCCCTCATATCTATGAAATCCACCACGACCAGGCCGCCGATGTCCCGAAGCCTCAGCTGCCTCGCTATTTCCTGAGCCGCCTCCATGTTGGTACGGTAGGCCATGTTTTCAACGTCCTTGGCCATCTTTCCCTTGCCTGAGTTGACATCTATGGCGATGAGGGCCTCTGTGGGGTCTATGACGATGGTTCCGCCCGACTTGAGGTTGACGCGGTTGCGATAAATGCTCTCGATCTGGTCCTCGATCTCGTACCTGTCGAAGATGGGGACCGTGTGCTTGTACAGCTTGACCCTCCGCTGGTGCAAGGGGGAGATGATCTTCATGTACTCCTTGATCTTACTGTACGTATCTTTTTCGTCCACGAGGATCTCGGACACATCACTCGTGAAGTAGTCTCTCACCGTACGGAGGCAGAGATCCTGCTCCTTGTGGATCAGGGAGAGCGAGGCCGCCTTGCTTACTCGCTTCTTTATTTCCCGCCACATGCGAAGGAGCCGGTTCAGGTCCTTGGAGAGTTCGCGCTTGCTCTGGCCCGCAGCCACGGTCCTGACGATGTACCCGATCTCTTCGGGCAGGGTCATCTGCGCCATGACCTCCTTGAGCCGCTGCCGCTCGTCCTCGTCCTCGATTTTTCTCGAAACACCGTTTATGGTCCGGCCCGGGGTCAGCACCAGGTACCGGCCGGCGATGGAAATGTATGTGGTCAGGTGGGCCCCTTTGCGGCCGGGCATCTCCTTGGTCACCTGGACAAGCAGCTCCTGACCTTTCTTGAGCACCTTCTCGATTGGCGGCACGCCCTTTCCAGCGCCCTCGGCAAGTCCCCCCTGAAAGTATTCCGGATGAATGTCTCCGGCGGGCAGGAACCCGTTCTTCTCCACGCCGAAGTTGACGAAACACGATTGAAGGCTCGGCTCGATGCGCTCCACCACACCCTTGTAAATGTTTCCCACACGCTGTTCGGCCATGGTCGTCTCGATGTGAAAGCCGTCCAGCATTCCGTCCTTGGTAAAGGCGACCCGGAACTCTTCCGGGTCCACCGCGTTGATCATCATTTTAGTAGTCATATGCTTCCTTGAGGACTGATGCGAATGATTTAGAGAAAAGCAAGTCGAGGCTGGGCCTCCCTGTGCCTTCCGTTTTTGATGGCACGTTCCTTGTGTTGTTGGGCCTGGTACATGAAAGTGCGTATGGCCGCCTCCCGCCCCGGTTGAAAGGTGCCGTCATATGCTGTGTCCAGATAGGGGAGACGACAACGGTTTACGATGGGCCGGACAATGGCTGAGGTGATGGTGCTGGGCATGCAGGTAAATGGATATACGTTCACCACGCCATTGAATCCCTCTCTCATGTACTCCATAATGCCGGACACGCTCAAGCATGCTTCAGTCCCTACATCGAACGAAAACAGATCCTTTTCTATCAGCACCTTTTCCAGGTCACGCACACGGTGATCAGCCGGCAGGTCGAGAATCGGCTTCATACGCCGGTAAGCGTTGTCCTGCTTTTTCTGCTGGTACAGCAGATTCGTCCCATAAGAGAGGATTTTTGATAGATGACCGCGGACCTCGCGGATCCGGAAAAGCCTTAAACTTCTTGTCAGACCGAGACGCGCTTCCCGCATTCTATCGTAGGCCGTGTAGTTCACCCATTCGGCTATTGAGGCGTTGACTACTTCGGCTCCGTATCTTTCCAGCACCCTGATAACGTCCTGGTTGGACTGGGTGTGGGTCCTCAGGTAGATTTCCCCGACAATGCCTATAAGCGGCTTACGGGGAATGTCCGGGTCCATGAGGTCCTTTCCCTTGCGCACAAAATCTTCCAACCGGTCAAGGATTGCGTCGAACTCCTTATTGGCGCCGTGCCGCAGGAAGGCGTCGGACAAGGCTGTGAGGGCCTCGTCGATCAAGGAATCGGCAAGGCCCGGCTCGCGCTCGTAGGGACGAATCCGCCAGAGAAGCCTGTCGAGGATATCACCAATCACCACCGACAAGTAGGCCGCCTTCCGGAAATCCGTGGTCTTCTCCTTTTCGATCATACCTGCAGGCGAATAGGCGTTATCCGACGTCAGGGACCCGATCTTCAGGTTTTGCAGGTCCGGTAGCGAATCAAGCACGATCCGCTGAAATTTATTGTACATCCCGAAGCGGCAAGGGCCCCCGGCTTCGGGCATGAAATAGATATAGTCATCGGTATTGAAAGCCTCACCCAGACGCTCCCGCTCCTCTTCCAGAAACTGAAGGATGTCACCCGTAGTCACCTGGCAGGGAAAGCACTCCTTGCCCGAGGTGAACTCCCTTCCAAGATCCATCCCTCTATAGGTATCCATGACCCTGGCCCGGACACCGAAAGCCTGAAACACCGCCGCAAGGAGATGGCATCCGATCCGGTTCATCAGGGGGATCAGGAACGTTTTGTCCCGCGCGCTGAATGTGCCTACCTTGCTGGAAAGACTGTCAAACGTAGACTCCGGTTGGGTTTCCATTGTTTCCTCAGTTGGAGAGCTTCAGATCGCCCGACGACTCTCGAGCAAGCTCATCCATTGCGTTTTCAATAACATTACTGTAGGCCTCGAGGCGCGTCATGACCCCTGCCACGGCGCTGTGTTCGTCGAGTTCCAGGATGAGGTAGGGCTTGTCTCCCATGACGTACCTGAAGAAGTGCTCCACAAAGGAATCCGGCCCGCAACTGAAGTTCGTGACATGGAGCCCGAACATACCGCGGTGCCTGCGGATGAACTTTGCAGTCCGCAGGATCTGTGCGCCGAGGCCCCAGTACATGGAAGAGAAATCGGACATGTCGACCCCGGTTACGTCCACAAAATCCATGGGCATGGCTGAAACACCTATCTTGGCGAGGTTCCGGCCCAGCCGAAGATTCAGACGCTCATCGTAGAGGTTGTACGGCCGGCCGGTCACGATCACGATCGGTTCGGAAGGATCGCACCTTTCCAGCTTCTCCTGACCGATATCGTAAAGCTCCCCTATGAATGCCGCGTTGGCCTCAATCCCGGCTCGAAGCGCTTCACGGATCAGGGATCTCTTTCTTTTGAGGGTGGAAGAAAGCTGGTCGGAAAGCTCAAGGGCTATCATTTCAGGGTCGTTTCTCATGTGCACAACGGCATGAAGCACGTCTTGGCTTCCCAGATCAAGGGCCATCTGCAGCATGTATCGGTTCGACTGGACAAACGGGCAGAAAAAACCGCGTTCGCCGGGGCCCACTGCGGGCATGTTCACGATGCTGGGAAGAAACAGGTAGCGCGTGCGCCCCAGAAGCGTCTTGACGTGCCCGTGGGAAACCTTGACCGGATAACAGGTCTCCGCGGTCACGCTCTCGATGCCGGCGCTCGAAATCGATGCGTTGGTCGGGGGTGTAAGCACAAGCCGATAACCCAGCCGGTCGAAGAAGTGGGCCCAGATGATACCGGTCTGGAACAGGTAGAGGCTCCTCTGCATTCCAACGGTGGGACGCCCGTCAACTTCTTCGAGCACCTCTTCAGGGCCGAGTTCGCGGAAAAGGCCTTCCATGTGCCGATTCCAGATCGTATCGCGGAGCTGAAACAGGTTTTCTGTTTTGCCCCCTCCAGCAGCTCCAACCTCGTAGCGGCCGCACTCGCCCCCCCAAATGGTCTTTTTCCCGCCGAAATTGTAGACCTTCAACTTGCACCGGTTGTGGCAGTTGGGGTCGGCGCGGCAGACCTTCTCTTCGTAATCCATGCGGTCGTCAATAACACTGTCAAGCCCCCGAAACCGGCTGTTTCGTGTTCCTTCGGCCCGCATCTTTTCCTGCACGCTGACGGCGGCGCCGAAGGCGCCGAGCACCTCGCGGTGCACGGGTACGGTCAAGCCGCGCCCAAGAACATTCTCGAACGCGCCGACCACTCCTTTGTTAAGAGAAGGGCCTCCGAGGAACATGACCCTTTGGCCGATCTTTCGTTTTCCCACGACCCGGTTGAGGTAATTGTGTACAACGGCATAGCAGAGACCGGCGATGAGATCATGGGTCTTTGCGCCCTGCTGATGGTAGGAAACCAGATCGGATTCCATGAACACTGTACATCTTTCGGCCAACTTCACCGGCCGCTCAGAGGACAGCGCGATTTCCTGGAACTCATCCACGATGCTGATCCCGTACTTGTTGGCCAGTTCGTGCAGAAAGCTGCCTGTCCCCGCAGCACACACCTTGTTCATGTCGAAATCCAGGGGATAACGGTTTTCTATGTAGATATACTTGGAGTCCTGCCCCCCGATTTCAAAGATCGTGTCCACGCCCGGGTCCATCTCAGTGGCCCCCCGAGCGTGGGCTGTAATCTCGTCTATGATAAGATCCGCGTTGATGAACGTGCCCACCACGTTCCGGCCCGATCCGGTGGCGGCGGTACCCAGTATGTCGATCCGGTCGCCCAGCTCATCGCGGATGGTTCGGAGAAGCTCCTTGGTCACTTCGATGGGCTTGCCCCTCGTGTGAACATAACTCTTGTGAAGGATCCTTCTTCCTTCGTCTATGATCGCGTATTTAGTGGTCGTGGATCCGATGTCGATCCCCAGATAAACGGGCGTCGGCTTAGGAATGCTAAGGTCCTCAATCTCATTGGCCTCGGGGAAACGGGTCTTTACGAGCGTGAGACGGCGGGCCACGGGAAGGCCGGAAATCACCGCCTCTTCTGCGGGTCCCAGGGCCTCCATGTCGGGAAAAGCACTCACCCCCTGCCTCATAGCCTGAAGCGCAACACCGAGGGCGCCCAGCGAAGTGCTGTGGGCCGGGACTACCAGATTCGGAATATAGGCCTGAAGGGCTCGAATCTGAAGTTCGTTCAGGGAAAGCCCGCCTACAAACAGGACCGGTTCCTGAAGCACACGGTTGGATACAATGGTGCTCATGTAGTTGCGGGCATTCCCGACGTGAAGGCCATAGATGATGTCTTCCAGTCTCTCTCCCTTGTTCTGAAGATGAATCATGTCGGACTTGGTAAAAACCGTGCAGCGGCAGGCCACGTGGGCCGCCTGGTCGCTTGTGAGCCCCAGCCGGATAAAATCCTTTAGAATGCCGTCCAAACGGTCCTGAGAAATGCTTTCTTCACGCCTGTAAATGGCTGTGGCCAGGCGTTGGGCCTGCTGGTCGATGAATGATCCGGTGCCGGAAGCACATGGACCGTTTGTATTGAAGTTGTCGAGTTCCCATCCATAGGGGCCATGGTTGATCTGGAGCAGGGACGTGTCCTGTCCACCCATGCTGATAATGGTGCGCACATCAGGCCGGACGTAAACCGCACCCAGGACCTGGCTGATGGTCTCAAACTCGAAAAACACCCCTAACCGCTCACTGATCCCCCTTGCATGGTTCCCTGTAAAAGCCACCGAACCAATATTTTCCGCACCCAGCATGGTGTAGAGTTCATCGAGGACCCGTTGGATCTCTGTCTCAAGCCTTCCCTGATGACGCCTGTAAGGAAGCTCGTAAACGACCTCCTCCCGCTGGTTGATCACCACGCCGTTCAAGCTGACCGAACCCGCATCCAGTCCCACCACAAACCGGTCACCTTCACTTATCCTTTCCATGTAATCCCTTTTCCCGAGACTTCACGTAAACAGCGTTATCTCGCGCCGGACTGCGAAAAAACCCTGTAGAGCTGTCTTATAAAGCGCTGAAGTAGATTTCTCCCTCGTGTTCCTGTGGCCTGAGGAGACCCTTGTTTACGAGCCCCTGAACAATGAGGCCGGCATCCTTCAGGGGGATTGAGAGCGAATCGGCCGCGTCCCTGACGCGGATGGGCCGCCTCTCGGCCATTCCGCGAATCGCTAGGGAAAGCTCGGCCTGTTCCGCCTTTCCTTTACCCGGAGGTGAATCGGCGATGATTTCCGCCTTTTCGCCCAAAAAACCTCTTATCTCTTCCAGCCGTTCCATGTCAAGGGCCACGGCCTCCCTGGAGGAAGGGGGCCGCGCCACTGTATTCAGCTGGATTCGATCCGGCACTATACGTTCCAGAGCATGCCTCAGGCCTTCGATCTCCTCATCGCTGTCGTTGATCCCCCTCAGCAGCACAACCTCAACGGCAAGATCCCCTTTAAAGTCCTCTCTGAATTTTGCCAGCCCTTCGATGACGGCCTCCACCCTCAAGTCCGCATGAGGCCGATGAATACGCTGAAAAGTTTTTTCAAAAACCGTAGAGAGAGTCGGCATCACAAGGTCTGCGTCGACGATGCGTTCACGCACATCCTTTCTCCACAGGAGGGATCCGTTCGTGAGGACTGCCACACGTATGTCCGTCAACTCCCTCACCCGCTTAATGACCTGATGTATCCCGGAGTGGAGGGTGGGCTCACCTGATCCGGAAAAAGTCACCACATCCGGCGTAGAGGATTTCAATCGCTCTTCCAGTTCCTTCAGGACCTGTTCTGTGGGATTGAACACCGCCGGCATGGAAGTCTTGAAGGTGGTCTTACCCACCTGACAGTAGATGCAATCGTAGCTGCACGTCTTGAGCGGGACGAGATCCACGCCAAGGGAACGCCCCAGCCTCCTCGACGGGACCGGTCCAAATACATATGCCATGATTGAACTCCTCTCGGCCGACCGTTCATGAACGGTCGTTTACTTCACCACAAAGCTCATGAAAAACCGCTCAAACACCTTGACACCTTAATCTCCACCTCAATGGGCATCCGCCCAGGTCAACCCGGATCCCGTATCCACCTTCAGGGGGACATTCAGTTCGTGCACGCCTTCCATTTCCCGGCGGGCGAGTCGGTGGACGGAATCCAGCTCTCCCTCGGGCATCTCGAAAAGCAGCTCGTCGTGAACCTGAAGGATCATCCGCGCATGAAAGCCTTCCTCCTCGAGTCGCCGATGAATGCAAATCATGGCCTTCTTGATCAGGTCCGCCGCGGTCCCCTGAATGGGCGTGTTGACGGCCATTCGCTCGGCTTCACCTCGAACGACACGGCTGCGGTGATGTATATCCGGAAGGTATCGCCTCCTGTTGAAGAGGGTCGTCACGTATCCGTCTCGCTTCGCACGTTCAATCATATCCTCCCGAAAACGGAGCACGCCCTCGTGTTTCCGGTAGTAGGTCTCGATATACTCCTTGGCCGTGGCGTGGTCAATGCCGAGTTCTCCGCTCAACTTGTGGGGCCCCATGCCGTAAATGATACCGAAATTGATGGCCTTTGCGATCCTGCGCATTTCCGCTGAAGGAGGTCCTTCTTTTACCGCAAAGAGTTCGGATGCCGTCCGGGCGTGAACATCCTCGTCTTGACGAAAGGCCTCGATAAGAGCGGCATCACCGGAGTAATGGGCGAAAACACGAAGCTCGATCTGGCTGTAGTCCGCTGAAAGGAGGACGTGGCCGGGTTCGGCCACAAACCCCTTCCGGATATCCCTTCCCGCCCGTGTTCGTATGGGAATGTTCTGCAGGTTCGGGTTGCTGCTGCTGAGACGCCCGGTGGCTGTGACGGCCTGGTTAAAAGATGTATGAACCCGGCCTGTCTCCGGATTCACCATTTTGACGAGGGCATCGAGGTAGGTGGACTTGAGCTTGGACAGGCTCCGGTATTGCAGCAGCAGTTTCGGAATGCAAAACTCCATGGCGGCAAGCTTATTCAGGACATGGATGTCCGTGGCATATGCGCGGGTCCTGGATGTCTTGCCCTGAGTCGGAAGCCCCAGCTTTTCGAAAAGCACAAAACCGAGCTGCCGGGAAGAGTTGATGTTGAACTCCATTCCCGCCTCTTCGTATATCTCGGACCGGATCCTGGCCAGTTCTTCGGAGAACCGATTCGACATACGTTCGAAGGCATTCGAGTCCACCCGAACCCCGATCGCCTCCATGTCCACGAGGACCGGCAATAGGCCCATCTCCAGCTCGTAAAACAGTTCCTGGTTTCCCGCCTCCTTCAACCTCTCATCCAGCACCTTCTTGAGCTGAAGCGTCACTTCGGCATCCTCGCAGGCGTATTCAGCGGCCCGTTCCACCGGCACCTTGGAAAAAGGGACCTCTTTCCTGCCCCGGCCCACGATGTCGTGGTAGGCTATGGTCCGATAGTTGAGATGCTGCTGCGCCAGCGCATCCAGATTGTGCCGGCGTATGCCGGGGTTTATCACGTAGGAGGCGATCATGGTATCAAAGCTGATACCTTGAAGCTGAACACCGTGCCTCCTGAGAACCAGGGCGTCGTACTTGATGTTCTGGCCCACCTTTTGGATCCCCGGATCCTCGAGCACCGGGCGCAGAATGCTCCTGGCACGCTCCCAGCCTGCCTGCTCTTCCGTCGCCGGGCCCTCGTGTGCAACCGGGACGTAGGCAGCGGTGCCCTCTTTGCAGGAGAAGGACAGCCCTACCAGGCCGGCCTGATGCGGGTCCGTGCTCGTAGTCTCCGTGTCCACGCTCACCATGCCGGCCTTCCGGATCTCAACAGCAAGGGCCTCGATTTCTCCTTCGGTCGAGCAAATCCTGATTTCCCTGCCTGCAGAGGGTGTTTCAGGGGCGAACTGCTCCCACAACCCGCGAAATTCCAGTTCCTGAAACACCGAGGCCAGGGCCTCGGCATTCGGGGCATCGACGCTCAGGCTCTCCACCGGCACATCCACCGGCGCATGGCGGTCGATGGCCACCAGCCGCCGGCTTAGAAAGGCGTTTTCTCGACCTTTGGCCAGGTTTTCCTTTAAGGCTTTCTGTTTCAACCCCTCGAGGTTCTCATATACCCCTTCTATGCTACCGTAGTCTCGAATAAGATTCAGGGCCGTCTTCTCGCCTACACCGCGTACTCCGGGTATGTTGTCTGAAGTGTCCCCTGCAAGCCCCATCAGCTCCACCATCTGTTCCGGTTCAAGGCCTCCGTAAGACTCCTTGAAGGACTTATAGTCCGTGGTCTTGTCCCGCATGGGGTCCCAGAGGCTGACGAGGGGTGATACGATCTGCCGGAAATCCTTGTCTCCGGTGACGACAACGACCGTGTGCCCCTGTTCCTGGGCACACCTTGCAAGGGTACCGATTAGATCGTCCGCTTCATATCCTTCCATCTCGAGCATCTTGACGTTCAGGCCTCTCACGATCCGTTTGATATAGGGTATTTGGACGATCAGGTCCTCGGGGGCTGCAGGACGGTTGGCCTTGTATTCCTCATAGAGGTCATGCCGGAAGTTCTTCCCCTTGGCGTCGAACACCACGGCCAGGTGGGATGGTTCCTTGTCCTTGATAAGTTTCAGGAGCATACGGACAAAACCGTATATGGCATTTGTGGGAAGACCGCTCGAGTTGGCCAGGTTTCGAATGGCATGATAGGCCCTATGGATATAGGAACTCCCGTCAACGAGAAAAACCTTTTCCCTCACGGTCATTAGAACCCTCCATTTACAGGTCGGGCGTGTCCTTCGTGGTGGATTCCACTTTTTTTACCACGAAGGACACGGAGGTCACGAAGGAAATAAGACAAGAAATCGGTGGATAATAGTACAGGAAACCGTTCCTGGGATGCCGGTCTTCCGAGGGGTTCGGTGGCGCGGAATACGGCGGAATCCCTCTCCGGGGCCACGGCCTTGCATGAGATGGTACGCTGACCCGCCTGTGGTTGGTCACGAAGCCCCGGTGTCGCTCTCCGCGTCAAACGGAGGGACTCCTCCCTCCTTCAGGAATGCCTCGAAATCCCGATCCGAAAACCGGAATTCCAGCTTCGGGGTGGGAGGGGCTTTCCATCGCGGGCGAATCTGATCGACCGCTAGGCGCTCCATCTTGGCCGGCTCCCGCTCGGCCGGCACGGGACAGGTCGTTATGGTGAAGCCGATGCGAGTGCCCTCATTAGTGTAAAGCACATCATCAATCAACCAACCCAGGTGCTTTCCATTGATGCCATAGACGTGCTCATTCTCGTAGACGTAGGCAACGGCGCGCCCGTTCCAGAGGAAAATGCTCCCATGGTAGTCGTAATGGAGATAGGCGACCGGCCTGCCGGTCTGATCAAAAAGGGTTCGATCCATCCTGTCCGGCACCTTTCAGGGTCTTCACCCCCGCATGGAGTTACCGCGGTTCCGGCTGTGTGGGTGCTCCGGCAGAACGGGCCGGGGAGTTACTACTTGGCATAATCCACGGCACGAACCTCCCGGATCACCATCACTTTGATCTGACCCGGATACGTAAGCTCTTTTTCTATCTTCTTGGCGATATCTGAACAGAGGACGAACGTCTCGTCATCAGTGACGGCATCCCCTTCCACCATGATACGGATTTCACGACCGGCCTGGATCGCATAGGATTTGCTGACCCCCTTGAAGGACAGGGCTATTTTCTCAAGGTCCTCGAGCCTCTTCACATAGGACTCAAGCATTTCCTGACGTGCGCCGGGTCTGGCACCGGACAGCGTATCCCCCGCCTGAACGAGAACGGCCAGCATCGTCTCCGGTGCAACCTCTTCGTGGTGGGCCGCTATGGCATGGATAACCTCCGGTGACTCTCCATACTTTTTGGCGAGTTCCGCCCCGATCTGTGCATGGGGCCCCTCCACCTCATGGTCCACTGCCTTGCCGATGTCATGAAGGAGTCCGGCCCGGCGCGCCTTTTTTACGTTGCCCCCCAGCTCCGCGGCCATCATTCCGCAAAGGAAGCTTACCTCCCTGGAGTGCTGGAGGACGTTCTGGGCGTAGCTCGACCGGTATTTCAACCGCCCGATCAACTTGACCAGTTCCGGATGAATCCCGTGGACCCCCACATCGAAGGTCGCCTGCTCGCCGGCTTCCTTGATTCCCACTTCAATTTCATCGGTTACTTTCTGAACAATCTCTTCAATCCTTGCAGGGTGGATACGCCCATCCTCGATGAGCCTTTCCAGCGCGACCTTGGCCACTTCGCGCCGGACCGGATTGAACCCGGAGAGTATAACCGCTTCAGGCGTATCGTCTATGATCAGATCGATCCCCGTGGCCGCCTCTATTGCACGGATATTGCGGCCTTCACGGCCGATAATCCTGCCTTTCATTTCATCGCTCGGCAAGGTGACCACGGAGACGGTCTTCTCGGCCACATAGTCCCCCGCGTATCGCTTGACGGCCAGGGCCATTGTTTCTTCGGCTTTACGTTTTGCAGTTTCCTTGGCTTCCGTTTCGATCCGCCTGATGTATTTCACGGCCTCGTGCTTGGCCTCCTCCTCCATGGACTTCATGAGGAGTTCCTTGGCCTCCAGGGAGGACATGCCCGCCAGGCTCTCCAACTGCTCGCGTTGCTCGGTGAGCATCCGGTCGTATTGGGCCTCCTTTCCCTTCAGCTCGTTCTCCAGCTGCTCAATGCGGCTCTCCTGGCCGGCCAGCCTTTTTTCCTTGCCCTCGTATTGTTCTATTCTTTTGTCAAGATTCTCCTCTTTGTTGAACAAGCGCTTTTCCAGCAACTGGAGCTGTTCCTTCTTTTCATTGGTATCCTTTTCGAAATCCAGCTTCATCTGATAAAGGGTGTCTTTCGCCCGAAGCATCGCCTCCTTTTTTATTGTCTTCGCTTTTTTGTGGGCATCATTGATAATGTTCTTAGAATAATTGTTAATGGACTCAATTTGTTTCTCAGTTATCCGCTTTCTCGTCCAAAAGCCGATGAGGAAACCGATTATCACACCGGCCGCACTTCCAAGGATCAAAAAATGTATGGTTGACATGCCGAGACACCTCTCTATTGGTTTCAGCAATCCCACGTTCAACACGACTGAGGTCATGATATGGCGGGACCCCTGTTTTCACGTCAGCGGAAAGCTGTAATTATTATATCCGGAAGCCGACGAAGTAACGCCTGGAGGGGAACTGTGACGTTTCTGCTGCATGGCATTGCCGTAACGCAATTCAGTCACACAGAAGAAGGGCCGCAGGATGGAAAGTTAGATCAAAGCGAATGTAAATCACAGCGGAAATCTTCCCGGCCTCTAACACTATGTAGGCCGCAAGGATATAACACGCCTAGACGCTTTGTGATCTGATTTGGGCGAGCAATGGAACCATTATAAAAAGATCCGGGATCGTTTTCCTTTGAGGAAGAATTCGGGCTCGCCCAGTGCAGGCCGTACAATCATTGGTACGGCTAACCCATAGTGGAATCAATGTCATAGATCATAGCCTTGATTCTCTGGCTCTCCCGACTACCCTTTTCATCCAGAGCCTTCAGCGCCTGAAAGTATTCACCTGCAATGTGGATCGCGGTGAGAATCGCGGCCTTACGTTCGTTGAGGCCCTCGGAATTATCCCGAATTCCGCATGCCACCCGGTTGACGTACTCCGCGATTTTCTGCACATCATCAGCACTGTCATGACTTCGGACAAGGTATTCCCGATCAAGAATCTTGACTTTTACTGGCTGCATCGGCCCGGCCGCACCTCTTTCCCAGATCCCCCATAAATCATGCGACACCCGCAATTCAGGCGTTTACGTCCCTCTTTTTAAACATTAATTTGTTCTATTTTTTCAAGTAGAGTTATTATTCTTTGCTTTGCCTGATCCCTGGCAGAACGAAGAGTATCGATTTCATCTGTCAGATCAGCTAGTTTGCCATCTTGAATATGTACTTTTTCTGTCAAAGCGTCTTTTTCGTTTTTCAGTGCCTGTACGTACCCGATGAGGGTATCCAGCTTCTCTTCCAGCACCTGGAGCTGGTCCAGTTCTTCGCCTTTTTCCATGGTACTCCTGTTTTTCCCCGTCACGGGACCAGGCGCATCACTCTTTCAAAGCGAGTCAGGCCTGCCTCCCTTCGGGTGTTCGTATACGGATTTTACTGAAATTTTAATACTATCCCGTGTTCATCAAATGTCAATAAAAAAGGCGGGCACCGCAGTGCCCGCCTTTTTTCAATGGAAATCATAAGGACGATATTGAGATCAGGCCTTCCCGGCCACCTTGAGCCTGATCATAGCTCTTCTAAGGGAGGCTTCCGCTCTGAGAAAATCCACGTCTTCCGCGCCACGCTCTCGTGACATCCGTTCCCGGGCCCGATCCAGCGCGCTTTGAGCCCTTTGAGTATCGATATCCTCCGCCTTTTCAGCTGCGTCCACGAGAATGGAAACCCGGTTTTCGGAGACCTCTGAGAAGCCTTCGGTCACGGCCAGGTAGTTCTTTTTTCCATCGGCTTCATATCGAAGCTCACCGGGAAGAATGCCGGAGAGAAACGGGATGTGCCCCGGAAGAATGCCGAACTCGCCCTCGGTGCCCGGAGCAACCACCGTGTCCACCTCCCGGCTCACTAATACCTTCTCAGGAGTTACCACTTCCAGATATAACACTGCCATCGTTCACCTCTGCTTAGGATTCAGACCCCATCCGCTCGGCCTTCTCCTTGGCCTCTTCAATGCTTCCGACCATGTAGAAGGCTCCTTCAGGAAGATCGTCGTGTTCACCTTCGATAATCTCCTTGAACCCGCGAATGGTGTCTTTGACGGCGACATATTTCCCCGCCATCCCGGTGAAGGTCTCAGCCACATGGAACGGCTGGGAAAGAAACCGCTGAATCCTGCGCGCCCGGGCAACGGTAAGTTTGTCCTCGTCCGAGAGTTCATCCATGCCGAGGATAGCGATGATGTCCTGCAGGTCTTTGTACTTCTGAAGAAGCTGCTGGACCTGCCTGGATACGTAATAGTGATCCTCTCCCAGCACATTGGGATCCAAAATACGCGAGGTGGAATCCAGGGGATCCACCGCAGGGTAAATGCCAAGCTCGGCAATGGGTCGGGAGAGTACCACGGTCCCGTCGAGATGCGCGAAAGTCGTGGCAGGGGCGGGATCCGTCAGGTCGTCGGCGGGCACATACACGCACTGCACCGACGTAATGGATCCCTTATTGGTGGAGGTAATCCGCTCCTGCAGTTCGCCTAAATCCGTGCCCAGGGTCGGTTGGTACCCGACCGCTGACGGGATCCGTCCCAGGGTTGCCGAAACCTCCTGCCCCGCCTGGGTGAAACGGAAGATGTTGTCAATGAACAGGAGCACGTCCTGCCCCTTTACGTCGCGGTAGTACTCGGCCGCAGTCAGGGCGGAAAGGGCCACACGCGCGCGGGCGCCGGGAGGTTCGGTCATCTGCCCATAAATAAGTGCGGCCTTCTCCAGGACGCCCGATTCCTTCATCTCGAGGTAAAGGTCGTTCCCTTCACGTGTCCTCTCGCCCACTCCCGCGAATACCGAGATGCCGCCGTGCTGCATGGCGATGTTATGGATCATCTCCATCATGATGACGGTCTTCCCAACTCCGGCCCCCCCGAACATGCCCATCTTGCCGCCCCGGGGAAACGGCACAAGGAGATCGATGACCTTAACACCCGTCTCCAGAACGCTTACGGAGGTATCCTGGTCCACAAATGACGGCGCGTGCCGGTGAATCGGCAGGAACTCCGTCGCGTTGACCGGACCAAGCCCGTCCACAGGACGGCCTACGACGTTGAGAACGCGCCCTAGTACGGGGTCTCCGGCGGGCATCATGATGGGATTCCCCGAGTTCTTGGCAGCCATGCCCCGAACAAGACCGTCGGTCACGTCCATGGCGATGCACCGCACCACATTGTCGCCCAGATGCTGGGCCACTTCCACCACCAGGTTGTCTTCCACATCGTCGATGGCGGGGTTCGAGATTAGGAGCGCGGTCAGTATCTCCGGCAGTTCTCCTTCGCCGAACTCTACGTCCACAATCGGCCCCATGACCTGAATTACTTTGCCCTCATTCATGATATATTCAAGACCTCCTTCTCCTTGAATGCGTTTAGGCCGTCCTGATCGCCTCGGCACCACCGACAATATCCATTAACTCCGCAGTGATGGCCGCCTGCCTGGCCTTGTTGTAAACCAGCGTCAGATCCTGGATCATGTCCTTACAGTTCTTTGTCGCATTGTCCATGGCCGCCATCCTGGCAGCGTGTTCACTCACCTCGCTTTGCAGGAATGCATTATATACCTGGACACTGACGTACTTGGGCAGCAGGTCGATCATGAGTTCCTCCGCGCTGGGTTCGCAGAGATACTCGGCGGTCGAGGCGTCCTGCTCCTCCTTTTGCTCATATTCGACCGGCAACAGCTTAAGCTTCGTAATCTCCTGGCGCGCCATACTGATAAACCGGGTGTAAATCATATATACTTCATCTATTTCGTTGTTCACGAATCTATCCGTGAGTTGACGCGTTATCTGGTTGACGAACGCCATGTCTATGCTGCCGTAAACCTGGATATGGGAATCCGTGATCGTGACATCCCGTTTTTTGAAATAGTCACGGCCTTTACGCCCCACAAGAGTCATTGACGGCTCTTTACCCTGTTCGCGCTGTTCCTCGAGCCATTTTTCACCCCGACTAATAAGCTGGGTGTTGAAGCTGCCGCAAAGACCGCGATCGGCCGAGAAGTGCAGGAGCTCGACCCGGGTCACATTCTCCTTCTGCATTAAAAGAGGATGAATGTCCGGCTCAATCCTGCTCGCCAGGTTCTCCAGCACCTCGGCGAACTTGGCTGCATACGGATCAAAGGCCTCTACCTTTCCCTGTGTGCTGCGCAACCTTGCAGCCGCCACCATGTTCATGGCCCGCGTGATCTGCTGCGTCTTCTTTACCGCACCAATTTTATTCAGAATATCCTTTAGTGTCGCCATCTGTCCTTCTCTGCCTTCCACTGGATCGGTTGAGCGGTTAGCTCGGGGTCAAGAAGCTGCGGCCTGGCCCCGGCGTCGTATTCAGCAAGTATTAAACGGATGGATGAAAAACGTCCTTAAACTCATCCAGGGCCTTCTTGATCCTCTCGCTAAGATCGTCGCTGATATCGCCCTTTTCTTTAACCTCCTGTAGTAACTCCGAGGCCTTGCTTTCCATAAATTCAAGCATCTGGCTTTCGTATTCAAGCACTGAAGCCTCAGGCACCTCATCCAGATACCCGTTCGCACCTGCAAAAAGAATCATGACCTCCCGCTCGGCGTCCATGGGCTGGTACTGGGGCTGTTTGAGAATCTCGACGAGCCTGCGTCCGCGGTTGAGCTGCCTGAGGGTGGCCTTGTCCAGATCGCTCCCGAACTGGGCAAAGGCTTCCAGTTCACGGAACTGGGCCATTTCGATCCGCAGGGTACCGGCCACCTTCCTCATGGCCTTGGTCTGGGCCGCTCCGCCCACCCGGGAAACCGAAAGCCCCACGTTGATGGCGGGCCGTACGCCCGAGAAGAACAGGCCCGGCTCCAGATAGACCTGGCCGTCGGTGATTGAAATCACGTTTGTGGGAATGTACGCGGAAACGTCTCCCGCCTGGGTCTCAATGATGGGAAGTGCAGTAAGGCTTCCGCCCCCGAGTTCGTTATTCAACTTGGCGGCTCGTTCGAGAAGACGTGAATGGTTGTAAAAGATGTCGCCCGGGAAGGCCTCTCGTCCAGGCGGCCGTCTCAGCAGCAGTGAGACCTGGCGGTAGGCCGTTGCCTGCTTGGACAGGTCATCGTAGATAATAAGGGCATGCTTGCCGTTGTCCCTGTAATACTCGCCGATGGAGCAGCCGGAATAAGGCGCCAGGTACTGCTGCGTGGCGGGATCGCTCGCGCACGCCGCCACAACGGTCGTGTACTCCATGGCACCGTAACGCTCGAGCACGTTCACCACCTGTGCCACTGTGGATTTCTTCTGTCCAATCGCAACGTAGATGCAGTAGATGTCCGTGTTCTTCTGGTTAAGAATCGCGTCCACGCATATAGCGGTCTTTCCGATCTGCCGGTCTCCGATGATCAGCTCGCGCTGGCCCCGCCCGATGGGCGTCATGGCGTCAATGGCCTTGATTCCGGTGTACATGGGCTCATTCACCGGCTGGCGCGCGATCACACCCGGGGCCACCATCTCGATTCTCCGGTTTTCCGCAGCGTCGATGGGGCCTTTGCCGTCCAACGGATTGCCGACCGCGTCAATCACCCGTCCCAGGACCGCCTCGCCGACCGGAATTTCGGCGATCCGACCCGTCTGCTTAACGATGTCACCTTCCTTGATCTTGGTGTCATCACCCATGATGGCCACACCCACGTTGTCCTCTTCCAGATTGAGGCAGAGGCCGTAGATACCGCCTGGAAACTCGAGCATCTCCATGGCCATGGCCTTTTCAACGCCGTGGATCCTCGCGACACCGTCGCCTACCGACAGGACGACCCCGGTCTCGCTCACCTCCACTTTCTTGTCGTAGTCCTTAATCTGGCCCCTGATCACCTGGCTTATTTCTTCAGCTCTTATCTGCATCAGTCGATCCCACCCCTTTTCAAAGATTCTTTGAGCCCCTCAAGCTGGGCCTTCACACTGCCGTCCAGAACCATGCCCCCTATCTTGACCACGACCCCTCCAATAAGGGACGGATCCTCATCCACGTCGGACTTGATCTTCTTCGAGGTCAGCTCTTCGAGGGAGGCCTCCAGGGCTTTAAGAGCCCCTTCCTTAAGGGGCCGGGCCGTGATGATGCTGACCCGTGCCACCTTAGCCGCCTCGTCCCATAGTTGTTGATAGTATTCCCCTATCTCTTGTATGGCCCCCATTCGGTCCTTGTCGAGCAGGAGTTTCAGGAAACGCTGCATCGTCGCGGAAAACCCGCCCTTCTCGAGTACAACCAACAGGATTTTCTTTCGATCTTCCACCGTGAAGACAGGGTTCACCAATACGGACGAGAATTCCGGCATCTGGCTGCACAGTTCCGCAAATTCTTTGAGTTCAAGGCCGTACTGCTCGAATTGCCCGTCCTCCTGCCCCAGGCTGAACAGGGCCTTGGCGTATCTTTTCGCAATGCCTGAACTGATCAATGTACTTTCCTCGCATTTTCTATGAAGTCATTTACCAGTCGATCCTGGTCGTCCTCGTTCAGCTCCCTGGCAATGATCTCGCGAGCTTTATCAGCGGCCATGTCGGCCACCTCCGACCGAAGGCGGACCTTGGCATCCTGGACCTCCTGCTGAAGAGAAGACTCGACCTGGGCAAGCATCTGCTCGACCCGCTTCTCAGCCTCGGCCAGGATTATTTCCTTTTCGGCCTCCCCGTCCCTTTGGGCCTCGTCGAGGATAGCCTTTTTCTCTGATTCGAAAT
The DNA here is from genome assembly GCA_041685835.1 of Desulfatiglandales bacterium. Classification (GTDB taxonomy): domain Bacteria; phylum Desulfobacterota; class DSM-4660; order Desulfatiglandales; family HGW-15; genus JAIPEI01. Next base: position 21,649 of record JAWLEX010000022.1, read on the forward strand.
CCGCCAGCTGCTGTTGTATAGCAAGATACCTGGCCTCGGCCTCTTCCTTCTCCTTGCGGAGCTGCTCCATCCGCTTCTTGATATCGTCCACGCGGTTTGGGAAGAACCCCAATGCGTTGGATTTCTTGAGCACAACAGCCAGGATGATGACAAGGAGGGTGAAGTTGATGAACCGTGCCAGGAGGTCCACGAGTGCTCCCTCCCCATCAGCGGCGGCCCAGGAAACACCGGTGCAACCGATCAGCAGGGCAAGCGAAAATAAAAGGACCAGACAGGTCCGTTTTCCTTTGCCGTCAGAACACCTTGCGGGCATCAAAAGCTCCTCCCCAGAATCTTCTCGGCTACCTCCTGGGAAAAGGTGTCCATCTCCCCCTGAAGGGTATTGCGAACGCCGGCGATCATCCGGTCAATTTCCGCACGGGCCTTTCCGAGCCTCTCCTCCGTCCTGGAAGCGGCCTCCTCCAACATTCCCTTTTCCGACTCAAGGCCCTGGCTCTTGATCTCTTCCCTGATGACGAAACCCTCCCGGCGAGCGCTGACTATGTTCTCCTGAAGCGCCTTTTCGTCCTCGGCGAATTTTTCTCCGAGGGCTTCAGCCCGCTCCTTCAAGCCGGCCATCTCCTTGTTTCTCTCGCCCATGATCCGCCTCACCGGGCGGTAAGCTACGATGTTGAGGACAAAGAGCAGAATAAGGAAATTGGCTATCTGGACCCAGAGTACACCGATTGGCCATATCGAGTATTCAATATTCAACATGGTCGCGCTGACCTTCCCTTTCCTCTTTGTGAATGAATTATCAAGGGTACGGTCTTTTATAAAAAAAAACCCGCCTTGTCAAAACTTTTTTCCGGAAAGACTCGTGGTCCGTTTATGCACTCATATCAGGCGGTTTTCACTGCACAGCCGAAAGTTTATCGGTGTTTTCGTCGCTTTGGGCCATGTCTTTTTCCGGCTTCATCCGGCAGTGCCCTTCAAATACAACGCCCTCATCGATAACCACGGTGGGCGCCTGAATGTTGCCGTAAACCTTGCCGGGGGCGTGTATCTCAATGCGGTCATCGGCCACGATGTTTCCACGAATCTCCCCGCTGACTATGATGTGGGAGACATGGATGTCGGAATCGATGCTTGCGGATTCGCCTACGATAAGGGTTCCCTCGGTCAGGATCTCCCCTTGAAAGCGGCCGTCGATACGAACAACTCCGGTGAAAGACAGCTTTCCGTCGAATTCCGTATCCCGTCCAAGAAATGCGTTGATTTCATTCTTTTTTTTCTTCACATTGGATTCCTTCTGGTCATGTTTTCATTCAGGATTGCCTATCACAGCAACCCTGCCATTGCAACAAAAATCCCCGTAAAAACCCGCCTTTTCCCGATGTTAAAGTTTGAAGGGTTCAAATCAGGACTGTTTTGAATCAGAAAAGTCACTGAAACATGAACCTCCTCATGCTGACGCTCATCAGGATTCCTATTCCGGCCAGGGTGGTGACCACGGAGGACCCCCCATAGCTGAAGAGGACCAGAGGTATACCAACCACGGGAAGAAGGCCCGTTACCATGCCCACGTTGATGAACAGTTCCCAGAAAACTACTGCAACTATCCCTACGGCCATGAATGTGCCGAACCGGTCCCTGGAGTTCCTCGCAATGTTGATTCCCCAGATGACCAGCAGGAGGTAGGCGGCAAGGAGAAAAACCGACCCTGCAAAGCCCCACTCCTCAGCAAGCACGGAAAACGCGAAATCCGTATGCTGCTCGGGCAGAAAGTGCAGGCGGGTCTGGGTCCCCTCCATGTAACCTTTCCCCCAAAGCTGCCCCGACCCGATCGCAATCTTTGACTGGTTGATGTGATATCCGGCACCAAGTGGGTCCATGTCAGGTCTCAGGAAGGAAAGAATCCGCGTTTTCTGGTAACTCTTCAGAGTAGACCATACAAACGGAACGGCCGACATAACCCCTGCAACCAGCAGGGCAACCGATTGCCAGCGGATCCCTGCAAAAAGCACCATGGAAAACGATACGATAACAAGGAGCAGGGCGGTGCCCAGATCCGGCTCCTCCAGGATCAGGGCGCAGGGAACGGCGATTAGCAGGAACGGCTTCCAGAGCTCCCTGAGACGGTATGATTCGCGGTGTTCTCCGTGCTCGCTGAAGTACTTGGCCAGGGCGGCGATCACAGCCAGTTTGGCCGGTTCAGAGGGCTGAAAAGACACCCCCCCGATTAAGAGCCATCGCTGAGAACCGGAAGTCACAGCCCCGATCATGAGCACCAGGACAAGAAGGGCCAGGGAAATAAAATAGACCGGATAGGCCAGCTGCTCCAGCCTGTGGTAGTCGAACAGGGTCATCATCAGGAGCACGCCGAACCCTATCAGGTACCAGTACAACTGCCGGATGAAGACGCGCGGAACCCCCGAACCGTCGAGACCGTGCGTGGCGCTGTATAGATTGACGAGGCTCAACGCGGCTATGATGCAAAGCAAGAGGAGCAGGATCCAGTCGAAATTTTGCACAAGGCGTCGGTCGAACATGGCGGCACTCTCTTTAGGGAACGGTGTCCGTGTCGGTGAAGATATCGTTTTTTTCTTTCCCGAGGTAGGCCCGGATCAATTCTCCTGCAATGGGCGCCGCCTCACGCCCCCCTCCATGACCGGCGTTCTCGATGAGCACCGCAATGGCCACGCTGGGATTTTCAGCGGGTGCCACGGCCACGAACCAGGCATGGTCCCTGAATCTCTCGGGGACATCTCCTTCCTTCCTGCTGGCCTTTTCGGCGTCAAGACCGATAACCTGGGCAGTCCCGGTTTTTCCGGCCACGGTGACGCCGGTTACCTGCGCACGCCGGCCCGTGCCGCGAGGCTCGTTAACCACGGCGATCAAGGAACGCTGAAGCCGGAGGAGATTCTCCGGCGTCACGTCCAGGCGGGAAACCACCGTGGGCTCGGACCTGTATTCCGTCCTTTCCCCCTTCCCGGCCCATCGCACGACCTTGGGCTGGTGCAGCACGCCCCCGTTGAATACGGCGGCGATCATTCTTGCGGCCTGAATCGGGGTTACCTGTACAAAACTCTGCCCAATAGAGGTGGATATGGTCTCCCCGGGCTGCCAGGCGACTCCGAACCTCTTCAGTTTCCACTCTCTCGTGGGGACCAGGCCCGGCCGCTCGCCCCCCAGGTCCAGGCCGCTCTTGTTCCCCAGCCCGAGCATTTTGGAATAGCGCGCGATACTGTCGACACCCAATCGCCGCCCCAGCCTGTAGAAGTAAACGTCGCAAGACTCTCTCATGGCTCGGTGAAAGTCCATATTCCCATGCCCTTGGCGTCTCCAGCAACGGAAGGTGTGTGAACCCAGTTTATAGCGGCCTCCGCAGAACACCTCCTCCGAAGGATTGATAATCCCTTCCTCAAGGCCGGCCAGGGCCACGGCGATCTTAAAAATCGAACCGGGAGGATAAAGCCCCGAAACAGCCCTGTTCTGAAGAATATGATCGCCGCCTGAAACCATTTCCTGCCAGGTATTGGAATCAATGCCGCGGATGAACACGTTGGGATCGAATGCCGGAGCGCTGGCCATGGCGAGTATCTCGCCGTTTCCGGGATCGATTGCAATGATGGCCCCTTTTTTGTCCTCCAGTTCTTTTTCCGCCAGAACCTGCAGATCCATGTCCAGAGTGAGCGAAAGATTCATCCCGGAGACAGACTGCTTTTGTGAGAGCACTTTCAACCGCCGCCCGGCCGCATCCACCTCCACCTGTTCTCCGCCCCGGGTCCCATGCAGATACCCCTGCCATCGGGCTTCCACCCCTGATTTTCCTACGAGGCTTCCGAGCCGGCTCCCGGGGTAATGGCCGCTCTTCAACTGGGATTCACTGATCTCTCCAAGGTACCCGATCACGTGAGAGGCCAGCTTACCCCGAATGTAATGGCGCTGCGGACTAACCTGTATAACGACGCCCGGCAGGTTGAACCTGTTGGTTTCAACGGCGGCCAGGGTTTCTCTCGACAGATCGTGCTCGATCAGGACAGGTCGGAATGACCGCCCCCCGGATGCAATGTTGATCTTTGACCGAACAGCCTCCGGATCAATCCCTGCGAGTTTCTGCAGTTGTTCCAGCAGCGGCTCGGGATCGCGAATGTCCTCGGGAATCAGGGAAAGGTTGTAGGAGGGTCGATTATCCACAAGCAGATAACCGTTACGGTCAAAAATCATCCCGCGAAACGGGGGAATATCCCGCAGATGGATCCGGTTATTCTCGGACTTGACCCGGTACTCGGGTCCGTGAACGATCTGCAGGAACCACAGTCTGAACGCGAGCAAGGCGAAGGCCAGGAAGACCACCCAGGTCACATGCCGAAGCCGGACATGGAAGAGGTCGCTCATAATTGGATCGAAACCTGAGCTTCTCACTGTGGTCAACATCCCTCTTGATATTCCGGGCGATTCAGCAGGCCCGGCACCTCATGGCCGCGCCTCGATATCGGCTCGTCTCAGGAAAGGGGGGGTCGGTTCACTCAGGGCTGAGGCTCCTTGGAGTCAGACCGGAGGAAACGGAGAACCGTTCCGACCGTGTCGAACCCGAGGAACACGGCAGGTGCCGCCACCGCCGTGAAGACCGCCGAACAGAATAAGGCAAAGAGAATCTGAGCGTCCAAAAAGGCCCTGAGGGAAAACAGGTTCAGTAATCCGATGAACATCAATTTCCTGAGAAAAACGGCCAGGAAGACGACGATCAACTGCCCCTTTATGGACTGAACATCAAGCACGGCGTCCCCGATCCGGATTCCCAAAAACAGAATGAGATGTATTACCGAAAAGAGGCCCAACGGGGCCGCCGAAAGCACGTCGGTCAAAAGGCCCGTGCCCAGGGCGAAGATGCCGGCCCAAGAGTCCCCGTGCCAGGCGATCAGGTATGCCAGGATGATAGCCACCAAATCCACGTCAAAGTATCCCGACACGATCGTGGCCCTCAGGCCTCCCTTTGTCAGGAGAAAAAGGAGGAAGATCAGCCACGCGACAACATAGACGGCTATTCCATTTCTTTCGGTCGGTCGACTGATGAGTCCTCCTTCAGAATTATCAGGATTTCCTCGAGACGGTTGAAATCCACCATTGTGTGGACCTGGACATCCTTAAAAAGCGCCCCGGGTCGATCCGATACGCTGATCACCCGGCCCACCGGGAGCCCTTTAGGGAACACCCCGCACATGCCGGATGTTATTATAATGTCCCCCTGACCCATGCGGCTTGTCTTGAGGACATAGTCGAGTTCACAGATTTCTGCGGAAGCACCCCTCAGGATACCCTGATCCCGCGTGGTCTGATTGAGACAGTCCACAGCGCTGTTCTGATCTATGATAAGAAGCACCTTGGCGTAGTTGGGGCTGACCGAAACCACCCTGCCCACAACGCCTTCGGCGCTGACTACCGGCATGTTCATGCTGATACCGGACCTGGCGCCCTTGTCAATGATCACCGACTTGAACAAACCGGTAGGATCCCGGCCTATAACCTGCGCGGCCATCATGGACCAGTTCGTACGCTCCTTGAACTTCAGGAGTTCCCTGAGCCTCTGTTGAGTAGCCAGCATCTCGCGGTATCGAAAGTTTTCCAATTGCAGGGACTGGATTTCTTCGAGAAGTATCCTGTTTTCCTCGTACACGCGCACCAGGCCGAAGTATTTCTCCCAGACGCCCCCCACTCCTCGAACTGTCTTGGTCAGAGCGTTCTGCAAGGGAGCGATGACCTCAACAACCACCTGCTCCGCCGGGCTCCATGACAAGGTCCGCTTCATGTGGGAAGAAAAAAGTAACAGGGCAAGGAGGGCGAACAAAAACCATATCCATATAATTCTGATCCGTCGGAAGCTCACCGGAGGAAATCGTCCTTCTGCCGCAAACTGTGAATGGGGTTGGCGAGTTCATTGAGGCCCCCGGCACCGGGGTCTCTTCTACACCCGTTTCATTGCATCTCAAATGTTTCCATCAAGAAAAGGGTGATCGAAGAAGGGTCGATTGAAAACGGAAGCCCGCCGGGAACGAAACGTTCGGCTGTGAAGTATGCAAGAGGCATTACCTGATCATGACCTCTCTCAGGATGTTGATGTTGTCCAGGGCCTTTCCTGATCCGATCACCACTGTGGAAAGGGGGTCCTGCGTAATGGTGATGGGCAGCTTGGTCTCTTCCCTGAGAAGCACGTCGAGACTCTTCAGAAGCGATCCGCCGCCTGTAAGCACTATGCCCGTGTCCACTATGTCGGCGGCGAGTTCCGGGGGTGTCTGTTCCAGTGCAATGCGCACGACCTCCACTATGGTTTCCACCTGCTCCGAAATGGATTTCCGGACCTCTTCCGAGTCGATGGTAAGGATCTTGGGTATTCCGGTTACCAGGTCCCGGCCCTTGACCTCAATGGTTTCCACCTCCTGGGTCGGGAAGGCGTTTCCGATTGTCGTCTTGATGATCTCGGCGGTGGACAGCCCTATCAGGAGGTTGTACTTGCGCTTGATATGCTGAAGAATCGCTTCGTCCATCTTGTCGCCACCCACACGAACGGACTTGCTGTAAACGATGCCCGCCAGGGAAATCACAGCGACCTCCGTGGTGCCGCCGCCGATGTCCACAACCATATTGCTCGTGGGTTCGGTTATGGGCAAGCCGGCGCCGATGGCTGCGGCCATGGGTTCCTCGATAAGAAACACCTCACGCGCGCCGGCGGATTCCGCGGACTCGCGAACCGCCCGCTTTTCAACCTGGGTTATGCCTGAAGGGACGCAGATGATGATTCGGGGACGGACCAGCGTTCCCCGGTTGTGAACCCTCCGGATAAAATGCCGGAGCATGGCTTCGGTAATCTCGAAATCCGCGATAACTCCGTCTTTCATCGGCCGAATCGCAACGATGTTGCCGGGCGTCCTGCCGAGCATCATCTTTGCCTCCTTGCCCACGGCCAGCACTTTGGTGCCTCCCTTGGCATCCTTTCGTACCGCCACCACTGAAGGTTCACTCAGCACGATCCCCTTCCCTTTAACATAGACGAGGGTGTTCGCCGTGCCCAAATCGATGGCCAGATCATTCGAAAACAGCCCCAGCAGAGGATCAAGCAGCATTGTGTTCTCCTTTCATGGCAATCACGGCATTGCGGAATAAGTCGAGGCACGCTCCTGCTCAAGACGTCCCGGAGCTCCATTCGACACAGGTATTTCTCTTCTTGACAAAGCGGAGCAATCCGGTTTAAATAGGGGTTTATGCTTAACCAATGCGTACCTAACTACTATAAGAACTGATCGGGATCATAAACCTATGAAGCGAACGTATCAACCCAGTAGAATCAAGCGAGCCCGCACCCATGGTTTTAGAATCAGGATGCGGACCAGCGGCGGTGTCCGGGTGCTCCGGCGAAGGCGCGCCAAGGGACGCAAACGGTTGTCCGTCTGATGTCCTCAACGCGGCAGGCAGTTCCCTTAAGCGAGTGTTCCATTCAGGATGGAATCCTTTTCGTTTCCAAAAACTCAAAGAATATTGAAGCGAAAGGATTTTGTCAATCTAAATCGCCTCGGCAAACGGTTTCACACAGAGCATTTTTTCGTAAAGGTGAATCCCAGCCGGCTGGACACGAGCAGACTGGGGATCACGGCAAGCAAGAGAACCGGAAACGCCGTACTGAGAAATCGAATCAAACGTCTCGTGCGGGAATTCTTCCGGCTGAACAGGAGCCGCCTCCCAAAGGGGGTCGACATCCTCGTCGCTTCCAAAAAGGGGGCGGCGGCGCTCGATTACTGGAAAGTCCGAGATGAGCTTGGTGCGATCCTTTTTTATTAACAACACGGCCTTTAAGCTGCGAACCATCCCCATTTTTTTGATCGACCTGTACCGGATGGGAATTTCGCCGTTTTTCGGTCCCGCCTGCCGGTTCCACCCCACATGTTCAGCGTATGCCCGCCTTGCCATCCTTAAATACGGCGTGGTCCGAGGGGTCCTGAAATCGCTGGTGCGGATCTCCAAGTGCCACCCATTCCATCCCGGCGGCTACGATCCCTTGGATTAGCCGGTGCACTTTCGGAAATGTAATACTACGGGCGCCGGCAAGTTTGCAATTCAGGAATAAGGATCTTTTAAAGGCCTGCCCACATGACCGGGATGTTCGGGCACTGATGAGCATCCAACCCCTGGAAGGAACGCTCACGTAATTATAGGGTGACTTTATGGAAAAACGTACCATACTGGCGTTCGCCTTGTCCTTCATAATCCTGATCCTGTGGTCGGTACTCTATGCCCCGCAGGGCGGCCGCACACCCGCGCCCGACGAAACGCCCCGGCAAGCTGAAGAACGGCGTCCCCGCGTGGAACCGGCCTCTCCTGAAGGTGCACCACAAATCCAAACCGATCCCGCCGATTCGCCGCCGGCCGCGGAACAGATCATACCCGACCTTCCACCTCCTCAAATCATCGAGCGCGAAATCCGGGTGGAAACCCCGCTGTACTCGGCTGTCTGGAGCAATGATAAAGGCATGATTCAGAGCTTCAAACTCAAGCATTACCGCGAAACAGCCAAGGAAGACTCACCACTCGTGGACCTGGTCAACCTTGATCCCGGCCATGACGGCCTGTTGGGGTTTTATTTTGCCTTTGAGGGGGCTGAACGCGCCCACCCCGTCCTTTACGAATTCAGCGATGACAGTATCCGGGTAACCCCCGGATCCGGGGCCAAGACCCTCGTCATGACCGGGCGCAGCCCTGACGGCGTGGTCATGGAACACAGCTATCGATTCCACCCGGACCGATACCTGATCGACGTGGAAACCCGAATCGTAAACCGGGGGCAGACGCCCCTCGAAGGGGCCGTTGCAGCCCGCTTGAAGAATCTCCCGCCCGAGGACCGGCAAAGCTATTACGGCTTCCTCGGCATCGCACTGCTCCTGAACGGAGAGCTGAATGAAATCAAGCCCAAAAAAATGAGAGACGAAGACATGCGGCTTTCGGGCGACATCGGATGGATGGCCTACGAAGACGATTACTTTATGGTTTCCGTGGTTCCCGAGACATCCGACGAGGGTCGCTTTCGGGGCAGACAGCTTTCTTCCGGCGCTTTAGAGGCCCACTATCTGACGCCGAACGTAAGGCTCGGCTATCAGGAGCAGGTGTCCGCCGACTTTTCTCTCTATCTTGGTCCCAGGGACCTCTCAATCCTCGGCACTCTCGGGAAAGACCTGGAGAAGGCCGTGAGCTTCGGCTGGACGGACATCATTGCCAAGCCGCTTCTGCATGCCCTTCGATTCTTCAACAGGTACGTGCACAACTATGGCTTTTCAATCATTATCCTCACGGTTCTCATAAAAATCCTGTTTTGGCCTCTGACGCATAAAAGCTATAAATCAATGAAAGAAATGCAAAAAATACAGCCTATAATGGCTAAAATAAGGACTAAATACAAAGACAATAAAGAGCAAATGAACCGGGAGATGATGCAGCTCTATAAGACTTATAAAGTCAACCCATTGGGAGGATGCCTTCCCATGGTGATCCAAATCCCTGTTTTCTTCGCACTTTTTAGAACTTTAGGTAGTTCTATAGAGCTTAGACATACACCGTTTATTCTTTGGATCAATGATCTTTCCTCACCGGATCGGCTGTTTAACTTTCCTTTCGAGATCCCGTTCATGGCTCCTCCATCGGGCATCCCTGTTCTTACCCTCCTGATGGGAGCCTCGATGTTTCTACAACAAAAGATGAGTCCGGCCCCGGGCGATCCGACCCAAGCCAAAGTCATGATGTTTCTACCCTTGATTTTTACTTTTGTATTTATAAACTTTCCTTCCGGATTAGTGCTCTACTGGCTGACGAACAACATCCTATCCATTGGTCAGCAGTATCGTATTCTCAAAAAGCCCGGCTAAGAATTGCATTGGAGGAAACATATGGAAAGTATGGAGTTTGAAGGAAAAACAACTGAAGAGGCCATTCAAAACGCCTCTGAATATCTTGATATACCTGTTGAAGAGCTGGATATTGATGTAATTGAGCCAGGATCAGCAGGTATTTTTGGCCTGGTTGGAACAAAAAAAGCAAAGGTAAAAGTCAGTTATACTCTGCAGGAAGAGGCGGGCGAAGAAAACGAAACCCTTCGGGACATCTCCTCCATGGCCGAAGCGGCCGAAGTTCAGGAAGAAATGGAAGACGCAGAGGAGGGCGGGGATAAGGAGGAGAAACAGGAGCCCTGGTCTACCGACCGGCCCGCCCAGACCCTCCTTGAGCAGCAAACAGAACTCGCGCTCGCAAAAGAGACACTGGAAACCATCCTTGACTTGATCCCCATGGACACCAAGGTTGCCGCCCAGCGTGTGGACGGAAACATAAACCTCAACATCGAGGGGGACAATTCGGGGCTCCTGATCGGCCGCCGGGGCCGGACACTCGACGCGCTGCAGTTCATTGTGAACAAGATCGTCAACAAGACACTGGAGCGTAAGGTCCGAGTGGTTGTCGATTCTGAACGCTATCGCCGGCGCCGGAGGGACTCCCTTCGCCAGTTGGCCCTGCGCATGGGTGATAAGGCCAAGCGTATCGGCAAATCCGTCACCACGAACCCGATGAACCCCGCCGACCGGCGCATCGTGCACCTGGCCCTTAAGGACGACAACCGGTTGGACACGCGAAGCCGGGGCGAAGGCCTCATGAAAAAGGTGGTCATCATTCCCCGGAAGTGACCCGCCGATGCCGGACGACTTCTCACCAGCCGACACTATAGCGGCGCTCTCCACCCCTCCCGGGCAGGCGGGAATCGGCATCATCCGCATGAGCGGCCCCCAGTCCGTCACCATCGCCCGGGCCGTGTTTCGTCCCCGCCACCCCATTCCGGAGTGGAAGAGCCACCGGCTCCACCTGGGAGACATTGTTGACCCGGTCACCAGGGCCTCTGTGGACGAAGTGCTTCTCTCCACCATGAAGGCCCCGCATTCCTATACCCGGGAAGACGTGGTGGAGATCAACTCCCACAGCGGACACGCCCTCCACGAGCGCATCCTCAACATCCTGCTTGATGCTGGAGCACGGCAGGCCCGGCCCGGAGAATTTACGCTCCGGGCCTTTCTCAACGGCCGCATCGACCTCACTCAGGCCGAGGCGGTAATGGACCTCATTTCCGCGCAGTCCGAGCGAGGCGTCGAACTCGCCTCGCGGCAGCTGAAAGGGGGCCTGAAAGACCGGATCGAGGCCGTAAGGGGATCGCTCATAGGGTTGATAGCACACGCGGAGGTGGCAATCGACTATCCTGAAGAAGGGTACGGTTTGATCTCCGGCGAGGAGGCATCGGGGCGGCTTACAACCGACGTGCTCATGCCTCTCGAGGAAATACGTGCGGCCCATGCCCGGCGCCGAATCTGGGTCGAAGGCACCAAGGTCGCGCTCGTGGGGCGAGTCAACGTCGGCAAGTCCAGCATCCTTAACCGCCTCGTAGGCGGGGAGCGCGCCATAGTCTCATCGGAGCCGGGGACCACTCGTGATGTCATTGAACAGGGCGTTCAGATCAATGGTCTTCCTTTGCGGATCCTGGACACCGCCGGGTACCGTGAGGCGAAAGGAGAGGTGGAGAGCCTCGGTATCCGGCTCACCGAGCGATGCATCGAAGAAGCGGACCTGGCTCTGTGGGTGGTGGACCAGAGCCGAAGGCTCGATGTGGACGACCACCGGATTCTTGATCGGTGCAAAAAGGTTCCGACCCTGGCCGTGGTAAACAAGATCGACCTTCCCGGCCTCCTGAATGAAGAGGAGCTCGGAAAGCTCTGCGGCGATATCCCGGTGATCCGGGTTTCAGCCCTGTCCGGAGACGGAATGGCCGGTCTGGAGAAGGCGGTTCGAAACGCGGTCTTAGGTAAGGACAAGGCCCGGTCGGATGCGGAATTCGCCCCCAATGCCAGGCAGAATCGTGTGCTGGGCGAGGCCTGTGCCCACCTTCGCCGGGCAGCGTCCCATCTCCGCAAAGATGCTCCGCTCGAGATCGTGGTCCTGGACCTGGGAAGCGGGCTCGACCGCCTGGACGAGCTCACCGGAAGGCACACCGCAGATGACGTTCTAGAACGTATCTTCAGCGAGTTTTGCCTTGGAAAGTAGAAGAGCACGAAGAATTACAAAAAGGTGTTGAGATTTTGTGATGTTAAGCTGTTGAGGGAAAGATCAAAAAACCACGGGCCATTGCTTTTTCGCCACAATCTTCCCGTTGCCGGGATCAATGCGTTAATGGAAGAGAACAAATCGGTTGTACCGCCACCGAATGTACTGCTTGACACTACTTCATAAAAACGAATAAGATATAGCTTAATGCTCATCCAGAAACGCTTTCTGGGCACTGGCAAGTTTCCAATTCAGAAATGAGGATTTTTTGTCAAGATCAAGGAAATCAAGAGGTTGCGCGGAGGCGTACTGGAGTACGCCGCACAAGCAACCTCGCAGATTGACGCCGAGATTGGCAAAAAAGACCATTTC
>JAWLEX010000023.1:0-34006 GCA_041685835.1 Desulfatiglandales bacterium
TTGTGAACAGGGTCCGTGCCCGGCAGGGACAGGGCCACCAGCGCGTGGCCGAGTTCATGGTATTCCACAATCTCTCTCCTTGCGGTTGATCAAACGGTTCTTTTTCTCGAGTCCGGCCATGACACGCTCCACCGCCTCTTCGAACTCCTGCATGGTCACTTCATTTTTATCCCGGCGAACCGCCAGGAGAGCGGCCTCGTTTACCAGGTCGGCCAGCTCGTCCACGAATATGATGCAAGGCGCCTTCTGCTTAGCCTGTTCAAACAAGTCCCGGACCCTCCCCTCCCCCAGGCCGACGAACATCTCGACGAATTCCGAACCGCTGAGGCTGAAAAGTTGAGGGATATAAAACCATGCGCATACACAGCGCAAAACGGCCCGGCGTTTTTATCGAAGAACAACCTTAGCCCCGGGTTGCCGAGCCGTTGCCCTTGACATCCCAGAATACGACCGCTATTTTTTAGGGCTAGAGGTCTTCCGGCCATGCGGGGTCATGTTGCACGAATCGTTTCAGCCCCGCCGGTGCCCGGACCTATTGCTCCATTCGTTTTATAAGCGGTAAAGCCGGCATGCGGACGGTCAATTGGGGTCCAAAAGGGAAGGCCTATTACCACCCATACCCGATAACAGGAGGGCATTTATTATGGACAAGTACGTTTGCACGGTGTGCGGCTACATTTATGACCCTGAGGATGGAGATCCGGACAACGGAATCGACCCTGGAACCTCTTTCGATGATCTTCCGGATGACTGGACCTGCCCGGTTTGCGGGGCCTCAAAGGACCAGTTCGAGAAGGAGTAGCACCCTTTCATACAAAACGGCGGCATGCCGATCCAGCCCGGCTGATAACGTTTCTTTACCATCCCTGAGCTCAGGGCCGGGGTCGGCCGCCGTCTTTGCCTCCCCACTCCCCGGAGAGGGTTCGGCCTTGAAAAGGGTTACAGCTTGAAAGAGAAGGGAACCCAAGCCGAGTCACGAGCCGACGCTGTTGCCGTGACCAAGGCCCCCGACCTCAAGGTGCCCTATCCATCCTGCATCCTGGAGACACCCCCTGATCCCTGCACCGTGGTGATCCTTGGGGCCTCAGGAGACCTCACAGCACGGAAGATCGTGCCCTCCCTGTATAACCTGTTCCGGAACAACGGCCTGCCAAAGCCATTTAACGTAGTTGGGTGCGCCCGGTCTCCCCTGGACGATGAGTCTTTTCGGGGAAAAATGCTTTCGGCCGTCCGGGAAGATCCTCGATCGAACTTATCCGAATGGGATTCCTTCGCCGCCCTGCTTTTTTACAGGATGGTGGACTACGAAGACCCGGAGAGCTTCCGCCGGCTCGCTCATGAGCTGAGGGCCCTGGACGGAGTTCACGGGACCCTGGGCAACCGCATCTTCTACCTGGCTATCCCCCCCGACCTCTACCGGGACACCGCCCGCATGATCGGGCAGGCGGGCCTGGCCGAAGAGATGGAGGCCGGCAAGGTCTGGTCACGTATCGTCGTGGAAAAACCATTCGGCCACGACCTTGACTCCGCAGTCGACCTGGACTCCGTCCTTCACGAATTCTTTCACGAGCACCAGATCTTCAGAATCGATCACTACCTTGCCAAGGAGACCGTTCAGAACATCCTCATGTTCAGGTTCGGCAACGCCATATTCGAACCTATCTGGAACCGCCGCTATATCGACTCGGTGCACATCACGGCGGCAGAGACCCTGGGGGTCGAGCACCGCGCCGGCTACTACGACCGGGCCGGGGTCCTGCGGGACATGTTTCAGAACCATATGATGCAGCTGCTCTCTCTCACGGCCATGGATCCCCCGTCCCTGTTCGAGCCGGACCGGGTCCGTGACGAGAAGGTCCGGGTCTATCGCTCCCTGCGCCCATTTCCAGTGGACCGGATCGAGGACTTCCTGGTCCTCGGGCAGTACGGGGCTGGAACCGCGGGAGGGAAAAGGGTCCCGGCGTACCGCGACGAGCCGGGCATCCCACCTGATTCTCTGACCCCCACTTTCGCCCGCATGAAGGTGTTCCTGGACAACTGGAGGTGGCAGGGAGTCCCGTTTCACATGGTATCAGGGAAGCGTCTGTCGGCAAAGCTCACCGAGATTCGCATCCGTTTCAAAGAGGTTCCCCACTCAGTGTTCCGCGGAACCCTGGGCGGACACATCACGGCCAACGAACTCGTCCTCCGGATCTACCCTGAGGAGAAGATCACCCTGACATTTCAGACCAAGAACCCAGGAGCAAAAGTCTGCCTGCGCACAGTGACCATGGATTTCCACTACCACCAGAACTATTCGGGTCCTGTACTCGAGGCTTATGAAAAGGTGCTCCTGGACTGCATGCTGGGAGACCACATGCTATTCTGGAGGCAGGACGGGGTCGAGCTCTGCTGGGCTTTCCTGACGCCCATTCTCGAGCAGTGCGAGACTTGCAGCAAAAGACCCGAACTGCTCTATCCCTACGATTCGGGAACCTGGGGGCCTGGTCCGGGCCGGGACCAGGGCTGATCCGCCCAGCCTTCTTATGCGAAGGCTGTATTGCCGGGACGGAAGAAGAGCTCATGGCGGCGGCCTCGGCAAGCAGCGCCGGTTTCCCCGGCTGTAAGGAGGCTAAACCATTCAAGGCGTCTACCCGAAACCACGCGTGATCATTCTCCCGGATGAACCCGGCCTCTCCCGGGCCTTGGCCGATTGCATCCTGCACTCGGCATCACATTGCGTGTCTACGCAGGGTCGTTTCTACGTGGCCCTTTCCGGAGGGTCCACGCCACGGGCCGCTCACAGGCTCCTTGCAGGGGAACCGGTTCGTTCCGCCTTCCCCTGGGAGCACACCTCTGTTTTCTGGGTGGACGAACGTTGTGTAAACCCGGACGACCCGGCCAGCAACTACGGAAACGCATGCAGGGATCTCCTGGACAGGGTACCCATTCCACGAAAAAACATCTTTCCCATGCCCGCGGAACAACCTCCGGACCTGGGAGCGATTGAGTACGAGAGGCTCCTGGCCTCGGTTTTTGAACTGCCTCCGGACGCCTTCCCCCGATTCGATCTGGTTCTTCTGGGCCTGGGAAACGATGGGCACACGGCCTCTCTGTTCCCCGGCGACCCTGCGCCCGCCGAAAACGGGCGACTGGTCATACCTGTACTGGGCGGCGTTCCAAAGGTTGACCGGCTCACACTGACCCTTCCAGTACTTAACGCCGCCGCAGAAAAAGTCTTCGGGGTCTCGGGCCGGGAAAAGGCGGATGCAGTCCGCGCCGTGCTCGAAAGCGGGGAGACCCGGCTTCCCGCCTCACAGGTGTCAGGGACCCGGACCTGGTTCATCGACATGGAAGCGGCCTCCAAGCTGGCGGGAACTTCAGGGGGGGGGACTGAATGAAAACGGAGGATGAACCTTGATCACCGACCATAAAAAACACGTGGTGCTGGCGGGAGACGTGGGCGGGACCAAGACTATTTTCGGCATCTTCGCATACGGCGAGGAAGGCCTTGAACTCTTGGAGGACGAAACCATTCCCAGCCGCGAGGCCCGAAGCCTCGGCGACCTGGTTGCCCGCTTTATTGAGAACCGCCCTTACAGTATCTCATCCGCCTGTTTCGGCATCCCCGGCCCGGTGAGCCGGGGCCGATGCCGCACCACCAACCTCCCCTGGTCGGTTTCCGAAAGCGAACTGAAATCCCGCTTCGGATGGTCCCACGTCCAACTGCTCAACGACCTTGCTGCAATGGCCAAGGGCATTCCGGCCCTTGGAAAGAGACGGTTTGCCGCTCTTAACCGCCCTCGAATCAGGCCCGGCCTGCACCGCGCCCTCCTGGCACCGGGAACCGGACTCGGAATGTCCCTCATACTCAGTCGAGAAGACAACATGGAGGTCCTGTCTTCGGAAGGTGGGCATGCGGATTTCGCCCCATCCGACAATGAGGAAATCGATCTGTGGCGGCGCCTCAGAGAACGGTTCGGCCACGTGAGCCTGGAACGGATCCTCTCAGGCCCCGGGCTGGTCAACATCTATGAGTGGCTCCGGGACTCAGGAAGGCACGCGGAGCCTTCACGGCTCGCGCATCAGATCGAAGACAGAGACCTGCCGGCCGCCATTACCCGAGCTGCGCTCGAGCAGCACGACCCCCTCTGTCTCGAAACCCTGCGCCGTTTCACCTCGATCCTGGGGGCCGCGGCCGGCAACGTCGCACTCATGGGCTTGACCACCGGAGGGGTTTATCTGGGTGGAGGCATTCCGCCCAGGATCCTACCGATCCTGAAGGAGGGGCACTTCTTTGCAGCGTTTAGGGATAAAGGCAGGTTCAGGCCGCTCATGGAAAAGATCGCCGTCAGGGTAATCCTCGACCAACGAACCGCACTTCTGGGAGCAGCGCGATCCGCCCTGGAAAGGCCATGAATGAGTATGCGGTTTTTTCGACGGCAACATGGAGTGTCTTTCACATACCAGGAGAGGCCTGATTCCTCAAAAGCGGTCAAGCCTTTACTCCTTCTCACGGGTGATTATATTGACCAGAAAGGAGGGATATAGGCCTTCCGCCATTCCGCCGGGCCGCGGCCCATAAACAAAGTCGAAAAGCGTGCCGGGTCTGTGCGGGGATGGAAGGGACAAGGAACACCCAAAAAAAGTCCTTGATTATAAACAGTAAATTGGTTAGAATAAGAGCTATTGTCCTGATTGAATCTTGCAGTTTCTTTGGAAACCAAGCGCAGGCCTCAAGGACGCCCGCCGGGCGTCCTTCTGGTTAACCGTTTTTTTCCGGAACAGGCGCCGAGGCGACGGGACTCGGCGGCAGCGGGTCCTGGCGGGCCGCAGCAAAATGGTATAATGCAGGCACCCTATCCTATTGGTGTCGTGCGCGCCCGTAGGCCGCTGTCGCGAACCTGTAGTGAACTCGGCCGGTGACCATCCAGGATTCATGCAGATCCCGGGAGAAGACTATTCTTGATTCTTGGATGGAATAGCGCCACGTAACAGCCATGTCGCCATTACCACCCGCCGCAATGCTGAATCGTAGCGAGGCCCCTTTGAATATCGAGGTCCCGTATCCGGCGCGTGGTGTGAGGCCAAGTCTTACTCACGGCTTTCACCCGGCCGCCCGAGGTATTGCTGCAAATTGGCCCAGGAGAATTAGCGCCTTACTCCTGAAAAGCTGTCAGAAAAAAAAGAAGTATTGATGTTGTTATAATCGGGATCGGGATCGGGATCGGGATCGCAATCGGGATCGCAATCGGGATCGCAATCGAAAGAGAACAAAATGACACTTGACACGAAAAGCTTGATGTCTACCGCTGTGTGAAGGAAGACTCTGGGGTCTAAGGAAGACACCGGGGTCTATGGATTAGAGGAAATCGATTTCGATCCCGATAGCGATTTCGATCCCGAAGAAACAAACAGGACGCTCATTCTTCGCGCCAGTGCTCATTGGCTTTGGGTTGCGGGCAAGGGCCCGCCTTAGAAAGGAGTTATCATGCCTGAATTCACAACCATACGATTGGACAAGGACATGCCGATCGACAAGCGCATAGAAGAGGTGAACCGCCGTATTTCTGAGTGGATTGAAACGCTTGAAGAACCGTTCAACCACGAAACAGATGAATTTCAGCTCATCAAGTTCGACAATAAAAAGAAACAATATCAATATAAATACGCCATTGCAAGGGGAGTCAAAAGCCTTAAAAAGAGACGTTAATTTATAATTATGCTGCAGAAAGATTAATTAAGGTCAGCCTTGTTACACAATAGATCCAGGCACAGCCTGAAGCGTGGAGTACCACCGGTGGTACCCCATACCTCCTTCCGCAAAAGAGAGGAGGATTTCCATGGACCCTCGCTCTGACAACGATATGAAGGGCATTGTCGAGGAGATGGCCCAAGATAGAGGTCAAGTCATGAACCGTACCGGCACACGAAGGAGCACCACCCGCCGCGCAACCGGCCCAGGCACCAGCCGCACACTCCTTTTCGGAGGTATCGCCGCGGCCGTGCTCTTAGCCGCGGTCCTGCTGCTGATCGGGGGCGGCCAGACCGAGGGCGAGGAGGTATTACAAATTCTTGCAGAGCGCCTGGATCGAATTGAGACGAGGCTGGACAGGCTCGAAGAGACAGGAAAGCAGGTGCCGGCCCTGGCAGGTCGAATCGACGGTCTCGGAGAGTCCGTCTCCAAGCTGGAAAAGGACCGGCGCACCCTCAGCACCAGCATTGAGACCTTGAATCGCCGCCTTGAAGCGGTGACCGAACGCGCCCCCGCCCAGGGATCGACGAGTCCCGCCGCTGCCGAAGGCGCATCCGCTCACAAGGTTCAACGAGGGGAAACACTTTTCAGCATTGCCAAGCAATACGGCCTCAGTGTTGAAGAACTCTGCCGGTTGAACGGCATTAAGAAAACCGATGTTATTCAACCGGGACAGACCCTCACGGTAGGGAGAGAAGGCTGAGTATCAAGAGGCCGCCTGTTGCCTGTTGCCGGTTGATTTCGGGAACAGTAATAGAGGATACTTGATTCTTTCAGTTCATGCGCCGTTTTTGAGAGGTCTAAACAGGTTTTTTTATCGCCATTCTGCCGGAAGGAATGCTGTGGCCGGCGTTATTCAGGGAGGTATTCACATGCTTGATGACTTGAAAAAGGGATTTTTCGCCGGCATCGGCGTTGTCCTGCTTACAAAGGATAAAATAGAACAATTCACCGAAAAACTCGTAGAGGAAAACAAGCTAAAGCGAGAGGATGCACAACGCCTCACAGACGAACTGGTGAAGAATGGAGAGGACCAGTGGTCTGACCTGGAAAAGCGGATCTCCGATGCGGCAAAAAAGGGCGTCGCCACCCTGGACATCGGAAAGAAGTCTGAAGTGGAGGCCCTTCGAGAGCGGGTGGAGAACCTCGAAATGAGACTCCAAATGATGGAGGAATCCACGCCCACTGCCGGAGTGGAATAGTTGGATTTCCGGAGCTTTACCAAGCTGGGGCGCTTTCGCGACCTGGTTTCCGTACTCCTGCGATACGGTTTTCATGACATGGTCGAGCGGATGGACGTGCCTGGCATGGGTATTGTCAAGCGCATCTACCCCAAGGAGATCGATCTCACCGTATACCAGCGGATCCGGCTCGCCCTCGAAGAACTCGGTCCCACCTTCGTCAAGTTCGGCCAGATCATGAGTCTGCGGCCGGACCTCCTTCCCGGCCCTATGATCCTGGAACTCCAGAAACTCCAGGATCAGGTGACCGCACTGGACTTTGCAAGCATTCGGCTCGTGATAGAGGAGGAGTTGGGCGCTCCTGTTGAGGATCGTTTCTCCCGGTTCGAAGAGACTCCCACGGCCTCAGCCTCCCTGAGCCAGGTTCACCGGGCGGTCATCAAGGAAAGCGGCCTGGTTGTGGCCGTCAAGGTACAGCGCCCCGACATTCGGCGTGTAATCGAGACGGACCTTGACATACTGGAGGCATTCGCCCGGCAGGTTCACGAGCGCATGGAAACGGTCCAGGTCTACGACCTCCCTAACATCGTTCGGGTGACCCGAAGGCTGCTGCTTCGCGAACTGGATTTCACGCAGGAAGCCAGGAACATGAAGATAGCCCGGTCGTTCCTGGAGGCTGACACAGGTATCAGCATTCCCCAGGTCCATATTGACGCCTGCACGGACAAGCTCCTCATCATGGAATTCATTTCGGGCAAACGTCTAAGGGAGGTGGACCCGCAGGCCCTGGAGCACCCGGAGACCATCGCCGGCAACGGGCTGCGCTTCGCCATCAAGCAGATTCTTGAAGACGGGTTTTTTCACGCCGATCCCCATCCAGGCAATCTCCTCCTCACCGAAGGAAATATCCTCTGTCTTCTCGACTGGGGCATGGTGGGACGCCTCACCACCCGGAACAGATACCAGCTCGTTGACTTAATCCAAGCAGTCGTGAACAGGGACAGCCGTAGATTGAGCGACTGTCTTCTCGAACTGGCGACAGGCCATGAAGGGGTTGATCGTTCGGGCCTGGAGCGGGACCTTTTGGACCTTCTCGACAACTTCTACTCAGTCCCCCTGAAGCAGTTGAACCTGGGGCATATCCTGCTGGGCATCGCATCTCTACTGCGTACACACCGCCTTCGGCTGCCTTCGGATTTCATTATCATGATAAAGTCCCTGGTCACTGCGGAAGGCGCTGCACGGATGATCCACCCGGAACTGGATGTGGTTGCCGAGGCCGAAAGCCATGTGAGGCGGTTGGCGGCCCGGCGGCACAGTCCCAAGACCTCCTGGCGTGAGTTCAAGGTCACCCTGGCCCGCTTCAAGGCCCTGGGAAGTGATTTGCCGCTCCGAATCACCCGGATCCTGGACAAAATAGACCGTGGAGAAATTCACATCCGCTTCGAGCATGAAAACCTGGGCCCCCTGAGAAAGACTCTGGACAACAGCTCGAACCGTCTTACCCTGGGCATCATCATCGGCTCCATGATCATCGGTTCCTCCATGATCATCACCACAGGCATCGGCCCGTTTCTCTTCGGCTTTCCCCTGCTGGGAGTACTGGGGTATTCTGTTTCCGCAATCCTCGGGCTCTGGCTGGTGTTCAACATCCTGAGGAGCCGCAAATTCTGAATCGGTTATGACCGCCCTCGTCGAAAAGGGGGCCGGGCAAAGGATCCGAATCCAGGAGGACATGAATGATCATTCGTTGTCACGGTGCTCGCGGCTCCATACCGGTCTCAGGCAAAGGCTACCTGAAGTACGGAGGGGACACCACCTGCATTGAAATTCGAAGCAGGAACGACGCGATCATTGCAGTGGATGCAGGGTCCGGAATTCGCAGGCTGGGGAACAAGCTTCTGATGGAGAGCCGTTTCGAGTACGATATATTGTTTACCCACTCCCACTGGGACCATATCCTGGGATTCCCTTTTTTCAAGCCCATTTACAGCGAACAGTCTACTATCCACCTCATGGGCTGCGCCACGACACAGGGAGACATACAGAAGCTGCTCTCCAAGGCCATGAGCGCCCCATATTTCCCCTACCCGTTCGAGAAGCTCAAGGCCGCGATCCATTACGCCAACGACTGCCGCGAAACCTTTTACATCGACTCCATCGAGATCAGGTCCATTCCCCTCAGCCACCCAAATACAGGCATGGGATTCCGGTTCACGGAAGACGGCCGCAGCTTCGTATTCCTCACCGACAACGAACTTGGGTACCGTCATCGGGGCGGCATGACGTTCGAGGACTACGCGTCCTTCTCGCAGGACGCCGACCTTCTCTTCCATGACGCGGAGTTCACGCCGGAAGAGTACGTCGTAAAGAAGACCTGGGGGCACTCCTCCTGCACCGACGCCGTCGATCTCGCCCTGGCCGCCGGGGTCCGGCACCTCGGGCTCTATCATCACAACCAGGACCGTGAGGACGAGGAGCAGGACGCCATAGTAGAGAGGTGCCGGGAGATTATTCGCAGCAGGGGTTCGGATATGCGCTGCACCGCCGTCCGCCAGGAGGAGGAGTTCAACCTTTTACAGTGAGGAGGCCGGACATGGCCGGGAAATACTGGACGACTACAGAGGTCATCGAGTTATTTCAGATGGAGATTCGCTTCCTGAACGAACTCGAAGAAGAGGAAATCGTCTGTCCGGACAGCCTGGAAGACCCCTGCGAAAAGCGCTTCACAGAAGAGGATCTGGAGAGGCTGAGGCTGGCCAAGCTGCTCGTGGAAGATATGGGTGTCAACCTGGCCGGGGTGGAGATCATCCTGCGCATGCGGCAGCACATGTTTGACATGCGGGCCCAATTCGATCACATTCTCAAGGACCTGGCCGTCAATGTCCAGCGGCTGCTTCAGGAGCGCAAGCAGCGCTCTTAAGATTATCCCATTTAAAGTCTGAGGTCCTTCCGAACGCCCTCCCGGTACTCCTCTTCCAGACGACCTGCGGCTTCCAGGGCATCCGGATCGTCCGTACGGGGCACCCGCACACCCAGCTTGACCAGGAGGTCGCCCCAGGCCTTGGTTTTGGCATTGTATGCGCCTTTTCCCTTGAGTCGAAGGGTCTGACCGCTCTGGCTCTTTGGCGGGACCTTCACGCTGATGGATCCGGACGGGGTTGGAATGGTAATGCTTGCTCCGGCCATTGCCTCCTGAACGGTCAGGGGAAGCTCCATATGGAGGTCGTCACCCTCCCGCCGCAGGAGGGGATGCGGCTTGACGTGAATGACCAGGTAGAGGTCTCCCGCCGGGCCGCCCCCCTGTCCGGGTTCCCCTTTGCCGGCCACCCGCACGCGCGAACCCTCGCGAACGCCCTTGGGTATCTTGACCCTGATACGCTCGGTCCCGCGAACCTGACCGCTCCCCCCGCACTGGGAGCATGGAGTTCCCAACCGGCCGTGCCCCCCGCACTGCGGGCATGCCCGTGTAAACTGCATGGGCCCCTCAGCCACATTAAGCCGGCCCGATCCCCCGCACGCCGGGCATGATCTCATTGTCGAACCCGGCTCCTGTCCGCTCCCCCCGCACCTGGCGCAGCTGATCGGTTTTTCCATGGCCAGTTCGGTCTCAAAACCCCTGAGTGCGCTGAGGAGGTCGATGGTCATCTCGTGCTCCAGGTCCCTGCCGCGGGACGACTGCGCGCCTCGAAAGCCTGCGCCCGCACCGGATCCGGCCCCGAACCCGAAAAGATCGCCGAAGATGTCTTCATAGCTGCTGTACTGACCGAACCCCCCTGTGGAGGCGCCCGCCCCGCCCCAGCCTTGGCCGCTGTCCCGGCGAAATCCTTGGCCCGCAGACTGCCACTCTTTATACTCCCGGGCCTGTTCCGCATTGAAACCCGACTGGAGGCCCTCTTCTCCGAACTCATCGTATAGCTTGCGTTTCTCCTCGTTTCCCAGGGCCTCGTATGCCCGGGATACATCCTTGAACTTCTGCTCCGCATCCTGATTACCCGGGTTGAGGTCGGGATGCCACTTGCGGGCAAGCTTGCGATATGCTTTCTTGATCTCTTCCTGGGACGCATCCCTGGACACGCCCAGGATCTTGTAGAGGTCGTCTGCCATGGGCCCTTTCCATGATGGGCCGAACATGATTTTCCGGCCCGGGTTTTAGATTCTCGAACAATCCTCCCGGATTGAGCGCTCAACTAAGAAATTGAAAATAACCACTTTTTATCTCTTGCCAAGACGCCAAAATCGCCGGGAAAGATTACAGCAGCTTTTCCTTCCGTGGGATAACCGATTTACACTGCCCCGGGCGTATGGCACGGCTTACTACACGATTCGGAGGACCTTGGCGCCACGAATCTTTCTATTCTTGAGCTCCAGCAATGCACGGTTCGCCTCTGTAAGGCCGAACTCCCGGGTCTCCGGCCGGATCGGAATCTCGGCAGCCAGAGAGAGAAACTCCGAAACATCCCTCCGGGCCACGTTGGCCACGCTCTTGATTTCCTTCTCCATCCAGAGATGCTCCTCGTAGATCAGGCCCAAGAGTTCGTCCTTGTCCCCGTCCTCCTTGCGAATTGCATTGATCACGAGCCGTCCCCCGGGTGCGAGGTTTTGAAGGGCCTTTACCACCGGTTTCCACGCCGGGGTCGTGTCAATGATGCAATCAAGGGCTTCCGGCGGCCGATCCTCCGCGGACCCGGCCCACACCGCACCAAGTTCGCGTGCGAAATCACGCTCCTTTCCGCTGCGGGCGAACACATAGACCCGGGTGCGCGGATATCGGTGTCCCACCATCTTGAGAACCAGATGGGCCGAAGCGCCGAAACCGGTGAGGCCCAAGGCACCACCGTCCTGCAGGCCGGTCAGCCGAAGCGATCGGTATCCGATGGCGCCCGCGCAGAGGAGCGGTGCGGCCTCGACCTCTGAGAAGATATCGGGAATTCGAAAGGCCGATGATTCAGGGACGGTCATGTATTGGGCGTAGCCGCCGTCCACATCGCGGCCGGTGGCACGGAAATCGGGGCACAGGTTCTCCTCCCCTGCAAGGCAGTGCCTGCATGACCCGCACGAAGAATGGATCCAGGCTACGCCCACCCGGTCCCCCGGCTGAAAGGCAGCCGCGCCCGGGCCGAACCCCGCCACGCGACCCACCACCTGATGTCCGGGGATAACCGGGAGGACCGGAGGGGGCGTACGACCTTCGATCTCGTCCAGTTCGGTGTGGCACACCCCGCACACGTCCACTTCCACCAGGACTTCTCCCTCGCCGGGAACCGGTTCGGGGATCTCGCGGGCCTCGAGAGGAGAGGTATTCTCCGCCATGCTGCCTGTTTTTTCAAGGACCATTGCCTTCATGAGTCTTAATTTACTCCGCATTCTATCGAGGCCAAAGTGCATGCTTCATTCACCAATGTGGTGAAATCCCTTGTCATGACGCCGTTAATCCTGTAGATAGTGCCCATCCAGAAATGAGTTTTGGACGCTTGTTAGTGTCTTACTCCTGAAAAGCTGTCAGAAAAAACAAGAAGTGTTGATGTTAGCATAATCGAAATCGAAATCGATCCCGAAGAAACCACACAGGACGCTCATTCTTCGCGCCAATGCTCATTGGCTTTAGGTTGCGGACAAGGGGCCGCCTTAGTTTCCAATCTCGCAGATTGACGCAGAGATTGGCAAAAAAGACCATTTCCGGATGGAAACTAAATAGACCAAAACGTTGATTATTACAAGGAGGAAACGATGAAGGCGCTGGTGACATACTACTCTGATACCGGAAACACGAAAATGGTTGCCGAAGCGATTTACGACCAAATCAAGGAGGCCGCCAAGGACATTATCCCTCTGGCGGATGTGGGCTCTGTGGATGAATATGACATGGTTTTTTGCGGTTTTCCCGTACACGCGCACAGCATGCCGCCAAAGGTTGCCGCCTTCATCAAAAAACTGCCGGAAGGGACGATGATTGCATTCTTTGCCACTCACGGCTCCTTGCGAGGTGGCGAACTGGCCATCTCAGCCTTCTACGAGGCCACCAGACTTGCCTCCCATCTTAATACGCTGGGCACTTTCGGATGCAGGGGAAAGGTGAAGGGATCCATCATCGAGGCCCTTATGAAAAAAATGGAGCACAAGGCCTGGGCCGTGGAGGCCCAGAGCGCGGCGGGACATCCGGACCAGGGGGACCTGGATGACGCCCGGGACTTTGCAGACTCCATGATCACGAAAGTCCGCAGCATGTAGTCTAGTTTCCATCCAGAAATGGTCTTTTTTGCCAATCTCGGCGTCAATCTGCGAGGTTGCTTGTGCGGCGTACTTCAGTACGCCTCCGCGCAACCTCTTGATCTCCTTGATCTTGACAAAAAATCCTCATTTCTGAATTGGAAACTTGCTAGTGCCAAAAAAGCGTTTCTGGATAGACACTAGTCTAGTTTCCATCCAGAAATGAAACACATCCTGATTTACCACCGACCGGCGGGCTTCCTGATTCTGACATCGGGTCCTGATTAAAGGAGCGTGTCCCGCTCCAGGCGCACTCCAACCCCCTGCGGAGGGTTATTAATCCCCTGATTCCTTTTCCCTTGATGCTCCTGCTCCTATGGCGCGAATCGTGCTCGCCTTGTAGGACGAACCCAACCGCACTCAAAGGCCTTCTTGGTCAGGGCACGACATCGCCCAGAGCACTCGGCTCTACAAGGAAAGGAAGCCCCTTACGCACATGTCCGAACCTGCTACACCACACAGACACTCCGGTTCTACAATGACGGCAATTGGTTATCGGTGATATTCTTCCCTCATGTCCGAATCTCGGACAGCAAAGGATTTCAAGGTCCGAGGCCCGTAATTCCCTAAAACGGATGACACGATCTAACGTTCTGTAATTACATGATTTGTCTAAACAGTGGTTACCTGGCATCATCTTTGCTTGGTCAGAGCTGAGTACCGTGGGGAGGCTTCGCGGAACACTGGAAGGACACAGGCCGGCCACGGGGCGCCGATTCAAAAGGGGGAAGCGATTCCCTCGACCCAAACGGCGCATGCAACATTTCGGAGACCTCGCGAGCAGTCCGGTTGCTGCGAACCCGTCCAAAGGGGACGCTTTCTGCGAGGTGGGACTTGGAACGACTTGGGGGGCTTCCGGTCCGCCTTCGGATCCGGCACACCGTACTGCTCGTGGGCTCCGGCCTTTTCGGCAAGAATGCCGCAGGCCGAATACAGTCATGGGATGAAAATCATTTCCTCCTCCCAGGCACCAAAGGCAGGGCTTTTGCCCTGCCTTTTTTCTTGGACAAGACTCCACCCGGGCATTTCAGGAAAAACGTCAGCCGTTCACAGCGGCAGGTGGATCCACCTCCTGGGATACCGTAGATCCGAGGGCTTCCTCAAGGGCCTCGTCGATGAGATCCACCGGCACGAATCGGATGTCCTTGCGCACCTCATCAGGCAGATCGTCCAGGTCCCGCTCGTTACGCCTGGGAAGAATGACCGCCTTGAGTCCG
Source organism: Desulfatiglandales bacterium (assembly GCA_041685835.1). Lineage (GTDB taxonomy): Bacteria > Desulfobacterota > DSM-4660 > Desulfatiglandales > HGW-15 > JAIPEI01. The sequence goes on from JAWLEX010000023.1 coordinate 14,403, forward strand.
GCCCGGTGCGCGGCCAGCACCTTCATTTTGATACCGCCCACGGGAAGCACACGGCCTCTCAGGGTAACCTCCCCCGTCATTCCAAGGTCCCCCCGCACCGGACGGCCGCTGAACAGGCTTGCCATGGCCAGTACCATGGGAAGCCCGGCCGAAGGGCCGTCCTTGGGGATGGCGCCTGCCGGCACGTGGACATGAACGTCCGTCTGCTCGAACACAGCCGGGTCCACGTTAAGCTGCACCGCCTTGGACCGCACATAACTCTGTGCTATGCGGGCGCTCTCGCGCATGACTTCGCCGAGTTGCCCCGTTAGCGTGAGCCGGCCCTTGCCCTTCATGCCCGTGGCCTCAATGAACAGGATATCTCCCCCCACGGCTGTCACGGCAAGACCCGTGGCTATCCCCGGGATATCGATCTCCTCTGAAATCTCTGATTCGAAACGCTCCTTCTTCAGGTAGTCTCGCACCAGTTCGGCGGTTACAACGTCATGGTTGAGTGATTGACCCGCAACCTTGACCGCGCACTTGCGGCAGACAGCCCCTATCTGGCGTTCCAGGTTCCGCACCCCCGCTTCCCGGGTGTAGTCCCGTATGATTTTCTGAATGGCCTCATCCGAGAAGGTGAGTTCATCCAATCCAAGTCCGTTGGCCCTGATTTGCCTGGGGGCCAGGTACTTCCGGGCGATATGGAGCTTCTCCAGCTCGGTGTAGCCCTCCAGATGAAGGGTTTCCATCCGGTCTCTAAGGGGTGCCGGGATGGTCTCGAGCTGGTTGGCCGTGGTGATGAAGATCACATCGCTCAGGTCGAAGTCCACATCCAGGTAGTGGTCCCGAAAGGCGTGGTTCTGCGCCGGGTCCAGGACCTCGAGAAGCGCGCTGCTCGGATCACCCCGCCAGTCCGCGCCCACCTTGTCCACCTCGTCGAGCATGAAAACCGGATTTCGTGTCCCGGCTCGCTTGATGGCCTGAATGATCCTTCCCGGCATGGCACCGACATAGGTACGGCGGTGCCCTCGAATCTCCGCCTCATCCCGCATTCCGCCAAGGCTCATTCGGGTGAACTTCCGGCCCAGGGCCCTTGCTATGCTCTGGCCCAGGCTGGTCTTGCCCACGCCCGGAGGGCCCACAAAACACAGGATGGCCCCCTTGGCATCCGACACTCGCCCGTCCTCCGTCGCATCGTCCACCCGATCCAGGCCCCGGTCCTGCATCAGCTTGCGCACGGCCAGGTACTCGATAATCCGCTCCTTTACATCCTCCAGGTCGTAATGATCCTCGTCCAGGACCTTGCGCGCACCGTTAATGTCCATCCGGTCCTCGCTGCTCTCCTTCCAGGGAAGATCAAGGATCCAGTCCAGGTATGTCCTGATCACCGAGTACTCAGGAGAATGCGAAGACATGGAAGCCATGCGCTCGAGCTCCCGCTCAGCCTCCTTTTGCACCTCCTCAGGGAGGTCCGCGTCCTCCAGCTTATGCCGGTAAACCTCCGACTCCGAAGACCCGGATTCGTCCTCGCCCAATTCCTTCTGAATAGTCTTTAGCTGCTGCCGCAAATAGAACTCCCGCTGGGCTTTGTCCATGGTCTGCTTGGTCTCGGATTCTATCTTCCTGCCAAGATTGAGCACCTCCTTCTCTCGAGTGAGGTGCCTGATGAGCTTGCGCATCTTTTCGGTTGCAGAACCGGCCTCCAGGACGTCCTGGGCCTCCTGTACATCAAGACCTGCATTTCCGGCCACCACGTAGATCAGGTTCAGGGGGTCGGTAATCTGGTCCAGAAACGCCGAGATCTCGTCCGGAAGACTAGGGGACAGCTTGACCACTTCCTTGGCCAGTTCCCCCAGACTGCGGTGGAGCGCGTCCAGTTCCACCCCTTTGTCCACCCGGTCGGGCATGGGCTCCACCTCGGCACGCATGTAAGGCTCTGTCTCCAACCACCGGATAATCTTGATCCGTTCGAGTCCGTGTACCAGGACCTGCAGGGTGTTATCCGAAGTCTTTACCACCCTGTCCACCTTGGCAACGGTCCCGACCTCGTAAGTCTGCCCTGGCTGAGGGGTTTCAACAGAGGAATCAGGCATGCCCACCAGCCCCACAAGCTTGTCGCCGCTGAAGGCGTCCTCAACCAGCTTCACTGATCTGGGGATCCCCACCAACAGGGGGATTACCGAGAGAGGATAGCCCACCATGTTCCGCAAGGGCAGGACGGGAAGCTCTCCTGGAATATCCACTGTTTTATTTGAATGGCGTTGCTCTTCCATCTGTTCTACGCCTCCTTTGACATATGTTTTGGCAAATTCCTGGCATTTCTTCTGATCTTGCCGTAACCTGACTTTTTTATGCATGTTGAATTACTCATTCTTAAAAATAAGAACGTTTGCCCCAATGTAAAGGGTCTGCCCCGGGTATTGTTTCACCTACGACCTGACACTGATCAGCAGTAAAGCTTAGGGCGATTTTGAAGCGGACACTGTCGCCGGCAGGCCTTTCGAGGATAAAAACCCATCGTTTAGAGCGGTCTAATCATCTTGAGAAATTGAATCGGGAATACAAATGGGGTAAAATACGGGCAATGGATATGAGCTGGGGAAAGCCACATCTTCTCACTGAGACCCGTGATCCGTATGGGTGGCAGTGTTGTTGGACGCGGAGAACACGAAGGAGGCATTGGTAAAATAAAGACCTTATTTGTTTCATTAATTATAAAAAAATTATTAAATATTACTATATAATAGCGAATATGTTGACTGTTTAATTGATAGCAGGATTTGCTTAATGTCACAAAAAGACTATTTCCGCATCCTGGGAATCGCCCGCGACTCAGGCCCTGAAGAGATCAAGAAGGCCTACCGGGAAATGGCTTTCCGCTATCACCCGGATACGGCCGGAGGCGGCCGGGAAACCGCTGAGCGTTTTCGAGAGATTCGCGAAGCCTACGATGTGCTGAGCGACGGCAACAGCCGGACCCGGCACGAACGGGAACTCGATTCGCAGAACATCCCGGTCCGCCGTTCCTCACATCAGCCCCGAACTCCCCGCGATTTCGGCACAGGGTGCTTCGTGAATTTTACCCGCGGGGATTTAACTTCCAGGTACGCCTCCCGGCAGACTGGATTCCCGCATGCCGGGATTTTTGATTGGATAATGAATGGGTTTGCGCCGGGGGAACAAGGCGTGTACGACGTTCCCCTGACTGCGGCCGAGGCCAGGAACGGCACAGAGCGGGGCCTTCGCATTGATATGCCTTACAAAACCGTCCGTATTACCGTTGAAATCCCTCCCGGAGTTGAAGAAGGCGCCATCCTGGAGGTAGTGGGACCGCGCACCCGCAAGCTGGGAATTCAGATCTTCCTGCGTGCCACGATCCTCGGGTGATTCTAATCCGCGGCGGTTTTGGGCGGAATGCAGCCCGTTTCTTCCTCTGGCGCTATAGGCTGATCCCTCGATTCACGTCTCAGCAGGAAGGGCTATTGCACGAGTTGCCACGTGCCGTCGGGGTTTCGGTAGGCCTTGGCGTGTACGGTTTCACGTCGCCCGTCCACGTACCCGTCGATCTCGACATCCCGGTATACGCGTCCATCGTGCTCGTATGCGGGTTCCGGCGTAGCCATATACCGGCTTCCAGTGTCGGGGTTGACCCACTCTGTAGTCCTTCCGGACGGCGCCGTCTCGAGCGTGTGGTTCAGGCGCCGTTGATCGTACTTGTCCCACTCATTCCCGATCAGGTATCCCAGCACTGCACCGAGACCGGCTCCGATGAGAGCGCTCTTCCTCCGGTCTTCCTCAGGGCCGAGCTGGCTTCCCACAGCGGCCCCTCCCAGTCCCCCGATGACCGCGCCCTGCTGGGCCTTTCCACCACCACAGCCGGAAAACGCCACCGCCATAAACAGGACGGCGACCACGACAGCCATATATTGGTTCCGCCTTATTTTCATGGTTACCTCCGTTTCAGTGCATCCTTATCTTACCCATATATGTTAAGGGCGCGGGCAATCCCTGTCAAACAAAACCGGCCTTACCCATGCGGGCTGCGCTTTCCAAAACCAGCCCCGTAAGCCAGGGGTTCTTCCCATTGTGCAGGGTCAAGACCTCGGCCATTGCCTCTTCGAGGGCATATTTCCTTCTTAACCCGGAATCGTTGCTTTTGTTCTAATTCGTGCCCATCCATAAATCAAACTCTGGGCACTGGGGAGGACCGGGCTCAGGGTTTCAATGAAGTGCATTCACATATCGCGCATTCAAACTTTGTTGATCAGCTCCTTAAGTTGACCTATATCGACCCCCAGGTTGACACATTGCTTGCCTTCCATGCATGTATCAGCGTCCTCCTGGTCCAAAAATGTTTTCAGTTTATGCTCTCCCTTTTCAAGGTGCACCACATAGGCATTCTCATTCTCATTGAAATCCACTTTCACATCCATTCCACATTCACCGACTTCTGGATAGATGGACTTTATTTTTTGGCAAAGCGCATCTTTATCATACATTTTGTTCTCCTTTTTGGCTTTTGAAAAATAGTCAGATTTTTACGGCCCACCTCGTTTCTGAGTTTCTTCGATAGATCCTTGAGGTGTTCTTTTTCTTCAGAAATAATGTCATCCACAAAACCCTTCTCCTTATCCTTTTCCAGACGAGAAAAATCTCCTTAATATTATGTTTTTTAATGCCTTTTTTGCCTTCCCATAAAAGGTTATTCCGTTTTTTCGATTTCAATAGCAATGAGAAAGACTTCAGAACATCTTCTCCGGGGGCCTGCGCTCCGGTACATAGGGCCTGTCAAAGCCCCCCTCGTTCCACTCTTTGGAAACGTAAAGGTTACAGTAGCAGGAGCCGTAATCCTTCACGTCGGCCTCCCGGTACACGCACGGACAGATTATGTCCTTGTCCTTTTCGCGGTCCCCGGAGGCGAGCCGGCAGGGGCAGGACATGTAACCGTAGCGCTCCCTGTTAACAAGAAGCGCCTCGAGCAGTTCCATTACGCGCACCCTGTCCTCGTTGAAAAAATAACCCTTGGGCTCCTGGACCTTTCGAAGCATCTCATAGAATTCTTCTGCATTATTGCTCATGTGATTCCCAATGCCTCCTTGATCTCGTCTTCCTTGTAGCCCACGATGACCACATCGCCGATGATGATCGTGGGAAAAGAGCAGCGGGGGTTAACCTTGCGAACCTCCTCGAGGACGGCCTGGCGCTCCTCGCCTTCGAGGAGATCCACGTCCGTGAAGTCGTATTGCGCCTCGCATTCGTTAAGCAATTTCTTGGTGGCCTTGCAGTGGCTGCAGGTGCTCAGGGAATACATCTTGATATCCAACTGCTGATTTTCCATGTGAATTCTCCTTGCCGGAACGGGCTGTGTAGCCGTCCGCGGGTTTCAGGTCAGTCTCGCAACTTCTTGTCCGGCAGGCGTTCCAGGGACGCCGGGTGCTGCTAACGCCCTCCTTGGTCGATGTGTTCCAGCGCCTTTGCAGCGATATCTCGAATGCAAGACAAAGAAAGCACGCCCCCGAGATCTTCCGTAATCTCGGCATTGTCCCGAAGGAGCAGTTCCAGGGCCGATCGCGCCTCTTCCAGCCCGAGAAGGCCGGCCGCATGCGCGGCCAAGCCCCTGAGGACCGGATCATCGGCCTTCAGGAACCGGGATAGGCCAGGCCCGGCCGCCCTCAACAGTTCGGGCCGGGCCCGGGCCAGTCGCGCGACACCCCAGAGAAGGCCCTTCTGCAGGGGCTCATGCTCCAGGTAGTTGGCCTCCTCCCGGGTGTAGGAAGCCAGGATGTTCGTGAACTCCTCTGCCAGACCCTCGTGCCGGGCCAGGACCTCTCCCATGGCCTCGGGCACGCCCCAGCCGATGCCTCCGGATTCGTCGTTCAGGTTCCACATCATGCGCCTGAGCACCACCCGGGCCTCTTCCATGTTCTCACGGGCCAGACCGGCGGCAACGGCCCCCATGACGCGAACCGCGGTCCAGTGCACTCGAGGTTCCATGCGATGAAGCGCCCCGAAGAGCGGGCTCACCAGGGCCCGGGCCGGGATATGGGCCAGCAGATCAAGGGCCTCTGTTTCGTCCCCCGTCTCCAGGGCCCTGAGAACGAGCCCCTTGAGAGCCCGCCCTCCTTGCCTCTTCCCTTTCGCGTTACCGGTCATGCTCCCACTCGATGCAATCCCGGGGGCAAGTGGCGATGACTTCGTCAACCGCCTCCTCCGGGAAATCGGGCAGGTCCGCCACCTCGATCCGGCCGGTGTCCGGATTGCGGCGAAACACCCCGGGACAAAGCTCCAGGCACGCCTCGCAGTCCGAGCACCGGGTGGGATCTAAAGCGGGCCTTCGCCCTGAGACACAGATATGGATTGCCGCTTCTTCCATTCAAGATACTCGCCGTAAGTGAATCCCTCGGCCAGGGTCGGCACGGCCGGGTGCCCATGCTTCCTGCACAGCCTGCACCTGTCCTCACTGCAACCCTGACACTGGAAACAGTCGGCACACCTTGCCTTTTCAACCGCATCCGCCGGGGTATCCTCTCCGGCTCCGCAACACCGGGCCCTGCGCTGCATACTGCTTACCCCCCGCCTCATTCCAGCCTTACCGGTTCGCCGATCGCCGACGACCTCTCCAATCGAGGGACGGCCTGTGTCCGCATCAACATCCTAAAAGGCTTCTTCCACCTTCCAGACCTCCCAGACCCTTCCCACCAGGTCCGGTCCGGGCTTCAGCGTGGCCCTGCCCGGCCGCCAGCCCGAAGGCGTGGCCTCGGCGCCGCCTGTCTTGCGCACATGCTGGAACGCCTGGATCTGGCGGACCAGCTCGTCCACGTTCCGCCCCACCGGCGGGGGCAGAATCTCCACGGCCTGCACCACGCCGTCCGGGTCGATGATGAAACGACCGCGCATTTCCACCCCTGCGTTCTCATCGTATACACCGTAGACCTTGCCCACCTTGCCGCCGCCGTCAGAAAGCATGGGAAAGGGCGCACCGCCCTCGACCATCTTGGAGAGTTCGTTGTCCTGCCACATCTTGTGCACAAAGTGGCTGTCCACACTCATTGAAAGGACCTCTACATCCAGCTTCTGAAGCTCGGGGTATTTCGCCGCAACTGCGGAGATCTCCGTCGCTCAGACGAACGTGAAGTCACCCGGGTAGAAACAAAGGACCACCCATTTTCCCAGGTAGTCTGAAAGGGACACCTGGCCGAAACCTCCTCCCTGAAATGCCGGGCTTTCGAAATCCGGGGCCTTTTGGCCCACCTTCACTCCGCTCATGATCTCCTCCTCTAGTTTTACGGGGCTGTCTTCAGTCAAGCCGGAGGCCCCTGGTTCAGGTTCACCCACCATACCGCCGGTGGGTCGTGCACAACCAACTTTGAGCTCCTTCATCTCTTCTTCCTCCTCCCTTTATAGAACCCGGCTTTACCGCCGGGTTTCACGCATTCACCGAAGCGGCCCCGGTCGCGGGCCTGCAAACTCCTCCCTCACAAACCATTCTAAACAGTCTCCCGCCCAACCGGCGGAATCCCGGGCCGCTTTCGGTTCAGGATATAAAATACAACAGGCACCACTACCAGGGTAAAGGCTGTGGAAGCGAAGAGCCCGAATATGAGGGCCCAGGCAAGGCCGGAAAAAACGGGGTCCAGGGTAATGGGCCATGCACCGAGCGCAGTGGTGGCCGCCGTAAGCACTATGGGACGAAACCGGACGGCCCCGCTCTCCAGTATGGCCTCTTTCAAAGGCCTCCCCTCTCTAAGCTCCCCTTGAATAAACTCCAGAAGCACCAGGGAGTTTCGAATGACTATCCCGCCCAGTGCTATCATGCCGATCATGCTTGTGGCCGTAAAGAATACCGGGTCCTGGAACCCGCCCACCGGGTCTGCGAAAAGGATGTTGAAGAGCCAGAACCCGGGCATGATCCCTATGAAGGTCAGGGGAACCGCCGTCAGGATAAGGAGCGGCATGCCAAAGGAGTTCAGCTGAATCACCAGCAAAAGGTAAATGCCCGTAAGGGCTGCAATGTTTGCAATACCCAGATCGCGGAACACCCTGAGTGTGATCTGCCACTCGCCTTCTCCAGCCCATTCGACTCGAATGCCTCTGGGCGGCGGGTCATCTCGAAGCCGGGCCTGCATGTCCAGCACGGCCTCGGCCGGGGCCCGGCCGGCCGTCTCTCCGAACACGTAGGCCACTCGCTCAAGGTTCTTGTGGTAAATAGGCTGGTCCTCGGGAACTTCGACAAACCGTCCCAGTTCGGCGAGAGGAACCGTGGCGCCTTCGGCTGTTTTAACAGGAATCTGTCGCAGGCCGTTCAGGCCCGACCGGATCTCCCTGGGCAGGATGACCCTCACGTGCAGAGGATGGCGCTCGCCGGAAAGGTGCACAGTGGCCGGAGACTCTCCTGCCAGGGCGATCCGAAGTGACCGGGTGATCATGCCGGCGGAAACGCCGTGAAGAGCAGCCTTCTCCTTGTCCAGAACAAAGTCCAGCCGGTTTCGTTCCTGCTCCGTGGTGTCGTCGACGTCCACAACGAAGAGTTCCTCGGCCATGATCCGCCTGACGTGCGCAACTCCACCTGCAAGGGCCTCATGGGGCTGGTCAGGAGTGCCGTAGATCTCCGCCACAAGGGTTGAGATCACGGGCGGGCCCGGGGGGACTTCCACGAGCTTCATGGCAGCGCCGTGGTCACGCGCAATGGTTTCCAGGGCTCTGCGCAGCCTCAGGACTATCTCATGACTCTGCTGGATCCGCCGCTGCTTGGACACCAGGTTTATTCGGATGTCCGCAAGGTGGCCGCCCCTCCGCAGATAGTAGTGGCGGACCATTCCGTTGAAGTCCATGGGCGAGGCCGTGCCGACGTACGATACGAAGTTTGATACCTCCGGCACCCCTCGAAGAAAGTCTTCGAAGTCGCGCATCACCCGGTCCGTGGCCTCCAGTGGAGTGCCCTCGGGCATATCAATGACGACCTGAAACTCGTTCTTGTTGTCAAAGGGGAGCATCTTCAGGGGAACATGCCGAAAAGCGGCCAGGTACGCGGAAAAACCCAGGAGCGCCAGTATTAACAAGGCGAGGGCCCATCGCATGAGGCGGTGATCGAGAAACGGGGTGATCACGGACCGATATGTCCGACGGATCCAGCCCGGGATCACATCCCCCTGAAATTCTTCGCTGCGATCGCCTCCCTTGCCCTTACGCTTGAGCAAGTGGTAGGAGAGCCAGGGCACGATGGTGAGGGCAGACAGGGTGGAAAAGATAACCGTGAGAGGGACGTTGGCCGCCATGGGCCCCATGTACGGACCCATCATGCCCGTGATAAAGAACATGGGGGTAAAGGAAACAATGATTGCCAGGGTGGACATGATCACCGGCGGCAGGACCTCGTTCACGGCGAATAGGGTTGCATGAATGGGGCTTCGCTTTCGAGCCAGGATGTGCCGCTGAATATTGTCCACATTTGTGATAGGGTCATCCACCACCAGGCCCAGAGAGAGTATGAGGGCGAAGAGGGTGACCCGGTTGATAGTATACCCGAAGAGATAGTTCACAGAAAGAGCAAGGCAAAAGCTGATGGGGACCGCCAGGGCGACCACCATGGCCTCCCTGCGGCCCAGGAAAAGGGCGAGCAGGCCCACCACTGTGAGGACGGCGAACGCCAGAGAAACAAGAAGGTCGTTCACCTTGTCCTGGGCCGTGCGCCCGTAGTTGCGTGTCACCTCCACATGCACCCCGTCCGGAATCACGGTATTCTTAAGTGTCTCCAGTCGATCGAGGATGTCCCTGGCCACCACGACCGCGTTCGTGCCCTGCTTCTTGGCCAGGGCCAAGGTAACGGCCGGGGAGGACTCCCCGCCTTCCGGCGGATTCTTGGCCTCCAAATGGCGCCGGGAGAACCCGATCCGCGTGTAGTGTTCCGGCTCTTCAGGCCCGTCGATGACCTTTGCCACGTCTCCTACATAGACGGGTCGGCCTTCGTGGGCGCCCACAACGAGACGCCGCACTTCTTCCGCCGATGCCACGAAGGAGTCGCTCGTGACGGCGATGGACCGGTTGGCCCTGTCGAAGCTCCCGGCGCTCACCGACGCGTCCGTGGCTTCCAGGGCCCGGAATACCTGGAGAGGGCTCACATTGCGACCGGACATGTGTTCGGGCAGCAACTCGACCCGGACTTCCCGCTTTCTACCGCCTACGATTGCGGTTCGCGAGATATCCTCGACTTCGGAGAGGCGGGAGAGGACCTCCTCACCTATGCGCCGGAGCTCGTGGTCCGAATAGCGGTCCGAGTATAGTGTGAGGTTGACGATGGACACGTCATCGATCTCAACGGGCTTGATGACCCAGCCCTTCACGAGCGGCGGGGCCTCGTCGATGTTCATGGAGATCTTGTTGTGGAGCTTGACCAGGGAGCGCTCCCGGTCCTCGCCCACAAAAAATCGGACCGTCACCACTGCCTGGCCGCGGCGGGAGATGGAATAGACGTACTCTACCCCGTCGATCTGCCAGAGGAGCCTCTCCAGGGGGGTGGATACGAGCTTTTCCACTTCCTCGGCGCCGGCGCCCGGGGCATGAACAAAGACGTCCGCGATCGGGACAATGATCTGCGGCTCTTCCTCCCTGGGCGTCACCAGGATGGCCGCCGCACCCACGGCCAGGGAGGCAAGGATCAGGAGAAAGCAGAGCTTGGACGTGAGAAAGGGCCCGACGATCCGGGGTATAAGTCCCTTGGGGGTTTGTTCCGTGCCGTTCATGGCGGCGCACCCTGGAGGGCTACGGTCTCCCATCCTTCGAGCCCGGCCAGGACCTCCACCCGATCCCCCATGGTGCGGCCGGTCTTGATGAAGACGCGCTCCCACCGTTCACCTGAGCGAACGGTAACCATTTCGAGCTGGCCCACTCGAATCACCGCCTCCCGAGGAACGGTCACGATCCGGCGATCTTCCACCGGCACAAGAAGCCGCCCGAACATGCCGGGGTAGAGACCTTCGGGCCGGGGAAGATTTACCTTGACGAGAAAGGTCCGGGTCACCGGGTCGGCAGTGGGCACTACCTCGTCCACGACGCCCTCGAAAGTCTCATCCAGGACGTCGAGAAAGACCTGCATCCGGCTTCCGATACGTATACGCTCGATAAGCCCTTCCCTCACAAGGGATTCGAGCCTGAGGGCGCCTCGTGTATGCAGCACCAGCAGGGTCTTGCCGGGCCAGGCCAGGTCACCCGGCTCGGCTGCGCGCTTGGCGACCTGACCGGACTCCGGAGTCAGAATCCGCGTGTAGTCCTGGGCGATCCGAGACTCCTCCACCACCTTTTCAGCCTGCCTGACTTGGGCCTCGGTCTCCTGCAGCCCCTGCCGGGCGCGCTCGACCCCTGCTCGAGCCTGGAGAAAGTTCGACCGGGCCCTCTCCATGTCCTGTTCTGTAGCTGCCTCGTTCTCGAAGTAGGTCCTGGTTCGATCGTAGGCCGCCTCCGCCTCGATCAGCACGGCCTCGGCCGAACGCACGGACTGGGCGGCTTGACGTTTTCGAGCCTGTGCCGACTGGACCGCCTGCCGGGCCTGATCCAGCCTGGCCTGCACCTGCTCGCCGTCCAGAACGATAAGGACGTCCCCCTTGTCCACGTCGTCCCCGGGCCTGACCTTAACCTCCAGGACCCGGGCGGTTACCTGGGCCTCGATCCTGGTCTCGGTCCTGGGCCGAACCGTACCCACGGCCCGCTCCACCTCGGTTATGATCTCCAACAGGGCCTTGCCGGTCCTCTCAGGGAAAGGAATGTCCGGAGCCCCCGGGACAGGGGTTTCAGGACCCACCCTGTTCGGAGTGAGGGCCCCGGACATGTACGCCATGAGCAGGACCAGGAGGGCTGTCCCGACCACTAATGCAAGGGTTCTCGTAACCGGCCCGGTCCGGTTGATGGAGCCGCCTTTCAAGTATTACTCCTCGCACCTGCTTCCAACAGACAACACCTGAAGCCCGGCCCAGCGGCCAAGGGCGCGACACACATCGGCGCGGGCCTTTTCCAAGTCATATCGGGCGGCAGAGGCACGAATCTCCGACCACCTCCGATCCATTTCGGCGTCCAGATACCGCGTCACCGTGGCGGACCCTCCCTCATACTGCTTCTTGACGAGTCGAAGCGATTCCTCCGCCCGTGCCACACTTGCCCGGCTCACTTCCACGCGGGCCTCGGCCTCATCCAATGCCAGATAGGCGGTCCTGAGATCCAGTTTCACGGAAAGCGCCGCCTTGCGGTCTGCTGCGAGCATTTCTTCGAGCACGCCCTCGGCTTCGCGCACTGCGGAGCCGGTGCCCCCGCCGGAGAACAACTCCCAGTCGAGGATCACACCGGCGGTCCAGTTGGCCCGGTCGGCATCGAACCGTGCACCCTCGTCTGCGAAATAGTAATGGGCAAGGGCGTCCACCCGGGGCAAATATTCTCCCCGTGCCGCATCCACGCCCATTCGGGAACTGATTACGGCAAGCCGGGCCTTTTCCAGCTCCGGACGGTGGGCCATAGCTATTGGTAGGCCCTGGGCATACCCGGGCGGCAGGTCAACGGCCACCCGGCCGGCCTCCTCGATCTGCATGCCGGTATCCGGATCCAGTCCCATGAGATTGGCCAGAGAAGCAAGGGCCAGGCTGAGTCCGTTCCTCGAGCGTATCAGGTCTTCCCGTGCCTGGGCCAGCCGGACCTCCAGGGAGAGCACATCGGACTTCAGCACCCCGCCTGCCCTGAAGCGAACCCGCATGATCCGGAGCTGGGTCTGTACCGTTTCAACGGATTCCCCGGCGATGCGGACAAAGTCTTCCGCCGCCAGAGTGTTGAAGTAGGCGTGGATCACGGATGTCACAAGTCCGTTCTGAACGCTCAACCGGTCCAGTTGCCGGATCTCCAGGCCGGTCTCCGCCATCCGCTTTCTCAGATAGTCCCTGCCCCCCCTGAACAGGTTCATGCGGGCCCTTAGGCCGATCTCCAGGTTTTTGAAGGATCCTGGATCGTTGAAGTTCAACTGGCTTGGCAGGTTTCGCTGGTCGATGGTCTTGAAGAAATAAGCGGACGGGGCGTCTCCCGCTGTGTACTCGCTGTAAGCCGAGACGGCCGGCCAGAATGCGGCCATGGCCTGGTCGATTATGGCCTCGGACTGACGGATCCTGGCAACAGCCGCATCCATGTCCGGGTTATTCTCGAGAGCGATGCGAACGGCCTCCTCGAGACCCACCGGCGCTCCGGGTTCGGGCAGGGCTGTGGGAGCAGGGGTTTCGGTGTCGAAGCGATGGTCCGCTAAAACGGGCCGGTCATAATCAGAGACAATACGCCTGTAGTGATAGCGTTCCTCCGGGACGCATCCCGCGACAAGGACCGTGGCGGCGGGTATGAGCGCGAACAGGGCAAAACCCGCAACCCGCATCAACCCATATCCCCCGAAAAGGCGGCAAAGACCAGCCCGATGGACGGTGAAAAGCGACAGGCTCAAAGAATTCCTCTTCGATGACGTCCTTCGATCAAACCGGCAGGGCGGCGGCTATTTCCGAGGCAAGCGCGCGGCATGAAGCAAGCTCATCCTCGTCCGGCACGTAATGACTGCGGACGCCGTCGCCCTTCATGTCGAACTTCATGGCCTCGAGTTCACCAGTGACGATCTTGACCGCCTCCCCGCTCCAGCCGTAGGAACCGAAAGCGGCGCCGATCTTGTTCTTGGGCTTCAGGCCCTTCATGTATGTAAGGAAATCCGAGACCGTAGGAAAGATGCCGTTGTTGAGAGTTGGCGAGCCCACGATCACGGCGCCCGCCCCGAGCACTTCGGTCATGACATCGCTCCTGTGACAAGCCCGAAGGTGCATGGGTTTGGCATCCACCCCTTCGGCTATCAACGCGTCCGCGATGGTCTCCGCCATCAGTTGGGTGCTGTGCCACATGGTGTCGTATACGATCACGGCCTTGCGTTTGGGCTCCATTCGGCTCCACTCCACATAAGCCTTGATGATCCTGGACGGATCCTTGCGCCATATGACCCCGTGGTCCGGACAGACCATATCCAGTTCGAGGCCCATATCCGTCACCTTGTCCACGAGCTTTAAAATGAGAGGGGCGTATGGCATGAGTATGTTGGCGAAGTACTTTTCGGCATGCGGCATAATGGCGTCGCCGATCTCGTCGTCGAAACGTTCCGGTCCCGCATAGTGCTGGCCGAAGGCGTCGCTGGAAAAGAGGATCTTGTCCTCTTTCAGGTAGGTAAACATGCTGTCCGGCCAATGGAGCATGCGGGTCTCCATGAACGTGAGTGTACGCCTGCCTATGGAAATCTCCTGAAGGTTATCCACCGGCTGGTAGTTCCATTTCCACGGAAAGTGGAGGGACAGGTTCTTGTGACCCATGCTGGAGCAGTAAAGCGGCTTGTCCTCCCCGATACGGTGCATGATTCTCGGCAGGCCCCCGGAGTGGTCCATTTCAGTGTGGTTGCTCACCACGATGTCGATCTTCTTGGGATCTACGATTCGGGCGATCTTGTCGATCATCTCGTCTGCGAACTGGGCCTTCACCGTATCGATCAGGGTGATTTTTTCGTCCAGGATAAGGAAGGCGTTATAGGTGGTACCCTCATAGATGGAGTATCCGTGAAAGTCACGGTTGTTCCAGTCCACCGCCCCGACCCAGTAAATGTCCTTGGCGATCTCGATCGGAAGCATTGCATTCTCCTTTCACTCATTTGTTACCGGTAGTTGATCACTGATCCTTCTCGCTCGCTCTTCACATCTTTTTGAGCATAGTATGGTCACGGGCCCAAATCAAGAGCAAGGCAATCAACAACCTGTTTTCACTAGAGATTTACGCATATTATGGTTTTATGTGGTTTTTGAGGACCCGTGCTCTGCGGCCCACACGAGGCTGAAATTTGTCCGTTATTACTCGAAGGCGACCCGGGATACGTGGAATTCCGTATCCGGCAGGCCGCCCAAGAGGCAGGCGGATGGGACAGGACACGGTGGGATATCCCGCCGGGTCCTGTCAACACACCCATAAGCATTCCAGGTTATGCGGCATCCAGCTTCTGACGATCCGCCATGTCCATGAGCACGCGCTCGCGGGCCTTGTCCAGACCCAGGGCCTTACGCTTGGCGTCAATGTGGGCGATCATAAGCCGGGCCATCTCATAGGGGTCCTTGGCAAAGCCCCACTTGCCGAACCCCTGTTCCTCGAGCCCGCCGAACAGGTGTTTGTGGAACCTGGTCCCTTCCACTATGGGAAAGGTAACTCCGAAGACCGTGTAGACACCTGATGCCACGAAGTAGTGGCCTATGGAGATGGCCTTCTCACTCATCCACTCGGGTGCGGCCCCGGCCACGGGCAGCTCGGCGATGCTGTCGCCCAGCCCGCCTACGCGGACCATTTCGGCGCAGGCGATGAGAATTCGGCTGTTGTCCACGCAGGACCCCAACCCCAGTACCGGGGGCATGCCCACAGTCTCGCAGACCTCGCTCAGTCCTGAGCCCGCAAGGTGCGCCGCTTCGGGCGTGTACAAGCCGGCCTTGGCAAGCGCGATCTGGGAGCACCCGGTCTGGACAACCAGCACGTCATTCCTGATCAACTCCTTGACCAACTCCACATGCACCCAATCCTGCTTGACCCGAGGGTTGGTACAGCCCACCACGCCGGCCACCCCTCGAATCCTGCCGTTGATGATGTTGTCGTTGAGCGGAGTGTAAGACGAACGGAACGTGCCTCCCAGCATGTAGTTGATATACTCGTGGGAGAATCCGTGGATACCCATGTTGCGGATATTCGGTATCTCCACGGCGGCGGTCCGGTTCTTGAACCGCACAATGGCGTTTTCCACGATGGCATCCGTGCAGTCTCTTGGCGTATGATCGTGGAACTCAATGTGCTCCACGCCCTCGATGTGGCACCGCGGGTTCGTGGTGAACAGCTTGGTGCCGTAACACCCCGCCACCTTTGCCAGGCCCTGCTTGATGCACTGGACATCCACGCCCATGGCGTCCACCGCACCGGTGACAAGGATGGTTTCCGTGGACATGAAGTTCCCTGCATGGGGTATGCCGTGGCGGGACAGCATCTCCGCCCCGGAGCAGCACATGCCCACCAGGTTGATCCCCTCGGCGCCCGATTCCTTGGCCGCCTGGATCAGGCCGGGATCGTTCACCGAGTCCAGCATCGATTCGAACAGGTTGGGCTCGTGTCCGTGAATGATTATGTTTACCTGGTCCTCTTTGAGGCAGCCCATGTTGACCTCGGCCCTGACCGGCGTGGGCGTCCCGTAGAGGATATCCGAGATCTCGGTTGCCACCATGGAACCGCCCCAGCCGTCTGAAAGGGCGGTGCGGGAGCACTGCCGGGTGATGTTCTCGTAATCCTGATCCACACCCATGTGGGTGCGGTGCATGATTTCCATGATCTCCCGCATGGAACCACGAGGCACAACACCGTGCTTTCTCCAGGTTTCCAGTGTCTTCTCCGGAACACGCCTGGCAAAGGGGATCTCCCCTTCCACGGCCACGTATGTGCGCTCGAGTTCGCGGTAAAGGTCCAAGGCGATGTCCTTGACATCCCGCCCCTCGGTCTCGATGCCCATCTCGGATGCGACCTCTTCCAGTTTGACGGGGTCCTTTATCTTATAGTCTTTGATGTTGCCGTTGACGACCTCCCTGAAGAGATCCAGCATGGACATGCCATGATCCGTGTGGGCTGCTGCGCCGCTTGCGACCATGCGTGCAAAGTTTCTCGCCTGAATTGTATCAATAGTTGCACCGCAGACGCCCACCTTGCCGTAGGGGTCATTGGCGTTGAGCCGGCATGGCCCCATGGAACAGTGCTTGCAGCAGGCGGAGTTCGCACCTATAGGGCAAGCCTTCATGGTGGCTGCACGATGAAAGGCCGTCTCCACCCCGTCCCTCTCAGCCTTGGCCAGCATCTGGGCGGTCGCATCGCATATGGTCACCTCTCTCGGGTTCAGGCCGGCCTTTTCGTTATTTTTCTTTTTTTTCTTGATGGATTCTTCCATTTTTCATGCTCTCCTTGGGAACGCTTCGTGCGCCCCGTTCTGATGATCATAAAAAAACACTAATGATAACCATTACTATTAAATTAATAAAATAACTCTAAATTCAATAGCCTCAAAACTTCTCTGAAATTTATCATGCTGTTATTATTAAAAAATATTCAGAAACCAGCCCCGACATACAACCGGCTGCCGATTCATGCTGAGATATGTGCCGATGTTCCATTATGCCGGTCGTATCAGTTCCCGGCGTCCAGGGTGCATTTTGTAAAATCGATCTCCTGCTTGCACTGGCTGCAGATATGCTTCTTGTTGAATTCGTCTGAGAAAATTTCCTTTTCCTTACCACAGGCCGGGCACTTGCAAGTGAATGACTTCAGGTTTTTGAAATCGTCGAATCCCGGGCAATGTTGAGGTGTTGTCATGTCGTCCCTCCTTTTCTCTTTCGTGTTAAAACCCCGTTAGGGTCCTTCCCTACGCCGACTCCCACACCAGATAAAGAATGGGCACCTGTCAAATCAGTTTTGCTATATCCCTGCCATAGTCCTGGGCCATGCTTCTGGTTTCTCCGCTCCTACCGGCATAGACCACCAGCGCTTTACCCATCACGAACTCCCCTTTGAGTAACCCGAATCGCTCAAAGACGAATCGAGTTTAACCGGCATACAGGACCGCACCTACTTGAGCCGGGTGTCGCGGCCGGTGTTCCCGCAATCGGGAATGTAGCAGGATATGTCCACGAACTCACATTTTTCACGGCACTGGGGACATATCTCAGGGGGTGCATCCGCGCTGAGATTATATCCGCACTTCTGACATTTCCACTCTCCCATGTAATAACTCCTTTTTCACTTCAAAGCCTGCCGGAACCTGACATTGAACTGCGGTTCCGGAAGGCCTTGCGGGCTACTTTTTCCACAGCCCGTGAATGTTGCAATACTCCCTTGCAGTGACCTGATCAGCATCTATCTTGAACACGGCTTCCGGGACGCTTCCCGGCTCGAGGAACTGCCTGTAGGCCTTGCCGCCGGCAATAAGCTCGATCCACTCGATGTAGTGCTTCTCCTCCATCGGATGGGCCACTTCACCCACCTTCACCTTGTAGCCGTCGGCCGTCTTCTCAACTACGGGCACGTGCTTTTCCTTGGCCGCGTCCACGGTGTTCTCCTTGAAGAGCTTCATCGGCTGCCCGCAGCATACCAGTTCACCTTTGCCCCCGTGAAGAACCTCCACTATGTTTCCACAGACTTCACACTTGTATATCTCCATTTTTTGTGCCATTTGAATTCTCCTTTCAAGTATCTAAGGGGTTTCACGTTCCTGAAAACTGCCGCTATGGAATCTTCTAATAGTTCTCTCCCAGAAGCTCGAAGTGGGCCATGGGGTGGTCGCAGGCCGGGCAAGTATCCGGGGCTGCGGTTCCTTCGTGGAGATATCCGCAGTTGCGGCAGCGCCAAACCACTGGGGTATCCCTCTTGAAAACGCATTCGGCCTTTATGTTGGCGGCCAGATCCCGATACCGCTTCTCGTGCTGCTTCTCGGCCACGGCGATCTTCTCGAACACATCGGCGATCTCTGTGAAGCCCTCCTCCCGTGCCACCTTGGCAAAGCCGGGATACATCTCGGTATGCTCGTAGTTTTCACCGGCCGCCGCCTCTTCCAGGTTCTCCAGTGTCGTGCCGATAACACCTGCGGGAAACGCGGCGGTAACCTCAGCCTCGCCGCCCTCGAGAAACTTGAATAAACGCTTGGCGTGCTCCTTTTCCTGATCGGCGGTTTCCTCGAAGATGCTGGAGATCTGGACGTATCCTTCTTTCTTCGCCTTGCTTGCGAAGTAGGTGTATCGGTTTCTTGCCTGTGACTCTCCGGCAAACGCCGTAAGAAGATTTTTCTCAGTCTTACTTCCCTTTAATCCCATTATTCCTTCCCTCCTCAAATAATTCCGTGACCTGGAATTCTCGAAAAAGATGGCCCTTTTGTTTCTTGCACTCAGCGCATAGCCCTAAAAACTCCAGCTTATGGCCGAACACACCGTATTTAGTGAGCTTTCCAAGCGCCGATTCCAATTGCAAAGCCGGATCGTCCTGGGGTTCAAGCTCCACATCATCGATCCTGCCGCACCCGATACAAGTAACATGATAATGATCATGGGTATTGCCGTCAAATCGCATTTGAGGGAAATCCGGACCGATCTTCCGAATTAATCCGCTCGAGGCCAGTACATCAAGGTTCCTGTACACGGTTCCCATGCTGATCCTCGGAAGACGGTCCCTGACCCGCTCATAGATTTCATCCGCCTTTGGATGATCATGGCAGCGCCTTACCTCTTCCAGGATGACACTTCTTTGATGGGTCATCCGTTGTCGTTTATGTTCCAGGACCAATTATTTCTCCTTATTAGGAATTATTATCAATAATACGGTCCCAACATCCCCTTGTCAAGCAGCAATTCACTAATGCCCATCCAGAAACGCTTTTTGGCCACTGGCAAGTTTCCAATTCAGAAATATGGAAACTCACTAATGCGGGCCCTTGCCCGCAACCCAAAGCCAATGAGCACTGGCGCGAAGAATGAGCGTCCTGTTTGTTTCTTCGGGATCGAAATCGCTATCGGGATCGAAAT
>JAWLEX010000128.1:0-8259 GCA_041685835.1 Desulfatiglandales bacterium
GCCGGGTTTCTTTTTCGTAGAAGACTTATCGTTTCTTTCTGACCCCAAGTGCGTGAGATACATGCGATTACGTTTTTCCAGTCTTTTTGCTCCTTCGTGCCCTTCGTGGTGAGGCTTCAGCTGGATGCTTTATAATACCCGTTGCTTCGGCGGCCGGCACGCTGAAATACAGTGAATGGAGGCGGTTGTGGAGGAAAAGTCCTTTTTGAGCACCCGCGAGGTGGCCCGGTTCCTGGAAGTCAACGAGAAGATGGTCTACACCCTTATTTCAGAGAAGGGACTCCCTGCGACCAAGGTCACAGGGAAGTGGCTTTTCCCCAGGCGGCTGGTGGAAAACTGGCTGGAGAACCACATCCTGAACCACCCGGGAACGGGGATGCCCGGACTGCGGGCTTCCACGCTCCTGCTGGCCGGGAGCAACGACATCCTGCTGGACAGGACCCTGGCCCTGTTCAACCGCCTCAATCCGGATCACCTCGTCCTCTTCGGAAACGTAGGAAGCCTTAACGGCCTTAAGGCCCTCGGTAGAGGGCAGTGCCATGCGGCTCCTTCTCACCTCCTTCAGGAAGACGAGGCCCAATACAATTTCGATTTTGCGAGGGAAATACTACACGGCGAGCCCCCGGCCGTGGTCAATTTCTGCAGGCGGGAGCAGGGCTTGGTACTGGCCGGGGGAAATCCTTCCGGCATCCGGGCCGTTTCCGACCTGGGGCGACCGGAAATAAGGATAGCCAACCGACCTGAAGGCACAGGGACCCGGCACCTGCTGGATCGAGAACTGAAAAAGGAGGGGATAGACGGGTCGCAAATCCAGGGCTACGAGCGGGAGTTCCGTTCCCACCTGGATGTGGCCCTGGAGGTGCTTGCGGGCCGGGCGGATGCCGCGCCCGCCATTCGTGCCGTGTCGGGGCTTCTTGAACTGGATTTCATCCCGCTGCGCTGGGAACGCTTCGACCTGCTGGCATCCCGGGACCGCTTTTTCGAGCAGCCCCTGCAGACGTTTCTGGGCCTCCTCAATGATCCGGCCTTCCGGGCCCTTGCCACGGACCTCAAGGGATACGACCTCACACTTTGCGGAAAGATGGTGTTTCCAGAGTGACGAATTACATGTCCCGTTCTGCCATGGCCTTGCACACCTCTTCGGCGAACCGCGAACAGGAGACCTCCTCGGCCCCTTCCATGAGACGTGCCAGATCATAGGTGACGGTTTTCCGTGCGAATGCCTTCTCCAGACCGGTCTCAATGAGCCTTGACGCCTCGGACCACCCAAGGTGATCCAGCATCATGGCCCCGCTCAGGATGAGCGAGGAGGGGTTGACCCTGTCCTGCCCGGCGTACTTGGGGGCGGTCCCGTGAGTGGCCTCGAACAGTGCATAGCCGCTCTCGTAGTTGATGTTGGCCCCGGGTGCCATGCCGATCCCCCCCACCTGGGCGGCCAGGGCGTCCGATATGTAATCCCCGTTCAGGTTCATGGTGGCGATGACGTCGAATTCTTCGGGCCGTGTAAGGGCCTGCTGGAAGAAGATGTCGGCGATGGCGTCCTTGACCAGTATCCTGTCGCCGGGTCCTTCCGGCCCGAGATCATCCCACGCCACGGTCTTCTCCGGGTACTCTTCCCGTGCGAGTTCATAACCCCAGGTTCTAAAGGCTCCCTCGGTGTATTTTTGAATGTTCCCCTTGTGGACCAGGGTGACGCTCTTCCTCTGTCCTGAAACGGCGAAGTCCAGGGCCGCACGCACGAGCCTGCGGCTTCCTGTGCGGCTGATGGGCTTGACCCCAAGGGCCGAGTCTTCTCGAATGTTCCATCCATAGCTGTCCCGAAGAAAGGCCCGGAGCCGGGCGGTCTCTTCGCGGCCGGCTTCCAGTTCGAGACCCGCATAGACGTCCTCGGTGTTCTCGCGAAAAATAGTCATGTCCACCTTCCAGGGCTCGCGAACCGGGCTCGGGACTCCCTGAAACCAGCGGACCGGGCGCACGCAGGCATAAAGGTCCAGTTCCTGTCTAAGAGTTACGTTGAGGCTTCGAATGCCTTCACCCACAGGTGTGGTCAGCGGGCCCTTGATGCCGACCCTGAACTCCTGAAAGGACTCGATGGTCTCGGAGGGCAGCCACTTCCCGGTTTTTTTGAAGGCCTTTTCACCGGCGAGGACCTCTTTCCAGGCGATGCCGCGGCGACCTCCCCAGCAGAGTTCCACGGCCTGATCAATGACCCGGACTGCAGCCCGCCGGATGTCCGGACCGATGCCGTCTCCCTCGATGAACGGAACGATCGGCTTGTCGGGCACAATAAGACGACCTTCTTCAAAAGTAATCTTTTCCTCTGTTTCCAAGGCAAGCTCCCCCTGATAAGTGGAATTGCAATGATTGCGGGAATCCTATCATTTCCCCGGAGGCGGTCAACGCCTTTCAGAGGGCTTTGTTGCTGCGCTTCGGTTTCGACGAGGAACAGTGTTTCACCACGAAGAACACGAAGAATTATAAGAAAAAGAAAAAGGAACCGTGAATCACTCGAAAAGGGATAAAGGTGAAGGAAGGGGCGCCCTGAAGCTTTCCATGCCGGGAAACGAAAAAATGGGCCCTGAAGGTCGAAAAATATTGACAAGGGCCAAATCAGGAGTATCATTAACGGATTTTGATTTTCAAGCGGCCTTGGCATCGCCAGGGCCTTATTATTGTTCAGGAAAGGATGTGATACCCATGCTTTGTGCAACTGTAAAAGAAGGGCGGGACTGTTTTTTCATGGCCAAGAGCGGCTGCCGTTTCAACGGCGGTCATTGCCACACCATAGTTGAGCAGTGCGAGGGGTGCCAGCGTGTCCAGGAGCTTCCCACGGGAAAGTACTGCATCAGCTTCCCTGATCCCTCCGTCAAGTGGCGTTCAGGCTTTTGCAGCATGGCTACCCACGTGAAGGCCTCGAACGGGACCCAGGCAAACGGCAAGATCAATCCGCTGAAGGCATCCAAGCGCCTGGGTCACTAGGTTCCCAGGCCCTGTTACCCTCCGGAAGCGGCCTTAGAGCGGCTGGATCCCGGGAGTCACTTCCGGGGTCGGGGCGGTAGTGTGCCTTCAGGCCGTCTCACAATATGGAGCCGACGGTGCTCTGTTATGGCCGGGATCTTTCCAGGTGCAGGAGAAACTCCCGGTTTCCCCTGGGGCCAAGGATAGGGCTGGCTGCCCGGTCCAGGACCGTCCAGCCCTGGTCCAGGAACACGCTGGAGAGCTCCTTCAGGACCTCCTCGTGGAGTACCGGGTCGCGAACCACCCCCCCTTTCCCCACCCTTTTCCGGCCTACCTCGAACTGCGGCTTTACCAGGGTCACCATGAAGGCGCCCGGTTCGAGGAGCCGGCTTACCGCCGGGACGACTATTTTCAGGGAAATGAAGGAGACGTCGATAACCGCCCCCTGGGCCGGTTCTCCCAGGGTCCGGGGAGTAAGGTGCCTGATATTTGTTTTTTCGAGGAGCCGGACCCGGGGATCGTTTCGAAGGGTCCAGTGGAATTGCCCGTGCCCCACGTCCACGGCGATCACTCGCGAGGCCCCGTTCTGGAGAAGACAGTCCGTAAAACCGCCTGTTGAGGCCCCCACGTCCATAACCGTTTTGCCCTGCACATTCACATCGAACAGGCGAAGGGCTTCGGCCAGTTTGAGCCCCCCACGGCTTACAAAGGGCGGTGAAGAACGCAGGCTGATCTCGGCTGAAGCCGATACGGCTTGCCCGGGTTTGTCAACGCGCACGCCTGCCACGTCGACTGCACCCGCCATGACAAGGGCCTGGGCTTTTTGGCGGCTCTCGGCCAGACCCCTCCGGACCAGGAGTTGATCCAGCCTCAGCTTTGGGCCTCGATTCTCAGCGGAAGAAATGCTCCGCCTCCTTGACAATGGACTCCACATCCAGACCGCACAGGGACCGAAGGACATTGATAGGTCCCTGTTCCACGAAACGGTCGGGCAGACCCATGCGACGGACGCGCACCCTATCGAGAATTCCGGTATCGTTCAGGTACTCCAGGACCGCCCCACCCAGGCCTCCGGACCGGGAGTTCTCTTCCACTACCAGGACCCGCCCGGTTTTCAGGACGTACTCCCCCAGTTCAGGATCAAGGGGCTTGACAAATCGTGCGTTGATGACCCCGGCCCGGCAGCCCTTCTCCTCCAAGATCCCGGCGGCTGCAAGAGACGGTGCGACCATACTGCCCAACGCCAGAATGGTGAGATCGTTTCCTTCACGCAAGGTTTCGGCCTTCCCCACAGGGATTTCCTGAAAGGCGGCATCCAGCGGTGTGCCGGTGCCGGCCCCTCTGGGATACCGGATGGCGACGGGCCCGGGCTGCTTGAGGGCCGTGAAAAGCATGTGGCGAAGTTCGTTTTCGTCCTTGGGGGCCATGACGGTCATGTTGGGCAGTATGCGCAGGAAGGACAGGTCGAATGGGCCGTGGTGGGTGGGGCCGTCCTCGCCCACGAGGCCCCCGCGATCCACGCAGAATACCACCGGGAGGTTCTGAAGGCAGACATCGTGGATGATCTGATCGTAGGCCCTCTGCAGAAAGGTGGAATAGATGGCCACCACAGGCCGGAGACCTTCGACCGCAAGGCCGGCCGCGAAAGTGACTGCATGCTGCTCGGCGATGCCCACGTCGAGGAAACGGTCCGGGTAGGCTTGTGAGAACTTGTAAAGGCCGCTTCCTTCGGGCATGGCCGCGGTGATGGCGAAGAGGGTTTTAATTTCCCCTCCCAGTTCCACCATGGCATCCCCGAAGACCCCTGTGTAGGTAGGGACAAGCGACGTGGACAAACGGAACGGCGTCCCGGTTTCGATCTCGAACTCTCCTACCCCGTGGAAGTGGGAGGGGTCCTTTTCAGCCGGGGGGTAGCCTTTACCCTTGACGGTCACCACATGCACGAGAACGGGCCCCGGTATGTGGAGAGTGTTCTGGAAGGTCTCGATGAGCCGGTCCAGCCGGTGCCCCGAAATGGGACCGATGTACTTGAACTTGAACGCCTCGAAGAGCATGCCGGGAGTGAAAAAAGTCATGAAGGAGTCCTCGCTCCTCTGGACCAGGCCCAGAATGTTCTCGCCCACGCCCGGGATCGATTTCAGGAAGGACTCCAGGTCCTTTCGAAAATTCACGAACCGCTTGCCCGACATCTTGCGGCTCAGGAAAGAAGAGAAGGCACCCACGTTGGGAGCAATGGACATCTCGTTGTCGTTCAGGACCACGATGAGGTCCTTTTCCATGTCGCCCGCCTGGTTCAGCGCCTCGTATGCCATTCCCCCGGTCATGGACCCGTCGCCGATTACCGCTATGACCCGGTCATGCAGTCCCTTGAACAGGTTCGCCGTGGTGATGCCGAGGCCGGCGGAGATGGACGTGCTGCTGTGGCCGGTGTCGAAGGGGTCGAAAGGGCTTTCTGCGCGCTTGGGAAAGCCGCTGATTCCCTTGTGCTGTCGAAGGGTGTCGAAGCGGTCCCTTCTGCCCGTGATCAGCTTGTGGGTATAGGACTGGTGCCCCACATCCCATATGATCTTGTCCCGCGGCGTGTCGAACACATAGTGGAGGGCAAGCGTGAGCTCCACCACGCCCAGGCTGGGGGCGAGGTGCCCACCGGTTTTGGAGACCGTTTTGATGATCTTCGTGCGGATTTCAGAGGCGAGTTGTTCCATGTCCTGGATCGAGAGCTTCCGAAGGTCCTCAGGACTTTCTATGTTTTCCAGGGTCGGCGCTTGTTGGTTGTCTTCACTCATCTCCGTCTCTCAATGATATATCGTGCGATGGCCCGCAGGGGGTCGGCCCGGTGATCCAACTGGAGCAGGGACTCAATCCCTGCAGTCACCAGGTCCTCACGGATCTTCTTGGACTCTTCGAAGCCATAGGCGGCGGGCCAGGTCATCTTGCCGCGTTCCTCGTCGCTGCCCACGTCCTTGCCCAGGGTACTTCGGTCGCCCTCGATGTTTAGAATGTCGTCCGAGATCTGAAAAGCGAGCCCGATCCGGCGGCCGTACCCGGCGAGGGCCTGGATCATGGTCTCGTTGCAGTTGCAGAGGATCGCTCCGCTTACCACCGATACGGTGAGCAGGTCCGCGGTCTTGTGAGTGTGGATGTACTTTACCATTTCGGCGTCAGCAGGCTCCTTTTCGGACTGGATGTCCACCACCTGCCCGCCCACCATGCCTTGACATCCGGCCGCTTTCGAGACCCAACGAAGAACCCGCAACAGGGCGGCAGGAGGGGTGCCCTCGGGAGGCTTCATGCCGGCCAGAACACCGAACGCCTCTGTCAGCAGTCCGTCGCCTGCCAGCAGGGCCACCGCCTCGCCGAATACCTTATGGTTGGTGGGCTTACCCCGTCGAAGGTCGTCGTCGTCCATGACGGGCAGGTCATCGTGTATCAAGGAGTAGGTGTGGATCATTTCCAGCGCGCAGGCGGCGGGCAGCACGTCGTGTCCGTCTCCTCCCACGGCCTCGGCCCCGGCGATGCAAAGAATCGGACGAAGCCTTTTCCCGCCGGCGAAAAGACTGTATGTCATGGCCAGGATCAAGTCGGCGGCAGGGCCTTCCGCCGGCGGAAGGCAGGTCTTAAGGGCTCGGTCCACGATCTCCCGTTTTCCGGCAAGGTAGGAGCTGAGGTCGTTCATGGTATGTCGTTTTCGGGCCGGTCGGGTTCAAAGGGCTGCTCCGCGAGCCCGCCTTCCTGCTCGCGCACAAGTAGTGTGACCTTTTTTTCCGCCTCGTCCAGCTTGTTCGAACAGAATGCCGCGAGCTGCATCCCCTCCTCGAAGACTTGCAGAGAGTCTTCCAGAGACATCTCCCCGCTCTCGAGCCGTTGAACGATCTCCTCTAGCCGTTTCATGGATTCTTCAAATGTGGCTTTAGCCATGGTTTTTCCTCGAACACAAAGTTTATATTGTCTTACGGCGTGTAGGTCTTGTCAATAAGGCATTGAATGGCCCCTTGGGCCAGGGTGACCTCTACGCGGTCTCCCTTGCGGGCCTCTTCGGCCTCCTTGAGGACTCGGCCTTCAGGAAGGGTCCGCGTGATGCTGTAACCCCTTCGAAGGACCCCGTACGGGTCGAGGCCCTTGAGCCTTCCCTGAAGGGAGGACAGGGCGGATCGGTGGGTGGAAAGCGTGCGCATGAGGCCTGCCCTGAGTGAGTGGCTGAGGAACCCGAGTTCCTGCCTGAGTCCTTGAATTCGATTCTGAGGCCTGTTTCGCCTGAGATTTGCTGAAGCCGTCGAAAGCCTGGCTGCATTCTCCCGCAACAGGAAAGCCTGGTTCCGTATGAGACGGTCGGCCAGGTCATCGAGACGCATCCAGGACTGCTGGATCGCCTTCCTGGGATCCCGAACCCTGGCCCCCAGATGGCCCAAGCGTTCACGCCGTCTCATGAGGCCTGCCTTCAGGGCGGACCGAAGCCTGTCGTTCAGATCCAGTATCCGCTTTGCCAGGGCCTCCTTCTCGGCAGCAAGGAGTTCCGCTGCAGCCGAAGGGGTCGGGGCCCGCAAGTCTGCGGCCAGATCGGCGATGGTCGTGTCTACCTCGTGACCCACGGCTGAAACGACCGGTATACGGGAGGAACGAATGGCGCGGGCCAGGCCTTCTTCATTGAAGGGCCACAGGTCTTCCAGAGATCCGCCGCCGCGGGTCAGGACAATGACGTCCGCCTCGAGGTGCCGGTTGACGGTCTCAATGGCCTCCATAATGTCACTTGCGGCCCGGTCTCCCTGTACACGGACGGGAACCACGGTTATTCGAATATTTGCGAACCGGCGCTGGATAACGTTTAAAAAATCGCGCACGGCGGCACCGGTAGGCGACGTGATGACCGCGACGTGTACAGGCAGGAAGGGAATGGGGCGCTTGATCTCCTCCCGGAAGAGTCCTTCCGCCGCGAGCTTCTTCTTGAGCTGTTCGTATGCAAGGGCGAGAGCCCCCACGCCCATGGGTTCCAGATAGTCCAGTATGAGCTGGTATTCTCCTCTGGGTTCATACACGCCCACCCGCCCCTGCGCAATCACCTTCATGCCGTCCTCGGCACGGAAACGGAGCGTTCGGACACGGGGCCGGAACATGACGGCTCGAACCTGGGCCGACTCGTCTTTGAGCACCATGTAGCAGTGACCCGAGGCCGGGATGCTCACGTTTGAAAGCTCACCTTCCACCCAGATGAACGGAAACCGGGTCTCCAGCAGATCTCGAATCTCGGCGGTCAGCATGGAGACTGTATAGACACGGGGACCTCGAATTTCCACAGTATCGTCG
>JAWLEX010000129.1:0-8256 GCA_041685835.1 Desulfatiglandales bacterium
AAACCATAGAAGGCCGAGTGGGCAGAATGCTTGAAGCGCTTTCCAAGCAAGGTCACTAGCCGAACCAAAGGATACAGCCGACTCGCAAACTCGCGGCTGGTCCAAGCCGTTGGCTGCAAATTCTTTATTGACAGGCGTAACCCTTTAGGTTACATTAAAGGTATCATGATAAAATCCTTTAAACATAAAGGACTGGAGGACTTTTTTTGCACGGGGCGAAAAAGAGGAATAAAGCCTGAACAGGCAAACCGGCTTGAAAGGATCCTTGATCGTCTCAATGCCGCAAGTGAGATCAAGGACATGAATTACCCCGGCTCCTTCCTTCACCAATTAAGCGGTGATAAAAAGGGATCTTATGCAGTGAAAGTATCGGGGAATTGGCGGATACTTTTTGATTTTATTGATGGTGATGCATATGTTGTTGATTACGATGATTACCATTAGGGGGTGTATCAATGCGAAAGGTGACTAGACGTCCTACACATCCGGGCAATATTATAAAGGAAGACTATCTGTTGCCTCTATCCATTACAATTAAGGACATGGCCGCAACACTCGGGGTTTCAAGAAAAACATTATCTAAAATCATAAATGAAAGAGGAACTGTCACCCCTGAAATGGCTTTGCGCTTGTCACGTGCGTTTGATACCACTCCGGATTTTTGGCTTAATTTGCAGAAAAATGTTGACCTCTGGCAGGCTGAAATTGAATCACAGGAATGGAAAAAGGTAAAGCCATTTCCAAAAAACAGGCTCCATGATCATAATTTATCGCTTGATAGCGAACCACAGAATTCAGGCTGACAAAAAAAATCGGCGAAGTTTTGTGTTAATTTGTGCCATGGCTAACAGAAACAAGTTTTCAATATTTACTACAGACAAAGACTTTGAGCTGTTTTCGAAGCATATCATCTCGCGCTGCCGTTCGGTGTAACTATTATATTGATATCGCAGGGTAAAAGTGGTATTTTGAAAAAATGAATAGAAAGCACACAGCCATATATCGAATGTCGGACCGGCGGAATGAGGATTTCGTTCCTGGCACTCCAGCAGACCGAATTGGCCTCGTCTGGCCGTTGACTCGAGAAATCGCATCCTTGAGCAAAAGGCACGATGCTGAACGAAGACTACAGAGACATGTTACAAGCCTTGTCCGACGAGAAGGTTAGATTCCTCCTCGTCGGCGCCTATGCTCTGGCTGCTCACGGTTATCCCCGGGCCACCATGGATATCGACATTTGGGTCATGCCTTCGTCCAAGAACGCTGATGCCGTTCTGAGGGCATTGCGCAGTTTCGGCGCCTCTCTGCACAATCTTACCAAGGAAGACCTTCAAAAGCATGGGACCGTCTTTCAGATCGGCGTTGCCCCAAGGCGTATCGACATCATCACTGCCGCATCTGGGCTTCATTTTGAGGATGCGTATGGACGGTCTCTGCCTGTGGACATTGAGGGAATCGAAGTACACATTCCGTCGATCGATGATCTAATTCGCAACAAAAGGGCGACCGGGAGAACCAGGGATTTGGCAGATGCTGAGGCATTAGAATCCCTTAGGAACTCCGGACAAAATGATTGAGCAGACGCCTATTACCGCCTTTCGGCGCTGCTCATCATTATCGTTCGCTTTCGGAAATCACTATTGACGTCATAACGTTATAGCGCTATAATGTTACAAATATTGGAGGTGACATCATGGCAACACCAGCAAAAAGGGCCACCGTGTATTTCGATCCTTCCATACACAAGGCCCTGAAATTAAAATCAATAGAAACATCGAAATCAATTTCAGATCTTGTCAATGACGCAGTCAAGGCGGCGCTTGCAGAGGATGCTGAGGATATAGCTGCATTCGAGGAAAGGGCGAATGAGCCGTTGATCAGTTTTTCCGAAATGCTGAAAAGGCTGAAAAAAGATGGCCGCATATGAAATATTTTTTAGGGAATCGGTTTGGAAAGAACTCAAAAAAGTACCCAAAGCCGATCTGAAAAAAATCCTTTCCCGAATTGAGCAACTTGGAAATGATCCTCGGCCTATGGGGTGCGAAAAACTCACAGGCCATGAACTATACAGAATCCGTCGAGGGAATTATCGGATCGTATATTCGATTCAGGATAACGAGCTAACGGTATGGGTGGTTAAGGTCGGCCATCGAAAAGATGTATATCGCTGAGCGAACAAGCGCCTGTAGCAGACCGCCATAGATCGCCGCGGCCGCTAATGCGCCGCGTTGGCATAAAAGCTGTTACAGTCTTTTTCTTGACATGGCCCTTGAATCCATTAAAATGACTCATATGATAGTCATATTTAGGTAATTTGAATATTATTGTATTCAATTTCTCTTTGGAGTGCCATATGCCAAAGGCGAGACCCTATTCGAAATACACTGCGGAGGCCGCCCGGTTACTCGGACGACAGATCAAGCTGGGACGCAAGCTGCGGCGTTGGTCCGAGCACGAGCTGGCGGAACGCGCCGGCATGTCCAGGGCAACACTCCAGAAAATCGAAAAGGGAGATCCGTCAACGACCATCGGCCTTGTTTTCGAAGTGGCAGCTATTGTGGGTGTGAGGCTGTTTGATGCGGACATCGATGACCTCAAGACGCACCGTACGGAAACGGATGCACGGCTTTCCCTGCTCCCGAAACATACCCATGCCCCCAGGCATAGCCCCGTAGACGATGACTTTTAGTAGCAAACGACCAAAGGAAGCCTATGTGTGGACCTGGTTGCCGGGCGCGACCGATCCGGTTGTCGCAGGGAAGCTGACGGCAGAAGGCCGGACCCTTCTTTTTAACTATGGCAGGGGCTACCTTCAGCGAGAAAACAGCATCTCACTTTATGATGCCGAATTGCCGCTGAAAACTGGCGTACTTCCTCTTCATAAGGGCCTTAGCATGCCCGGGTGTATCCGGGATGCTTCACCGGACGCCTGGGGGAGGCGTGTCCTTGTGAACAGACTGCTGGGAGTCAAAGGGCACTATGCCGACGTGACAGAGTTGGATGAGTTGACCTGCCTTCTGGAGTCCGGGTCGGACCGGATCGGTGCACTGGATTTCCAACGATCACCCACGGAGTACATCCCTCGAGCGCCGGTCGGGGCAACATTGGACGATCTGTTCCTCTCAGCGGAAAAAGTCGAGAAAGGCATCCCCCTTGCCCCTGAACTCGATCAGGCCCTCCTTCACGGAACTTCCATCGGCGGTGCGCGGCCCAAGGCGCTGATCAACGGCCACAAAAAAAAGCATATCGCCAAGTTCTCATCGAGCACGGATATGTACAGCCTGGTCAAGGCCGAGTTTATCGCCATGAGCCTGGCTGCACTCTCTGGCCTGAATGTGGCTTCCGTTCAGCTTACGAAGTCCTTGAATAAGGATGTGTTGTTGATCGACCGTTTCGACCGCCGGTACACCGATGCGGGCTGGCAACGCCGTTCCATGCTCTCGGCGCTTACCCTCCTGAGGCTGGATGAAATGATGGCCCGCTACGCGAGTTATGACGATTTAGCCGAACTCATCCGCCACAAGTTCACGTATGTCTCAGCAACACTGGAAGAGCTGTTCTCCCGGTTGGTGTTCAACATCCTCTGCGGAAATACAGACGACCATGCCCGGAACCATGCCGCTTTCTGGGACGGTTCTGCGCTTTCTCTTACACCTGCCTACGATATATGCCCGCAGGCCCGAGGCGGCAATGAGGCCACCCAGGGCATGCTGATCGTCGGCGGGAACCGCATGAGCCGTATTTCTTCATGCCTTGAAGCTGCCCATTATTTCCTGCTCTCGCGCAAAGAGGCGCTGTCAATCGTCGTTCATCAGGTTTCGGTCATTGGCGAAAACTGGAGCCGGGTCTGTGAGGAAGCAGAACTGAGCGAAACGGAGCGCGCGCTTTTTTGGGGCCGTCAATTCCTTAATCCATTCGCCTTCGATGACTTGGAGAATGATGCAGCACCGGTAAAAGAGGCAGCACGCGAATTTCGAGAGGCGAAGCCCTGAACTCCACTCCAGGGAAAAACAACTACAATACGAGATGATGAACTTACCAGTGTTATACATGTGTTGCAAATAGCTTTACATCTAAAATGGACCCCATTATAATATGAAACATGATAAAAACCTTTAAGTCTTCTGGAGCATAGCATATTCTTGATAGTATGGCATCGCAAGGAGCTAGAATGTGCTGCCCTCAATCTATTTTGCCGGTTGCTTGTCGGTAATTGGATCAAATGTATAACTATTTTCTACACATGCAGGTGTTCTGCTGTCGCTCCACACATGCAAGAAAGAAATACGTTCGGCTATGAGGACAAGATATGAGAAAAATAGAAGAGAATTACCAACGTATTATTGATGATAGGCGTTTATTTGACGTTCGATTCTGGCAATCACAAGGAGATCTTGCCATTTTTGAGGCTGTAACGGAAATGTTAAATGACTATTTTTTGATACGAGGGAAAAATGCTGACGAGTCCAGACTTCAAAGAACTATTGAAAATTTTCAAAAAGCATAAAATTCGATATCTTATTGTGGGTGGCTATGCGGTAATGAAATATAGTGAACCTCGATTTACAAAAGATCTCGATGTGTTTATAGCATCTGACCGACAAAACGCTGAAAGTGTTTATCTGGCATTGAAAGAATTTGGGGCACCGCTGGAAAATCTTACGCCTGATGATTTTACTCATGAAGGATATTTTTATCAGATGGGAAGGCCACCTTTGCGAGTTGATATTATGATGTCAATCCCAGGAATTCAGTTCCATAAGGCATGGCAAAATCGCGAAGTGTTTGAATTGGAGGAGCTTCAAATATTTTTCATATCGCGATCTGATCTCATCAAGGCAAAGGAAGCGAGTGGAAGACCACAAGATAAAATTGACCTTGAAAAACTGAAGGAAGCCGAACAGTTGGATGCACTTGATGAGAAATAGCGCGTCAAGCCGGGCGATACGAGAAAGGATCCGGGAGGGTGCGACGGCCTGGAGGGCTTCTGGTTCCGGGGCTCAGGAACCGAAAGGGTCAATACGCAATCAGCGTCGATAAACAATGGCGAGTATGTTTCGAGTGGCAGAACGGGAATGCGTAACGTTTGGAAATAACGGATTATCATCGAGGTGGGCCTATGATTGACAAACACGATGGTCTTGAGCCGGTAAACCCGGGAGAAATCCTCGGGCGGTGGGCAGGATGTGAGACGGGCATGGGCTCCCTTGGATGCAGGATTCTCGAGGAGGATTATTAATGGCGGCGGTGGACTTTGAGTATATTCGGCGGAATGTGGCTGATACGGATGTGATCTTTTCCCGGGGCAGGAGGATATACGAGTGCGGTGCATTTGTGTGCCGTGAGGCTGATCTGAAAGCCGGCCGGTTTTCCTACGAGGTGGACGGTGCCCACGGGGACTATGTCAGTGAGGTGGAGATCCAAAAAGGGAGAGTGACCTATGCCTGTGACTGCCCTTATCCCGGAACAGGGTGCAAGCATGTGGTGGCGGTCATGCTGGATGCCCTGGACCGCCTGGAAACAGGTTCAAAAGGCCCGGACAAGGTTGACGTTGAAAAGGAGGGAGACTTCCTGGCCCCTGATGAGATCCGCGAAAAGGCCCTCGAGGACCGCCGCAGCCGTGCCGGGAATGAGGTGTTCACAGTGACCCCGGGTGAGATGCTGAAAGGGGACCATCTCTTGGAGAGTAAAGACGGCCGGCAGTACGTGGTTACCCTCCATGACCCTGCCCAGGGCATGGGGCACTGCTCGTGCCCGGATTTCAACACAAACGGCTTGGGCACCTGCAAGCATCTGTTGTTCCTGATGGATCACCTCCATAAGTCAGGGGCTTTCAGCAGGCGAAACGGAGAGAGGTTCCCCTTTGTGGATGTTTACTGGGATGCGGTCATTGGTGCGCCCCGGCTCTTCTCGGAACGGCCCGAAAGGGAAATCGCCGATCTGCAACCGAACCTGGACGCCTATTTTGACCGGCAAGGCGGTTTTCTGAGGCCTGATCTCGGGGACATGCTCAATTTTCTTTCGGAAATCGACGGTCACAAGAGGGTGTGCGTGCGCGAAGAGGTGCTCAGGAGGGTGGACGCCCATCTCCTGGATCGCGAAGCGAAGGAGCGCTCCCTGGAGCCGCTTCCGCCTCTCACCGTATTGAAGACCAAGCTCTACCCCTACCAGGAAGAAGGGGTCCGGTTCGCCCTTTACAGGAAGGCCGCCTTGATAGGTGACGAGATGGGCCTGGGAAAGACCCTTCAAGGGATAGCCCTGGCCATACTGAAAAAGGAGCTTTTCGGTTTCAGGCGGGTCCTGGTCATAACCCTCGCCTCTTTAAAAGAGCAGTGGAGGCGGGAGGTGGAGCGGTTCACCGACGAGGACGCAGTGGTGGTGGCGGGAAGTGCAAGGACCAGGCAGCGTATCTACCGGGAGGACCCCTCCCTGTTCAAGATCACCAATTACGAGGCGGTCCTGAGGGACGGTCTTGCGCTCTCGCGGTTCAAGCCGGATCTGATAATCCTGGACGAGGCCCAGCGCATCAAGAACTTCTCCACCAAGACAGCCGATGCGGTCAAGCGCCTGCCCCGCAAGCACGCGCTGGTCTTGACCGGCACCCCGCTCGAGAACCGCCTGGAGGACGTCTATTCCATAGTCCAGTTCCTGGACCCCTACATGCTGTCGCCCCTGTGGCGATTTGCCGCAGAGCACTTCCTCTTAAGCCGCCATAAGAAAGACCGGATAATGGGCTACCGTAACCTGGACCTCCTGCATGAAAAGCTCAAGGATATGGTGGTGAGGAGGAGGAAGGAGGAGGTCCTTTCCGATCTTCCCGAGGAGATAGTAAACAACTACTACATAGAGCTGACGGAGCAGCAGGCCAAGATCCACAGCGGTTACATGCAGTCGCTGTTGCCCATCCTGAACAAGAAGTTCCTGACCCCCATGGACGTGCGCCAGATTCAGGTGCTTCTCCTCAGGATGCGCTCGGTGTGCGACTCCACCTATCTGATCGACCGGCAAACCAACATCTCTCCCAAACTGGAGGAACTGGAGAATATCCTGGACGAGCTGGTGGTTCAGGGCAGGCGCAAGGCAGTGGTCTTCAGCGAGTGGACCACCATGACCTACCTGATTGCACGCCGCCTCTCCAGAAAGGGCATTCCGTTCGTGGAACTGAGCGGCAAGGTCCCTGTGAACAAGCGCCAGGCCCTGATCGACGAGTTCTCCAATAACCCCGAGTGCAAGGTGTTCCTGTCCACGGACTCGGGCGGAACGGGGCTCAACCTTCAGGCCGCGGACTGCGTAATCAACTTTGAACCGCCCTGGAACCCGGCGCGGCTGAACCAGCGCACAGGACGGGTGAACCGTATAGGGCAGACCAGCAAGAAGGTGAATGTAGTCAACCTGATCGCCAAGAACAGCATCGAGGAAAAGATCCTGGCGGGTATCCAGCTCAAGACCGAGCTCTTTACAGGAGTGTTCGACGGCGGCGTGGATACGGTGGAGTTCTCCCGCGAGAGGCGGAACGAGATGCTCTACCAGTTGAGAAAGATGATGGGGGAGGAGGTCACGGGGGAGCTCTCGGACTATGAGGCGATACCAGGCGAGAGCATTCCAGAGGATATGCCCCATTTCCTCAATCCCCAGGCCCTTGCCGGAGAAGAGGATGAGGACCGGATACCGGCGTCGGATGAAGATCTCGAGGAATCCGCGCCGGATGGGGCCGCGGCTGAAGCAGCATGGGCGCAGGAAGCCGTTGAGGAAGGCGGCTCGCCATTGGCGGGGCAGCCTGCGGAAAAAGTGGAGGCCGTTCTCAATTCGGGCATGGCCTTCATCAGCGGCCTGATGGAGATGGCCACCGGCCGGAAGCTGGATGAGGCAAGCGACCGGGGGCGCATGATTCGCCTGGACCCCGAGACCGGCGAGGTCACTATGAAGTTCAAGCTGCCTGGATTCTGAGCAAAACCTCAGACGCCTCTGCGGGAAGCTCCCTGCTTTGGTAGGTTTCTGGAAAGGATTGACCAAGGATGGTCGCCGGTCGCGGCCGAAGGGGATTTTGCCGATGCGGGTGACTTCATCGTTGGCCGGCACAAAGAATGTGTTGCACTTGACAAGACTCCTGTTTGGTTCCAAAATGGTTTCACATTAGAATCATTTGGAGGTGTCAATATGGCAAATGTTACGGTAAAGAATATTCCTGATGAGCTTTACGAGCGGCTTAAGTCAGTCGCAGAAATAAATCGGCGTTCCATCAATAGCGAGATTATC
>JAWLEX010000130.1:0-8254 GCA_041685835.1 Desulfatiglandales bacterium
TATCAAGAGATAATTCGAATGGGACCGGTTCTTGAAAAATGTCGGCTTAGGAGGCCGGGGTTAGACGGTCAGCATCTTTTGTCCTCTTACTTGATCAAGACTCCCCATAAATCCCTCGATTTGCTTTTCGTTGTCCTGCTCAGTAAACTTCTTTGTCAGCTTTTCGCTTGCCATATTGACAGCCTGATCCACAACACGATCGTTAAGGGCCCTCCGTGCTTCTTCCATTTTCAGGGCTAGTTCATTCTCGGCATCTTTTATCATCTGATTCGCATTACTCCGGGCATCCTCGAGTATGCGGATCTTCTCCCTTTCGCCCATCTCGAGGATATCTCCTTTTATCTGCTGGAGATATTCATCAATTCCTTCAAG
This sequence comes from Desulfatiglandales bacterium, assembly GCA_041685835.1. Lineage (GTDB taxonomy): Bacteria > Desulfobacterota > DSM-4660 > Desulfatiglandales > HGW-15 > JAIPEI01. Next base: position 373 of record JAWLEX010000130.1, read on the forward strand.
ATTTTTCGATTCCTCTTCTACACGCCTCTTTGCTATCTTCATGTCTTCTTCGATTTCCTGGAGGGCCTTCTCAATCTTATTCCGCTCGCCGTAGAGAAAACTCACCAGGGCCGGTTTTCCATACTTCATGAAAACGAAAGCCAAAATACCGAAATTGACCCACAGCATGATCGTGTCGTAGATCTTTCTGCCCTGGCTGGGTCCTTCCTGGGCCAAAAGATCGGCGGGAGACAACAGGAGCAGAAAGCTTATAAATGCGCCCACAAAGACAACTCGCGGAAGCATGTCTGTTAAGGTTCGATTCAATGGTTTATCCTCCTGCCGGCGATTCTTTCAGCGATTTCGTCGGCCAGTGATGCTGCTTCCTGGTCCAGAGCTTTCTGTGCATTTTCAAGCTGTTCCTGCACCTGGGCTTGAACCCGCTCGCGAATCTGGGCGACTTCCTTTCGAGTCTCGTCAAAGATCCCGTCGGCGGAGGAGGAGGCATCCTCCTTGAGCTTGGACCGTTCGAACGCAGCCTTCTTTCGCGCCTCATTCACCATGGAAAGGCGTTTCTCTACGAGTCGTTCCGCCTCAGCAGCCATTTCCTCGGAATCCATCTTCGCCTTTTGCATGTGTTCTTCCCTCTCATGGATCTGGCGCATGATCGGGCGCAGCATAAGGCGGTTCAGGATATACACCATCAGGAGGAAATGAATCACCTGAACGACAAGAGTCGCATTGATGCTAATCATGATACGGCACCGTCAAATAGAATTTAGACAACAAACAGGAGCAACAGGGCAATAACCAGGGAATATATACCTGTGGACTCGGATACGGCCTGCCCTACCAGCATGGTTCTCGTCAAGAGACCGGCCTCATTCGGCTTCTTCCCGATCGCCTCACAGGCCTTTCCTCCGACGAACCCCTCGCCGATGCCCGGGCCGATTGCACCCAGACCCATGGCAAGTCCCGCTCCCAAGTATGCCGCTGCTTGAACTATTTCTTCCATTTTCTTTCCTCCCCATATTCTAAAAAATCACCTTAATCGCTATCCCGGTTAGACTACGAATACGAGCACCAGACTCACTACCATGGCATAAATGGCGGTAGACTGAGAAATGGCCTGGCCGACAAGCATGGTCCTTGTCAAGATACCCGAGGCCTCTGCATTTCTTCCGATCCAAAGGACCGCCGACTCTGCGGTATAACCGTTTCCTACTCCGGATCCGATCCCTCCGAATCCCATACAAATTCCCGCTGAAAGAGGGGCCATTGCTGCAGCAAGGCCGGCTGTTTCAGGAAATGCCTTGAACATGAGAATGAAGCTGACGAGCAGTCCGAAAATAGACGGCGTCTGGGTAACGGCCTGCCCCACCAGCATGCTTGTTGTTACCGGGCCGAGGCTGTCCGGGTTCCTTGCAATCCCTGCGCAGCCCGACCCCGCCGCCATCCCGCCACCGTAGCCGGACCCGATTGCTGCGAGGCCTGTGCTCGCTCCGGCCCCGATAAGCGCGGCCCAGGCAATCCCCAGGGGAAGGTGTTCGAAACGAAGGAACAGCAGCATGAGAGCCACTACCATGGAAAAGATGGCGGGGGTCTGGCATACTGCGGACCCGATAAGCATGTTGGTGGTCACCTTTCCGGCGACAGCCGGCTGCCTTGCAATACCTTCGCAGGCCCGGCCGGCAGGAAATCCCGACCCCGCACCCGAACCTATGGCGCCGAACCCCATGCAGATGCCTGCCCCTATGAGGGCCGCCCAAGTGGGTTGGAGAGGCAGGTGGTCAAAACTCAGGAACATCAGCATGAGGGCGATTACCATGGAAAAGATGGCGGGGGTCTGGCATACTGCGGACCCGATAAGCATGTTGGTGGTCAGTTTTCCCGCCATTTCCGGCTGATTGGCGATCCCCATGCAGGCCTGTCCCCCTGGAAGCCCGGCACCGACACCCGAACCTATGGCGCCTAATCCCATGCAGATGCCGGCTCCCAAAAGAGATGCGGCTCCCAGCAGCGTTTCTGCGGGGAAATTCATAAAGACAAGCATTATGGCGATGACCAGGGCGAAAATAGCCGCCGACTCGGCTATGGCCTGACCTACCAGCATGTTTTTCACGATTTCGCGCGACTTGGATGCTTTCTGGGAAATCGCCGCATTGGCAAGTCCTGCCGTGTATCCTTCGCCAAGGGCTGCGCCGATGGCTCCAAAGCCGATGCACAATCCTGCGCCTACATAGGAAGCTAGCTCAATGGTTTCAGCAACACTCATAGTTATTTAACCTGCACTGAAATATATACCAAGGTAAGCATTGTGAATACGAAAGCCTGTATTGTTCCTATAAATAAACTAAAAAATGCTATCAAAAAGGGTGGAAGTATCAAACTGTAAATTAAATGAGATACTACCAGAACAATGATGGCTCCACCCATAATGTTGCCATAGAGACGAAACGATATGGAAACCACCTTTGCGATTTCACCGATTATATTCAAGGGAGCCATAAAAAAGATGGGCTCGAAATACTCTTTCAAGTAGGCCTTTATCCCTTTGGCGCGAATTCCGGCATAATGCGCTATAAAAAACCCCATGAGCCCCAGCCCCAGCGGTGTATTCAGATCTTTAGTCGGCTCAGCAAGGTGCGGGAATGCCCCGAGCCAGTTACATAAAAGCAGGAACATGAACATGGTGCAGACAAGGGGAAAATATTTTCGGGCCATGTCATCATCCAGGGCGCCCTTGGTTATTCCCCAAAAGGCATTGACGATCAGCTCTCCCAGGACCTGAAAGGGGTTGGGCAGGATGGAGATCTTTCTAGTTGCAAGAAATCCGATCACAAGAATGATAGCCATTACTATCCACGTCATGAAAACGGTTTGTGTGTTTATGACGAGATCGAACCCGAGCAGGTTGATCGTAATCTGTGGGAGATGGGTCAAGTCTTCCATGGCGTAAAACCTATCCTAAGATTTTTGAACGGAAGATGTGCGTATGCGCACGAGATGATTAAATAATATGATCAGTTGGACCATGAAAATCCCGATGACCACACCGATGATGTGAATGGAATCGAGCCGGATGGAGACTATGAGCGGAACGGCCAGAAGAGCGAAACGAAAAAGTATGGAGCCGAAAGCGGCAACGCTCGCCCTGGTCCTTGAATTCGACATGGTGTGGTGAAGGAACTGTCCCATGAGTACGAAATTGATCGCACTGAAAAGTGTCCCCAGGACCAGCCCCTTTCCAACTGCCTTTTCACCAAACAGGATCAGTATAAGGGCTCCGGCAATTGCGGCCAGCAAGGCTTGAGAGCAGAGTTTCTTCTGCATCGATTTAACGGCTTCCATTCTCTTGTTCCGCTTCGTGCCGGCTTTTTTCCTTGGGGTCCAGCACGTTCATGATCTGGCGATAAACAGTGACTCCGCCCCCTATGATACCGAGGATGATAAAAATAATCGTAAACAAGCCCCTTGTGCCCAGCCACTTATCGAGGGCATACCCTATGGCCAGGCAAAAGAGGATGGACCCGGCCATGGTCAGTCCGAGTTGGCTGACTATCGCAATATCATCGTACCAGTGGCCGTGTTTCTTGAGGTTTAAGACGATGGCCCGTTAACTCCTTCGTCAGACGGCCTTCCGTTGACATTCCAGACACAATCAGCGAACCCTATCGGAGAAGCACGTATAACGCAATTACTTTTCCCTGTAAAGTGAGAAATCACTCTTTGAGAAAAATTTCATTAACCCGGTCCAAAGCGATCAGGGCGGCTCCGAGCGCCCCTACTATCTGGGGCTCCGAAGGCACAAGGACCGCTTTCCCCAGTTTTTCCTCCAGCAGAGACACCACTCCCGGGTTCTTGGCCACACCGCCGGTCATGGTAAGCTCTCCGCTTATGCCCAGCGAGCGCACCATGGACCAGATCCGGCCGACAATGGCGCGATGTATGCCGCGGATGATCTCCTCCGGCGGATGGTCCTGTGCAACCAGCGATACCACCTCGCTTTCAGCGAATACTGTGCAGACACTGCTGATGGCCACCTCTCCCCGGGACTGTGTGGAGAGCCTGCCCATTTCTTCCAGCCCCACCTGTAGTTTTTCCGCCATGACCTCGAGAAACCGGCCCGTACCTGCCGCGCACTTGTCGTTCATGGTGAAATCCAGGACCTTTCCCCCTTTTCCCACATGAACCACCTTAGAGTCTTGTCCGCCGATGTCGACCACCGTGCCGGTATCCGGAAACAGATAACAGGCCCCCCGGGCATGGCAGGTGATTTCAGTGACTGCACGGTCGGCGAAAGGGGCTTTTTTGCGGCCGTATCCGGTGCTCACGATAAAACCCAGGGCGTCCCGGGTGATGCCCGCGGATGTAAGAGCGTGGTCCAGCGCCTCTTCAGCCGCACCGGTGCTGCTGGCGCCTGTCCGGACAATGCTGTAGCCGGCGATACGCCTCTTTTCACCGTCGAGGATCACCACATCCGTGCTGAGCGACCCCACGTCGATTCCGGCGACGTATTTCAAGGCCCCCTTGCCTGCCTCCTGTTTGCCTCCGGTTTTCATGATCTTGAAAAGCCCCTGCTGTCCACCTAAACCGTCACTGTCACCGGCACGGGTCACGGATTTTCATGAACGGGGGTGACCGGCCCCTCAGCTCATGTCCGTTGGCTGTGTCCCGGTTCAGCTTTCCAGTGCCTCGAAAAAGGCCTCGAGACGAGTACGGGTCTGCTGCTCCGAGTAGGCCCTTTCGTCGGCGATGTCCGCCTCTATAACCACGGAAGGAACACCCAGTCGTTCCAGCAGGAGCCTCTTGAGGTCATACTGGCCCACTGAGTAGGGCTTGCAGCTCCGTGCCGAGTGGATAACCAGCCCCTCCACACGGTAGTCTCGAATGAGTTGCTCCATGAGGCGGAGCCGGTCTCCCAGGCTGTTGTTAAGGATGACCCGGCTGTAGGTGCGTGCAATGGACTCGAGAGGCCGACCGGCATCCATGTCGGAGGCCGTCTCCGCCCAGGCGTTGGTGTAGGTGGCCGTGACAAAGCTCATGCCTCGCTCTGCAAAGAGAGTGGAAAAGTCGCGAACCTTGTACCACACGGCGATATTGTCCCACATGAGTCGCTTCCGTTCTTCACGGAGGGCGCCCTGCCCTCTCGCGACACGCTGGTTCAGTTCCTCGAACAGGACGCGGTAGTATTCCAGGGCCACGGGGAGGCCTCGAAGGGAGACCACCGGCGCGAGGTGAACAAATGCCTCGAAGATGGTCATGGGAGAAGGAACGGCCTTCATGGTACCCAGGACCGCTCCCCAGGTCTCGGCCGTTTCCTTTGAAAGGTCCAGGACCGCTTCCAGCGCCTTCATGCGGAACTTGCACCCGCTCACCCGCTCCAGGGTGGGGAGCATGTCTTCGAGTTGAGACGTCATGTAAGCGATGTCCGCTCCGGAAGGTCCCCCCGCGTGATTGAAAGGCGTGTCGAAGAGCAGGAACGGGACGCCCCACTGTTCAGCAAGGACGGTGTACCAGTAAGCAACGGTCTGGCAGATGTTATTGGACGCGAAGAGAAGGTCGGGCCGTGGGAGCTTACCCGCAGGGGAGTTTCCCGACAGGGCCACACCCAGGTCGATACGCGCATAGGAGCAGAGATCCTGAGAATAGCCGTTCCGCTCGGCCACACTGCAGAGGCGGGCCCCCACGCCCTTGGCCCCGCAGAGAGCTCCGTGGTTTTCAGGATACACGGTATAGAAACCGAATGCGCGCAGCAGTTCCACCGGGGCGCCGCTCGTGACCCAGGCCACAGGTGCGGCCCCCTTTGCGTAGCGGGAAAGGAAGTAGTGCCGGGTCATGATTTCCCGCAACCGCCTGCCGCATGCCAGGGGCGGCGCGGTATCCGGGCCGGGGGCCCTCCGTCTTCCGCGTGCCCGCATAAAGGCCCTGGATCCGGCCATGAGGGCCGGAGCCCCCATGTCTTTCATGAATCTGAACCTTGCCCGCGCTGTGAGGGACATGCTCATTCTCTCCGACGTCTGATCATCTCAGCGAACGCCTCAATGCGGGTCTCGGTCTGCCCCGAGATATCCCGGTTGACTTCGTTTTCCAGGAACAGGGTCTTGATTCCCTGTTTTCGAAGGGACTCCCTCAGGTAAGGGTAGTAAAAAAGATCCGGTTCGCAGAACTTGATCACGTTGAACAAAACACCTCCGGCGCTGCAACGCCCGGTTTTCCGTATGATCTGTTTCCGGCGCTCCTCAATGGGGGAGTTAATCGTGGAACAGGCCGGCATTCCCAGAATGCTCTCCACCAGGGAGTCGAGAGCGTCCAACCCGGAATCGGTTTCGCCTGAAAGCCTTCTACCGCAGGAAAGCAGATCGTCGTCTCCCACGCGCAGGCCCAGCTGGTCCAGGACCGGGAAAAGGCCCTCGGGATTGGGGAGCACCCCGCTCAAGACCAGGCACGGAGTCCTTACGGAGTGGTTCGTCGTCCTTTGATCCAGAAATTCCTTCATTGCGGGGAGCATGTCATCAGGATGCATGTACTCGACCAGCCGGACCACCCGGTAGAATTCACTGTTCGACGCGTCCAGCCGACCCTCGGCCCTGGCCGCATAGAGGGCGGCCAGTGTCTTTTGGACTTCCCGGCCCTGAACCACGGCGTTATGAAGCGCATCCCGATCCGGGCGGCCGTAGATTCCCTCGAGTTCTAATGCAAGCCTCTCGAGCTCCCTGCGAAAAAAAACCCTTGATGCCCGGCCGTAGGGGGCCTTGGGCGGGTAGAAAAACAGACAGGGCTTGCTCACGTCCAGATAGTCCCGCACCATGGAACCCAGGTTCTGAATGGAATCACAGGTGTGGGGAAAGAGGAACCCGTCCAGATCATCACACTTTCCTTGAATAATCAGCTCAAGCCCTGCTTTCACGATAGAGCAAATGGTGGGCTGGAGGTGGACGCCCGAGCCTGAGGTGTCCAGCACGGGGTCCCAGATTTCCATGGGCAGCACACCGTGGCTCCAAAAGAGTTCCCTGGGGTAACGCCCGGGAAACACGCCAAAAAGGCCCCTTCCCCGGCCCTTTTGCATGGTCATGTATTCCTTGCGCGAAGGCGGTTTAGACACGTCCATGCTCATCCCATGGGCGCCCCGCAGTGCGGCGTCGACAGAGATGTTGAATTGCCGGAAACACCTTAGTTTCCATCCAGAAATGGTCTTTTTTGCCAATCTCGGCGTCAATCTGCGAGGTTGCTTGTGCGGCTCTGAACTGGAAACTTGCTAAGGCCCAAAAAGCGTTTCTGGATGGGCACTCCTTAATGGATCACTCCGACTTCATTTTTCGAACCACGCGAATGTCAGTGATCCGCGTATCCGGATACTGTCCGGCTTCGTCTTTTTCCAGGTATTTAACCATGTCCCAGATGGTGTTCAAGCCCGCGCAGACGCCGACCAGGGCCTCCATTTCCACACCGGTCCTGGCCCGCGCCCTGACAAGGCAGGACGCTTTCACGCCTTCGTCACCAAGGGAGAACTCGACATCAACGGTGTCAAGCGGGATTTGGTGGCAGTGGGGTATAACGAGTGACGTCTGTTTGGCTGCCTGTATGGCCGCCACCTCGGCTACCGCAAGGGGGTCTCCTTTTCGAACACGGCCTGAGCGAATCGCATCCATTGTCTTGGTGGAGAGCAGTATTTTTCCTGATGCCCCGGCCTCTCTCAGCACAACCGGTTTTTCTCCGATGTCGATCATTCCCATAGCGTTTCCCTTTGAAAGTTCATGAATATGTTTAAGAGTAGATCCGCCCGCAAAGCGAGTGATTATTGGTTAGTGCCCATCCAGAAACGCTTTTTGGGCACTGGCAAGTTTCCAATTCAGAAATGAGGATTTTTTGTCAAGATCAAGGAAATCAAGAGGTTGCGCGG
>JAWLEX010000131.1:0-8252 GCA_041685835.1 Desulfatiglandales bacterium
CTCAGCAGCCTGTTCTCTTTCACCTCCATGACCCTCCAGAAATCAAGGGCATCCCCTGTGTAAAGCTCTGAAGGGTCCCTTCGGCCGCCACGAAAACCTACCCCTCCCATGAGTCGGTCCAGCGCCCCCCTGAGTCTCCATAATACCTCCCCGTAATACCAGCCGTTGTCTCCCCCCAGACCTTTTATCAGAGGCCACACCTCCTCAGGCCGGGCCTTCAAGAGCACGCGATAGCCGCTCTCAAAGACCGTACCTCCTGCATAGTCGGCGTCCCCGCACTGGGTCCACTCCGGGACAAAGATTTCCCCGGCATCGGCCCAGCAGGTATGTACAGAGTGCTCCTCCGTCCTGCGAAGGGCGGCCCTTATGGCCTCCCTGCAGGTCAGAAGCTCCTGGGGGATCATTTTTCTTATGCTGTTTTCACGGCACACAACAGGGGTCTTGAGGCCTTCAATGAGCGGCCTTGCAATTGATGAAGGAATGGGTGTCACAAAATGAATCCAATAGCTGCTCAACCTGGGGGTGAGCAGGGGCACGGGTATGATGAGCCTTTGCTTGAGTCCCGCCTCCTGGGCGTAGATCTCCATGAGCTTTCTGTAGGAGACAATATCAGGCCCCCCGATATCGAGGGTCTTTCCTGTGGTCTCTTGGTTTCCAAGACAGCCTGCCAGATAATTCAGGACATTTCTGATGCCTATGGGCTGGCAGGGTGTATCCACCCAGCGGGGGGTCGTCATGACAGGCAGCCTGTCCACCAGATAACGGAGCATCTCAAAAGAAGCGCTGCCCGAACCCAGTATGACCGCGGCCCGCAGGAATGTTACGGGGACTCCCGCTGTGCCCAGAAGACCTGCAACCTCATGCCTCGAGCGGAGATGCTCGCTCATCAGGTCGCCTTCCTCACCAAGGCCTCCCAGATATATTATCCTTTCAAGCCCTGCCGCTGATGCCGCACCCGCCATATTAAGCGCGGCTTTGCGGTCGGCCTCGGCAAAGTCCTTTTTTCTCGAGTTCATGGAATGAACCAGGTAATAGCCGGCACCGCAACCCCTGCAGGATTCCTCAAGAGAGGCCCTGTCGAACATATCGGCCCGGGCAAATTCCACAGCAGGTTTTGATGCCCAGGGCCGGCATTTCAACTTTTCCAGCGAACGTCCCATGACCCGGACCTTATATCCTGATTCGAGCAGGAGAGGCACAAGGCGTCCGCCCACGTAACCCGTGGCCCCGGTAACCAGTACCGGTTTCGCGCGTATATTCGTAATTGGTTCTCTCATCATCGGTTTCACCTCAGCCAAACAGTCATGACGGTCTTTTCCAGCCGATGATTCTATCCGTTTTCAAAGTGCTGCAAGTATGGTAGCAAGGGTAATGACGGCCCCTGAAGCGGATTTGCAGTCAACTTTTCTCCTTATGAAAAGGGATAGGCCATGCCCGCTGAAAGCTCCCGTAACTCTGGAGTAAAGACGCCCGCCGATACCGGTTTCCCCTCAAAGATTCCTCGGTTGAGGATAAGCAAGGCAAACAGAGCGTCAATCAATCCGGAGGGAGGGTATGTCCTTTACTGGATGATAGCCTACAGAAGGACCGAATACAATTACAGCCTGCAAAGGGCCGCAGAGTGGTGCCGGGAACTCAAAAGACCCCTTTTGATACTGGAGGCACTTCGGGTCGGCTATCAATGGGCCAGCCTCCGCCTTCACCGCTTCATCATAGAGGGCATGTTTGACAATGCCTCCAGCCTAAAGGGCAAGAACGCCCTCTACTATCCCTACCTGGAGCCTGAAAACGGCAGGGGGAAAGGGCTCTTGGAAGCGCTCTCCCAAAAGGCATGCATCGTGGTTACCGATGATTTTCCATGTTTTTTCATACCGGAAATGATCAATGCCGCAGCCGGAAAAGTCCCTGTTTCACTTGAGGTCATAGACTCAAACGGAATACTCCCCTTAAGAGCCGGGGAGCAGGAATACAAGACGGCCTATTCATTCAGGCGCTTTCTCCAGAAGGTCCTTCCCCTGCATGTGCATAAGCGGCCTCTCAAGGAGCCCATAGGGGAGCTGCCAGTTATGAATCATGGCTCCTTGCCGGAGAATGTGTTGAAAAGGTGGCCCCCGCTCGGGTCCAGGGATCTTGAGGCGCTCGGCAAGTCCGGTCTTTCAGTCTTTCCCATCGACCACGGGGTGAAAGAGGCACTTTTCAGAGGGGGACGAAGGGCGGGCCTGGAAAGGATGCAGGAGTTCCTGGAAAACGGCCTCGCCCATTACCCCGAGAGGCGCAATGAGCCTGAACTGGAAGGTGCGAGCGGTTTTTCACCCTATCTCCATTTCGGTCACATATGTACACACGAGATTCTCGAGGAAATTTTCCAAAGGGAATCCTGGTCATTTCACAGGCTCGGACAAAAAGCTACAGGAAAGAAAACCGGCTGGTGGGGCATGGGGGAGGGAGCGGAGGCCTTTCTCGACGAGTTGCTGACCTGGAGGGAGCTGGGATTCAATATGTGCCATCTCAGGAAAGACTATGACGCGTATGAGTCGCTGCCGGACTGGGCGCGCAAGACGCTTCACTATCACAGGGAGGACAAAAGAGATTACATCTACTCGCTGGATGAATTAGAATCAGGCGGGACTCATGACCCCTTGTGGAACGCCGCGCAGATGCAACTGGTGAGGGAGGGAAGGATTCACAACTACCTGCGCATGCTTTGGGGTAAAAAAATCCTCGAATGGTCCCGGTCACCTCAAGACGCACTCCATACCATGACAACCCTGAACAACAAGTATGCTTTGGACGGCAGGGATCCCAACTCTTACAGCGGCATTTTCTGGACGCTTGGAAGGTATGACAGGGCTTGGGGTCCTGAGAGGCGAATATTCGGCAAGATACGCTACATGAGTTCGGAAAACACCGCACGGAAGGTCGGCGTGAAGAGATACAAGGAGTGGTATGCCCCATGACCTTTAAAGACTGGATCCCGACACTGCAAGACCTGCTTGCCTCACAGCCCCTGGGAGTGCTTTCCACCCATGGCCGCGCAGGACCGCACGCAAGCCTCGTGGCCTTTGCCGCGAGCGAAGACCTTCGCAAGATCCTGTTCGCCACTCCCCGCACTACGCGTAAATTCACAAACCTCATGTGGTCCGTTCGCGCGGCATTCCTCGTGGACAACAGGTCCAACACCCCGGCCGATTTCCACAACGCTACAGCCGCCACGGCCACGGGCGCGGTGGAAGAGATCCCGCACCATGAAAAGGAGGCCTTTCTTGGACCGTACATCTTGAGGCACCCGCACCTGGTGGACTTTGTTCACGCCCCCACCTGTGCCCTTATGCGACTCCGCGTGGAGAGCTATAGCGTGGTCCGGCGCTTCCAGGAAGTGGTGGAAATCCAGGTGCCGCGATGAGCTACGTGATTCCGCTCGGTGCCGTCCGCCCGGAGGACAAGCCCTTGATCGGAGGGAAGGCCTTCACCCTGTCGCTCCTGTCGCGGCAGGGCATAACCGTACCCGAGGGCGCAGTCATTACCGTCGAAGCATACAGGGCTTTTGTGTCCACTGCAGGCCTGGCCGAGCGAATCCACATGGAGCTGGGCCGTAAGCGATTCGAGGATATGCGCTGGGAAGAGGACGTTATCGCTCTGGTCCTGAAGCTGGCTGCTGTCGCCCCGGCGACCCATACCGAAAATGAGCCCAAGGACCGTTCCGCCATGCAGGAGCGTTTTTTATCCGCCTATGGTGATGACCGGCGGGACGAGGCCCTGGAGCTTCTTGATCTTGCAAGGGCGAGCTACCGGCTTCGCGACGACGACAACCTTTTTTTTGGACGAATCGAAGGGGCGGTTTTAAGAGCTGTTCAGGAGGGCAGGACCAGGCTTCGCCCGCATTTTGGCGATGCCGCAGACAGTAAGAAAATATTCTTTATGTTGCTTTTAATCCTTTCCTGTTCAGGCCTGCAGTGCACGGCCATGCTACCCAGGGAAGATTTCCCAAAGGCAGTCACCTACAAAAAGAAACTGGATATGAGGGTGATGGGTCTGCGCCGCTACTATCTGGTGCATGTCCCCATCAATTATGATTTAAAGAAAAAAGCACCCCTTGTCCTGGTAATCCACGGCGCATTCAGCACACCGGAGCAGATGGAAGAGCAATCGGGGTTCAGTGAACTGGCTGATCGCGAGGGATTTCTGGTGGCCTACCCCTCCGGAGCTTACGGCATATTGGGCTTTTTAAAACACTGGAACGCCGGCCATTGCTGCGGAAAGGCCGCCGGCGACGGCATTGATGACGTGGGTTTTTTAGTTGACGTCATCAAAGAGATTTCCGATCAATTCGAGGTGGACGATACAAGAATTTACATGGCCGGCTTTTCCAACGGTGGAATGCTCACTTACCGTTTTGCCGCCGAGCAAACCGATATGCTGGCGGCGGCGGCAACACTGGCAGGGGCCCTGGGCGGAAAAGCAACATCTGATTCGCCGATCTGGATAGTCCCTGAACCCGCCAAACCGCTGCCGATGATCATCTTTCATGCCAGCGATGATCCGGCCGTTCCTTACAAGGGAGGAGTAAGTCCTGCTAAGGAGGCTAGCAGAAATAAATTGGACAAAATTGCGCTCAGATTTGGGTCATATTTGGCTGCGGTGATTGAGCAAAACCGCAGGCGTAGCTGGACTACGTCGAGGATTTTGCGATTGAGCCGCAGCCGAAGATGGCCTGAAGATGAGATGCAAGATGTTCAAGTTATTTTTGCTAGCCTCCTAAGGGTGGCGAGCGGGAATATCTGTCTGTCGACCAGGCAGTTGATTTCTGGGTTAAAAACAATGGGTGCCTGGCGGAACCAACGATTGACAGGTTGAATGACGGCATTGTTACCAGGAAAACCTGGCTTGACAGTCATGGCAATAACGACGTCATCCTGTACGTTATCGAGAACTGGGGACACAAATGGCCGGGCCGATATTTCTCCGGTCAACTGGAAAAAGATGACCCTTTTAGAGACTTCAACGCGGCTGATATTATATGGGACCTTTTCAAGAAGCACTCCAGGTGAGTTTCTTTCAAACACAAAAGGATCAGGCATAACCTTGCCGGATTCAATGATCCCGGCCGATTTTTTCACAAGACCCTGTCAAATTGAAAATACTCAGCCCCCTATGAGAGGCAGGACCTTGTCAATTCTGAAAAAAACAAGGAATCGGTTTTCTCCGGGAGGGCTTGGGTATTTCCGGCGGCTTATGGTATCAATAATCTCGCTGTTCTCCTCCTCCCGAACCTTGCTCAGGTAGAGCCTCTTTCCAATATATCCAGGCCCCTCTTCCAGGAAAAGAAAAGCCGCATGAGGGTTCGACTGGAGATTGTGGTGGGTAAGCCGGTCTCTCATTATAAATGCGACAGTATCATCCTGCATAAAGTGGGGCCTGGAATAGACCGCTGCGTTTACCTTACCCTCGGCGTCGGATGTTGCCATTACGCCGATACCCCTTGAGGTTTCAAAATAGGATTTCAGTTCCTCCATTTGGCATCCCCTTTCTCAAATAATTTTAAACGGCCCTATCCCCTTGGAAAGCCGCAAATAAATCAATAGGGAGTCGGGCCGGTTGAAACAATCTTCAAAAATTAGTTCCAGGAAGATCAATCACCTATGTTTATTGCCCTGGAAGCATCGTCAACGCAGTTTTTGAGGTCTTCTTCCGTAACATTTTTGGGGTCTTGGAGGTCCATAACCCGGCACACATACTCGTTTCCAGCCTTGTCCTTTACCCACACAAATCTTTTCTCATGTTCGGCCATTTTCTTTCTCCTTTTCTTTTTCACAGTTTTTGTCTTAAAGCCCTGAAGTGAATCTCCAAACTTCTTTGCGGCAAACCTGTGAGTATATATGGCAAGGGTCGTGCCAAATTTCCTGGTCCCGCGTCTGACAACATAACCAATGGATATTGCTTTTTTAATTGAAAATTCCCAGAATCTGGGGAAGGCTGGGCCACAAAAAAGGCCTCGATATATCGAGGCCCCGTTATATTTCGAGGAATTGTGTGGTTGCCGGCGCAAGTCACGTGATGAGCTGTCCGGATTTCTGGATACCCAGCCTTTTCATCCGGGATCTCAGGGTGCTGGGGTTGATGCCCAGCCGCTCGGCCGCACCTCCTTTGCCCTCGATTTTCCAGTTACACGATTTCAGGATGTGGTTTATGTGGCGTCGTTCAACTTCAACCAGGGAAGTGCCTTCGGTCTGAGGGCGGCTCGCTGTTTCCGGTAAATCCAGCAAGAGCTCTTTTCCCTGCGAGACAATGACCGCGCGGTGAACCATATTTTCCAGTTCCCTGACGTTCCCCGGCCAGCCATATTCCATCAGGGCATCCAGTGTCCTCTGGGGTATGATTTCTATCTGTTTTCCCAGCCTGCGATTATAGGTGGAAACGAAATGAGAAACCAGGGCCGGCAAATCTTCCATACGTTCTCTCAAGGGCGGGACCGTTATGGGGAAGACACTCAACCGATACCAGAGGTCTTCCCGGAAATGGCCGTCTGCCAGGGCCTTTGCAAGGTTACGGTTGGTTGCGGCAATGAGGCGTGCATCCACCTTGATGGTGCTGGAGCTTCCAATTCTCTCAAATTCATGATCCTGCAGGATACGCAGCAGCTTTGCCTGGAGTTCAAGCGGAAGGTCCCCTATCTCGTCTAGAAAAAGTGTTGCGCCGTCAGCAAGCTCAAAACGGCCGATCCGCTTTTTGTATGCACTCGTATACGCCCCCTTTTCGTGCCCGAACAACTCGCTTTCAATGAGCTGTGCCGGCAGGGAAGCGCAGTTGACCTGAATGAAGAGCTTGTCCTTTCTTTCGCTCGATTCATGGATGGCCTTAGCGATCAGACCCTTGCCGGTTCCCGTCTCTCCAAGAATGAGGACAGGGGCGTCGGTAGGCCCTACCTGACCCACCTTCAAGAGCACTGAGTGAATGGCATCGCTGTTTCCCACAATACCGGGAAATGCCTGATCCGTTTTGATGGTTTCCCGAAGGACAAGGTTTTCACTCTCGAGCCTCTCCTCCAAAATTCGTACTTCCAATAGCGCGTTCTGCAGCTCCTGGTTCGCCCTAACAAGAGAGGATGTCCTTTCAGCGAGTCTTTCTTCGAGCTCTTCATTCATGCCGGCCATGGCCTCTTCGGCAAGTTTCTTCTCCGTGATATCGAGATGAAATATGGCCGCTCCTCCAGGTGCGGCTTTAATATGCCTGGCGCCCAGCAGAAACCATCTTTTCTTATCGGGGCTGTGGCAGGGGTATTCATGAAAGAAACTGGGAATACGTCCCGTTATTATGTCCTCAATGGATTGAACCACACCTTCAAGAGAAGGGTCTTCTCTTAGCGCTCTTTGACATACGCCTAAATAGTTGTTACCTGTGCCTGTATAGATAAGGTCGGGATCGCCGTTCTCCCTGGCAAATTGGATCCAGGCATCGTTTACATATATAATGGTCCCATAAGAATCTATAATGGCGATGTTTAAGACTAAATAATCCAGTATAGACTTATAAAAAGAATCATTAAAATGCATATTCATAAGCGATATGTCTCAAAAAAAGAAGTAGTAGCTCTTTTCTTACAATTCAAGACGAAATTAGCATCTGAGGGACGAGCGTGAAGAGGGGTGCTGATTTGCGTTGTCGATCTGCAGCTTTATCGTTATGGCTGCCATAACTCTCAGAGTTCTTGGAAGGTAGAGTCGGTCAATCCGTCCAGCATCAGAAAGGATGTCAGTCTAACGGCGATGACTTCGGCCGCTTCACTTTGAAGGAAAACCTTGAGCTGTGGATGGGCCGCGAGCAAGCGGGCCTTGACCGCATCCGTTTCAACCTGGCTCGTAAGCGGTTCATACACCCCGGAAGCGGTGAGCGCCTTGGTCTCGGCCTTCCGGCTTTTTCCATGGGTTTCCCGTGTGTCCACCAGCAGGCTTACCGCCGGGTTCTGCAAGAGATTGCGGAACTTGACCGAATCCCGGTAGGTGGCCATGTACACGTGACGGGCGGCATCATCACACACATAAGCCATCAGAGAACAGTGCGGCCGGCCGCCGCTGACTGTCGCCAGCACGCACGTATCTTGTGAGTGCAGCATTTCCTGCATGGTCTTGAGCATGGAAGGATTCCTTTCGAGCCGGAGGTTCTAACGGCGGAGAAAACAATGTCTTCCGTTAGCACAATTATGCCGATATTTGAAGTACGGAAATGAAACTGCAGGGGAGGGTGTTGGTAAAATT
>JAWLEX010000132.1:0-8215 GCA_041685835.1 Desulfatiglandales bacterium
CATGATGGGCGTGTGGAAAGGTCCCTCGACCTTCAGGAATCTGCTGAGCTTGCCCTCTGCCTTGAGCTCTTTTGCCAACTCCTGGAGCCGTCTCTTGGACCCTCCGGCAACGATCTGGTTTTTCGTGTTGTTGAGCGTGACATAGACCCCGAAATCCTTGCAGACGGTATGTATCTTGTCGTAGTCCAGGTCGTTTTCCTTGTCAACTATGGCCATTAGACCGGCATTGGGGTAAGCCCTGCCTGACTCTGTCATGTAAGTCGCGCGCTTGTGGACCAGCTTCACAGCGGTTCGCAGGTCAATGGCCCCCGAGATCAGGATGGCGGTGTACTCACCCAGGCTGTGTCCGGCCATCAGGTAGGGATCGATGGAAATGCCCTCCTCCCGGCACCGCCGTTCCAGGACCCGGTAGCAGGCATAGCTTACGACCATGACCGCCGGCTGGGTGTATATGGTCTTGTTCAGATCAGCGGCGAATTGCATGATTCGGCCGAAGCTGTGCTTCTTGAAGCAGAGGTCCGAAAGGTCATATCCCAAAACGCTGCCGGCCTCGTCGAATATGTCCCTCACATCCTGGAATTCGTCGTAGAACTCTTTCCCCATCCCCACATACTGGGAACCCTGCCCGGGAAAGACAAACATGATGTTCCGGTATGTCATACAGCCTCCTTACAATCACCTCAAATCGATCATCAAAGACTGAGACGAGCCCGCTCCCGTGCCCCCCCCGCACACTCGAAGGTTGCTGCAGCCGGCAATCAACCGAACACCTACTCGATCGGCCTGGCCTCGTCGATGAGCATGATCGGAATATCGTCCCGAATCTCGTAAAGCAACTTGCAGCGGTCACAGATGAGTCCGGAACCGTCCTCGTTCAAACGGACGTCACCCTTGCACTTGGGGCATGCCAATATCTCCAGCAACTCTTTGCTGATTCCCATACGATCCTCCTTGAATTCGCCTATTCAGGCCCGACGTAAGACCCGAACGGTGCGAGGGTCATACTTGATTTTACATGTTTAAGGCATGCTTTTAAAGAAAAAGACTTTGTCTCTCCCAAAGACGCCCATCCTTTCTCACCGGGCCCCTTCCCTTTCCAGTATCCACTGAACCGCGGCTTCCAGGTCGTGCGCTATGTGGCCGGGCTGGATACTTTTCCCGGGCAGCACGTACAGGCAGTCCCCCAGGCCGTACCCGGTTTCGACCAGCACCCCTGTCAGTCCTCTCGACGCGGCAAGTTCCAGGTCCGAGAAGCGGTCACCTACCACGTAAGAGCGGGACATGTCAATATGGAACCGGGATTCCGCCTCTATGATCATGCCGGGCTTGGGCTTCCTGCATCCGCACTCCACCGCATACTCCGCCACCTCTCCCCCGGGATAGTGCGGGCAGAAAAACACCCCGTCCAGAAACGCGCCCCGGGACGCCAGCTCCTTCTGCATCAACTCGTGCACCTCGTGCACAAGGTCGATGGGAAAATAGCCGCGGGCCACGCCCGACTGGTTGGATACAACTATCGCCAGGAAACCGCTCTCGTTGAGCCGGCGAATCCCCAAAGCCGCCCCCGGAAGCAGAACGAACCGGCTCGGGTGATTAACGTAGCCCATCTGCTCGTTGATGGTCCCGTCCCGGTCCAGAAACACAGCGGGCTGGCTCATCATACCTCCGGAAATGACAATAGATGACGTCTGAAAGCACTACAGCCGGGGAACAGCCCCCGCCCCAATAAACCCTGCCCCGGCAGATGCCGGCATTCCCGCGAAACCGCCTGGATTCAGGATCGCACCAACGCACACGCGGCTTCCCAAACTTTGTCCGGGGAGATGCCGAGCATGCAGCGATAGTCTTCCGGACACACGGGACGCAGGCAGGGGGAGCACTCCACCGGGTTCCGGACCACCCGGCTATGCGGCCCCCTTGGCCCGGTGGCCACAGGGTCCGTGGACCCGAAAACGGCCACCGTAGGCACTCCCAGTGCCGCAGAGACGTGCATAAGGCCCGAATCGTTCGTCAAAAAGAGGTCGCAGGCGTCGATAACAGCCACTGCTTCGGACAGGCCGGTGCGACCGCATAAGTCGACCGGGGTGTGCCGCATGGCCGCGGCAACCGCCCGGCAGGACTCGCGGTCTCCGGCGCTTCCCAGGATCAGGATCCCGGCCCCCCACTCGGTCGCAGCCCGGTCGGCGATCTCCGCGAACCTTTCCGCGGGCCATCGCTTGGCCGGCCCGAACGCCGCGCCGGGGGCCATGCCCACGATCCGCCGCTCCCGGGCCACTTTCTCGGCCTCAAAGAGCCGCCGGGCCTGTTCCCGGTCCGTCCCGGTTACGTGAAGACCCGGATCCCGTTCTTCTCCATCCCATCCCATGGCCCGGATGATGTTCAGGTAGTATGCCACCTGATGGGCCCCTTTAGGGGCGGTCTTCCTTGAAACGGGGTGAGAAAGCAGGAGCCGCCTGCCGTCCGTGTCGTATCCCACCCGCACCGGGACACGCCCGAGCCGGGAAATAAGGCCCGCTTCAAAGGCGTTCTGGAAGAGCACGGCCATGGCGAAATCGCCTTCCCTGACCCGTTTGGCCGCACGCCACACAGCCGTAAAGTCCCTGAGTCGCTCTCCGCCCTTGGCATATTCCCACACCTCGTCCACGGCGGGATGGGAGGACAGGAGTTCCTTCACCCATGGTCTGGCCAGGACCGTGATACGGCTTTGGGGGTATAGTTCCCTCAAGGCCTCCAGTGCCGGCAGGCTCATGACCACGTCCCCGACCCAGTTTGTGGCCCGCACCAGGATGCTTTCGGGCTGCACAGGAAGACCTTGCAAGGGGGGCGCAGCGGCCTGGTTTATCAGGGTTTGCCGCTGGTTCATGGAGGTTCAACCTCCCCGGCCCTGGGGAGCGGGCAGTAGTTACGGGTCTTCCAGCGGCGATGAAACCAGAACCAGTGATCCGGAAAGGCGCGGATGTAACGCGACATGACATCAGCGAACCGGGCCGTATTGTCATCCACGTCACGCAACTTGTCCCCGGTATCCTGGAGCTCCATGGCGGGCTCAAAAACGATCCTGTAGCCGCCTCGAGGCCTTCTTACGGCGAACATGGGCACTACGGGGGCTCCGGTCTTCATGGCCAGAAGAGCAAGGCCCTTATTGGTACAGGCAGTCTTTCCGAGAAAAGGTACAAAGGCGCCGTCATACCAGTCCACGTTCTGGTCCAGAAGTATGCCGACGGCCTTTCCTTCGCGAACGGCCCCCAGGATCCTACGCATACCGCGCTGTTTGGGAATGATCTCTCCGCCGTACAGTGTTCGAATCTCGTTCAGGAGACGCTCCAAAGGGTTGAAGTCAGCGGGCCTCGCCACGATTGCGGCCCCGTTCAACCGCAGGGTGACGGCCGCTGACATGAGTTCCCAGTTCCCGAAGTGGGCCGTCAGGACGAATGCGCCCTTGCCCCGCTCGAGCGCATTGATAATATACCTCTCGTTTTCAAACTCAACATAGCGCGACTGGCCGGCCCGGTCCAGGTTCATGATGTGCGGGATCTCAAAAAGCATTCGGCCGAAATGGCGGAACATTCGGCGATACAGACGCCTGAGTTCCGCCTCATTCAGCTCGTCACCGAAGCAGAACCGCATGTTGTCAAGGGCGACCCTGAGACGTGGTATGGGCAGGAGGGCCGCACCCGTCCCCAGCATGCCCCCGAGAAAACGCCCGGCCCCAAAAGGGATCTTCGACATTATGCGGACGAGGAGACGGAGAATTCTGTAAATATTTTCTTCGGCAATGGTCATAATCTACGCAAAAGAAAGCAGTGGTTATGTGATTAAGTGTTTGAGTGATTATGTGCCTATCATATCAAACAAGACATCAGCCCCCGAATGGAATTCCATAGTAATACGCAGGAAACCCGCGTCTTGCTCACCTGCCAGAAAAGCACCGGCACGCATCCAGTCCTTTTCCGTGGTTATGAGGGCGTCCGCGCCGCTCTCGCGGAACAGGCCGACCATCTCTTTCACGTCGGCCTGTGTGAATAAGTGGTGGTCTCGAAACGGACGAAACACCGCCACCTCGGCCCCCAGGCTCGCAAGGGTCTCCCGAAAGACGCCCGGCCCGGCAATGCCGCAGAAGGCGGCTACGCGCCGTCCCTGAAGGTAACCTGCGGGATGCTCCAGCCCACGACCGGGGAATGCCACAACAGAGGGAACGTGCATGCTGCGGACACAGGGGAGGCCCGGAAACCGTTCGAGGAGGGTATCTGCAGGCTCCCGGCCCTTCATATCGGGATTCGAGCGCGTCAGGACGACAACATCCGCCCGCTCGAGGGCGCTTATCGGCTCCCTCAGAGGCCCCCACGGCAGCAGGCGCCCGTTGCCCACGGGATCCGCCGCATCCAGGAGCACCACGTCCAGGTCCCGCTCCACGGCCCAGTGCTGAAATCCGTCGTCAAGGATGAAGAAATCCGAACCCCACTCCCGGCGGGCCAGCCGCCCGGCAAGGGATCGTCTCCTTGACACCACCACCGGAACGCCCGGAAGCATCCCTGCAAGCATCAGTGGCTCGTCGCCTGCTTCGGCCACATCCGCCCGGATACGGTCCCTGTCGGAAACCACCACCAGGGGACCGCCCCTTTTCCTGCCATATCCCCGCGAGAGAACGGCCACCTGACGGCCCCGGCCAAGGGCCCATCGTGCAAGGGCCGCAGCAGCAGGGGTCTTCCCCGCCCCGCCGGCGGTCAGCCCGCCGATGCTCACAACCAGCCCGGGCAGCCGGTCGGCCCCGAGCCTGTGGTGCCTTGCACGATCGAGCCGGACTCCCAGCCCGTAGAAAAATGAGCAGGCTGCCAGGGGCAGGGTCAAGGCGGAAAACGAACGGCTTGCGTGAATCCGGGACCAGTCAACCGCCATATGCCACCTTTTCCTCAATCCCCGCACGAATTAATCATAATCCAATCGTCCTGTACAGGCACCGGCACAGGCAAAATCAGACCGCCGCCGGCAGTTCCATAATAAACCGGCTGCCCGCAGGCACGTTGTCCTCCACACGGATGCTGCCCGCGTGGTCGCTGATAATGGTGTTGACGATGGCCAACCCCAGCCCGGTCCCGTGCTTTTTGGTTGAAAAGTACGGTTCGAAGATATGGGTCTTCAGGTCCGGGGAAATCCCCTTACCATTGTCTTCCACGCTGATCCGAACTATCCCGAGATTCGAATCGTGTTCAACCCCGATTCGAATCTCACCACTTCCCTTGACGGAAGCTATGGCATTATCCAGGAGATTGATCATCACCCGTTTCATCTGTTCGCGATCAACCTTTACCTTGGGGATCTCTCCCTTTTCATCAAAAACGATCCGAACCCCGGTTTCAGCCTCCTTATACAGGCTCACGGCTTCACGGATGATCCCGGATAATTTCTCCGGCTGTGGATCCAGGGCAGGCATTCGGGCGAAGCTGGAAAACTCGTTCACAAGCCCCTTCAGCGTCTCCACCTGGGTGATAATCATGTTCGTACACTCTTCAAACACCTGCCCATCCTGTTGGCTCAGCTTTCCCCCGTACTTTTTTCTCAACCGCTGGGCCGAGAGCTGAATCGGGGTGAGCGGGTTTTTGACTTCATGGGCGATTCTTCGGGCCACATCCCTCCAGGCCGCCATCCTCTGGGCCTTTTCGATCTCGGTCAGGTCCTCGAACACCCCCACCAGACCGACATACTCTCCCTTGTCGTCCAAAAGGACGTTCAGGTGAACGAGCAAGGTCAGGATCCTATTCCCAACGGGAAGGCGGATCTGCCTTTCAACGAACCCCTTCCTAAACAGGGTTCCGTCCTGAAAGAATCCGTTGATCAGGTTGACGTATTCCTCACCGATAAACTCCTTGTAGTGCCGCCCGATAACTTGTTCCCTGTCCAACCGCAGCATCTGCTCCGCTGATTTGTTGATGGTCTGAATCTTCCCGTCGGCACTGGCGGAAACCACACCCGCGGCGACGTTGGCAAGCACAATCTCCATATAGAGACGCCGTTGCTCGATCTCGATGTTGCTTCGAATCAGTTCCTCGTTCGCTTTTTCCAACTGGACCTTTCCATTCTTCAGGTCCATGGCCATAAGGTTGAAAGAATGGACCAGGTCGCCGATCTCGTCCCTGGACTCCAGGTCGATGAAAACGTCATAGTCCCCGGCGGCGATGCGTTTGGTCCCCTCGGCCATCTCCTGGATCGGGATGGTGATGCCCTTGGACAGGTAGAACCCGAACCAGATGGAAGAAAAAATGATAAGCAGCGTTACGATGGAAAGGGTGATCATGTGGCTGATCTTGACCGGTCCCCTCAAGACCTTGAACTGCTTGTACTCCTCCAGCCCCCGGCTGATGGCCTCGAGCCGGTTCACGAAGCTTCCCGGAATGAACTCGGAAAGGGTCACCAAGCCCACCACGGCCTTGGACTCGGTCCGCGAGAACACCGGGACGATGCCGGTCACCAGGTGTCCGTGGGCCGAAAACTGCCGATCCTGAAACTCCGCACCCTCGTCCAGGGCCTTTGACAGGAGCTCCCCTCTTGGCTTCTTGAAGGGACTGAGGTCGATCCCTTTGTCCCTGGTCAGCGCCATGACGTCCAGATCCCGGCTGAACACCTGGATGGAAGCAAGGCCGTATTCGCGTCGCTTATCCGCGATGAACTTTTCAAGCGAGTCCTGCTTCGAAAGAAGCATGTACCCGTGATAGGTCATCAGGCGGCTGAGGTTGTTGCCGTGGCCGAAGAGTTCCTCGGCCTTGCTGTCATAGTAGCTCTGCCCCACCTCCAGGGAGGTTCTCAAAGACCGCTCAATCGGTATCTTGGTCCAGTACTCAATGGAAATGGAAATGAACTGGACTGAAACAAAGAAGAGCAAAACAGTGGGCATGAGGGAGAGAAGAATAAAGGCCAGCACCAGCTTCACCCGGAGCTTGGCCCCCATGATGCCTTTCCTGCGCTCGAAGAGCAGCTTTACCAGGTTTCTCACTATGAGGAAAAGGAGCAGGAGAAGGAGGATGACGTTCAGGTTTATGAGGCTGAAGACCAGGATGCTGTGAGAGAACGGAAGATCCACACCCAGGTCCAGGACACGAATGCCGATGGTGGTAAGAATCCCGACCACCACCATGAGAGCGGCAATAATGTATCTCTCACGCCTTCGCCTTCGAAGGTCATGACGTTCTGCTTCGAGATAAGATGCCATTCAAAAGAGACCCGTCGGATCAGTACACAACATCCACAGCATACCAATCCGTTTCAAAGTTCCACAAGGAAAGGAAGAAAAAGACATAGTGGAGGTACAGGGGAAGCCTAATTTTTTCCAGTTCAGCCATCATTCGGAGACGATATCGCGTCCCTTTGTGCAAACGGGCCAGCGGAACCACCTCAAGCGCAACCACCTCGGACATGAGCCGCTTGGCTTCCTCAAAGTCCTCCACCGTCACGACCTCATCTTCGTCTTCAGAGATGCGAAGCTCGTACAGGTTCTTGAGCTGATCGTACCTGACTGTGTGCCGAACCTTGACCTCAACAACGGTACGGTCCCACCAGAACTCCCGTCTCTCGTTGAGTCGTACGTAGAACGTAAACGTCGTTGGAAGACCGCTCTCGATGGCGCGTATCATATCGGTCGTAAAGCAGTCCTCCACGGTGAAGTAGACCAGCAGGTGTTCCTCCGTGTTGGTCACCACGATGTCCGACAGGCGGGCCTGCTGGGCATGAAGGGGCATGCCTGGAACAGTAAACAGGAATATAATCAGGAGCCAAATGGCCTTGGAACGTTGTTTCATATCTTGCGATTTAATAATCAGGGTGGAAACGAGGAAATTTGTTTTCAGAAACAAGACAGTTAGGTCGGATATGATAACGAAGGGCATTAAGAAAAGCAACACATATCAGGAAGACGCTTTTAAGAGCTGTTAAGGTGTTGTTAAGGGAAAAACCAAAAAACCACGAACCACGGAGCTAGACTGAGGCAGACACAGAACACCGACACCCCGCGCAACCGTTCCGGCATCAGCCCTGAAAGACCCTTTTGAAACACCCTTTGAGATCGAACAGGGGCTGGACGAAAACGGGGAGACCTTCTCTCTTCAGGTCTCCCCGTTTCAAATACTCTAAAGCGGGCCCTTGCCCGCAACCCAAAGTCAAGGAGCACTGGCGCGAAGAATGAGCGTCCAGTTTGGTTTCTTCGGGATCGAAATCGCTATCGGGA
>JAWLEX010000133.1:0-8209 GCA_041685835.1 Desulfatiglandales bacterium
CAATATAAGCGGTGATCGGTGCCGGTGCCGGTGTCTGCTTGAAAACCCGGGAAATGGATGCTACAGATACTTACCTTGTGCCCATCCAGAAACGCTTTTCGGGCACTGGCAAGTTTCCAATTCAGAAATGAGGATTTTTTGTCAAGATCAAGGAGATCAAGAGGTTGCGCGGAGGCGTACTGAAGTACGCCGCACAAGCAACCTCGCAGATTGACGCCGAGATTGGCAAAAAAGACCATTTCTGGATGGAAACTACCTTGATTCCGCCCCCCCTGGGTGTGCAAAGGGAGATAAGCACATGAAGATTGAGGAGTTCCCCGAGGACATTAAGCACGCCGTCATTCCACAGCCGTCGGGCCGTATGATTTACAGGTGTCTAGGTTGCGCCGAAGAGTTCGGGATCGAGCGCCTCCTCTACACCTGCCCGACCTGCGGCGGTGTACTGCTGCTCCATAACCCGGACTTCCACTGTGTAAAGGAAACGAACGGCCTCAGGTGGCGGAGGATCCTGGACCACCGCAGGATGCTCAACGTGCAGGCCCTAAAGGGAGTGTTTCGCTACTATGAGTTCATTGCCCCCGTGATCCCTTTGGACCGGATTTTATACCTCGGGGAGTGCCACACCCCTGTGGTCCGGGGAAATCGCCGCCTGAGGAGAGAAATAGGCCGGGATTTTTATTTCAAGAACGACGGATTGAATCCCAGCGCGTCCTTCAAGGACCGGGGCATGGCGTGTGCCCTGAGCTTTCTCAATCATTTCATGCATGAGCAGGGTGTGGAACATGTGCTCTCCATCTGTGCGTCCACGGGCGACACGTCCGCTTCGGCCGCGCTATACGCCGCATATCTCGGCGATATGGTTTCGTCGATCGTGCTCCTTCCCCAGGGCAGGGTAACACCCCAGCAGCTCGGACAGCCCCTGGGCAGCGGCGCCAGGGTCATCGAGATACCCGGGGTTTTTGACGACTGCATGAAGGTGGTGGAAACCCTGGCCGACGAATACCATGTGGCCCTGCTCAACTCCAAAAATGCCTGGCGTATCCTCGGGCAGGAGACCTTCTCCTTTGAGATCGCCCAGGATTTCGACTACGAAGTGGGGGATAAGGTGGTTGTGGTCCCCATCGGTAACGCCGGCAACATCACGGCCGTCCTGGGCGGGTTCATGAAGTTTTACGAGGCCGGCATCATAACGGAGCTCCCCAAGGTGATCGGGGTCCAGTCCGAGCATGCGGATCCGGTCTTCAGATACTACCTGGAGGAAGACACGGCGGCCCGCTCGTTCGTGCCGGTTGACGTACGTCCCAGCGTGGCCCAGGCGGCCATGATCGGAAACCCGGTGTCCATGCCCCGTGTGATCGAACGGGTGCGGTTATATAATGAGGCTGCAGGCCGAAAACGCGTGTTTATGGTCCAGGTGAGCGAGCAGGAGATTATGGACGCCATGCTGACGGCCAACCGGAACGGAAACATCGCCTGCACTCAGGGAGGTGGGTCCATGGCGGGGTTTATCAAGGCCACAGGCAGCGGGTATGTCCGAGAAGGGGAGATCGGGGTACTGGATTCCACGGCCCACATGCTCAAATTCCTGGGGTTCCAGGACATGTATTTCGAGGACGCCTTTGATCCCGCCTTTGAGATTACGCCCAAACCCGAGTTCAAGAACAGGCCGGCGCTTGTTCGGCCCGAAGGTCTGGACCGTTTTCCGGAACCGGGACGTCCCCTGGAAGGCGAGGACCTGAAGCGATTTGTTCAGGAGACCGCATCCGAGATAGCGCGCATGCTGGGCCTCGAGAAGCGGAGCTAGCGGCCGGCACGGACACTTGCACAGACATGCTGAGAATCAAGGTCATTGTGGTGGGTCGCACACGCGCTCCCTTTCTGCTCCAGGGAGAACGGTTCTACCTGGAGAGGCTGAGGCGGTACGTGAAGACCGACTGGAGCGAGGTGAAGGCGGCTCGAATGACCAAAGGTCGCCCCGAGGCGGAGATTATTCAGGAGGAGGGCCTTGCCCTGTTAAAGCGGGTAGGCCCTGAAGACTGCAAGATACCCCTTGACCGAAACGGGACCCAGTACGATTCGCGCGGGCTGGCCCGCCGGCTGGAGTCCCTGTCAAGGCACGCGGGAGGTCCGGTTTGTTTTCTTGTGGGAGGGGCTCTCGGCCTATCAGACGAGGTAATCGGAGACGCAAATGAAGTCCTGAGCCTGTCGAGGCTGACCCTGACCCACGAGATGACCCGCCTCGTGCTCCTGGAGCAGCTCTACCGCGCCTGCACCATAATGGCCGGGGAGAAGTATCATAAATAGCTGTTGGGATAATCGAAATCAAAAGAAAATAAGGCTCACCTACACCCGCAAAGCGGATCAGGAGTCCGGTTTCTCCGGTTTCACGCCTGCGTCGAGTGCCATGGCGATCTTGTTCTTCAATTCGGTCAGGTCAAACGACTTGATGACGTAAAAGTCCGCGGCAATGGACTTCATGTCCTCCTTGAAGGTGTCATAGGCGGTGCACAGGACTACGGGCATTTCGTAAAACTTGTTTCTGATGTCCTGAAGCAGGTCCAGGCCGTTGTAGTCTACCATCTTGATGTCCAGCACGATGAGGTCCGGCTTTTCTTCCTCGATCCTCTCCATCAGCTTGTATCCGCTGTCCGCCGTGATGACCTCGTATCCGGCCTCCGTGAGTTCTTCGGAATAAAGGAACCGGATGTGTTCCTCGTCGTCAACGATCAGGATTTTGGCCATGATGCTCTCCCACCGTTTCTGATGATTTCAGGGTATGGCGCCGATTTTTGCACCGTTACCGGCTGATGCTACATGAAATTCAGAAAAGATTATCACAGTTCAGGACACCAGGCAAATACTAACTCGTACCCGTCCGGAAACGCTTTTTGGGCACTGGCAAGTTTCCAATTCAGAAATGAGGATTTTTTGTCAAGATCAAGGAGATCAAGAGGTTGCGCGGAGGCGTACTGAAGTACGCCGCACAAGCAACCTCGCAGATTGACGCCGAGATTGGCAAAAAAGACCATTTCTGGATGGAAACTAACTCGTACCCGTCCGGAAACGCTTTTAGGGCATCGGCACGCCTCCAAAACCCTGGCCCTTTATCCTTCCACCCCCTACCTACACCTACGCCTGGACCATTACCAACTCCACATCTTCTTCCGGTTTTCCGCCTCATATGCCATAGTCGTAGAAACCCTTTCCCGTCTTTCGACCCAGACGGCCGGCGTCAACGTACTTCACAAGCAGGGGGCAAGGCCGGTACTTGGTATCGCCGAATCCCCCGTGGAGCACCTTCATGATGGCCAGACAAGTGTCAAGCCCGATGAGATCGGCCAGGGCCAGGGGCCCCATGGGTTGATTGGCCCCTAGTTTCATGATTGTGTCTATGTCCTCGGCCTCGCCGATTCCCTCGAACAGGGCGTAGACCGCCTCATTGATCATGGGCATGAGTATCCGGTTGATAACGAAGCCTGGAAAGTCGTTGGCCGGCACCGGGGTCTTGCCGAGTTTTTCCGACAACTCGTTTGTCACCTCGAGGGTCTCTGCTGATGTGGCCAGCCCGCGTATGACCTCCACGAGCTTCATTACGGGCACGGGGTTCATGAAGTGCATCCCTATGACCCTGTCGGGGCGATTAGTGGCAGCGGCTATTTTCGTAATGGAGATGGAAGAGGTATTCGTGGCCAGGATGGCGGCTTTACTGCAGTTCCGGTCCAGGCTCTGAAAAATCTGCAGCTTCAGGTTCTCGTTTTCCGTGGCGGCCTCCACCACAAAGTCCGCCTTTGCCATGTCTTCGATTGAGGTGGTGCCCTCGATCCGCCCCAGAATCGCTTTTTGCTCCTCCAGGGCCAGTTTCCCCTTTTTCACCATGCGACCGAGGTTCCCTTCGATGGCCTCGAAGCCCCGTTCCAGAAATTCATCCTTGATGTCGTTCATAACCACTGCATAGCCGGTGGCTGCGGCCACCTGAGCGATTCCGGCCCCCATCTGGCCCGCGCCCACAACTCCCACTGTCTTGATGTCCATGCGTAAGCTCCTCCATGATGAAACAGTTGACAATTCAATGGTTGAGGCGTCACGGCGGTGTATCATGCCGAGGCGTCCGGCCTTAATGAACCATGTATAGCGATAACCGCCGGCCCGATCAATGAAAATGAGGCGCTATTTTGCGGTCGATGGGCTTCCGAAGACATCCTTCAGGAGTTCCGTGACCCGTGCGGTTGGATTTTCACGTATATCCCGCTCTTCATTGGCAATGATGAGAAAGAGGCCGTCCAGTGCCCGCTCAGTGACGTACGCGTCCAGGTCGAGATCCCCGAAATCGCCTACGAAGGGGATGGACGAGACCGTGCCCGTGACTTCCTGGTACCGGCGCGTGACGTCGACCCGGGACATGGCGTCGCGTACTTCAGGCTTGAACAGGCCGGTCAGGCGATCGAACGTCCTTCCCTTGAGGTACGTGGTGGCGGCGTCGTCCGGCCCGTTGAGAATCCCCCGAGCGTCTTGTATAGTCATGGTGCTCACCGCTTCCCACAGTAGGGACCTGGCATGGGGTGCGGCCCGCTCTGCGGCCCTGTTCATGCTTTCCTGGAACGCATCCAGGGTGGAGCCGTAGCCTGCGCCCCGCGCGACCCGTTCCACCTTGCGCAGGGTCTCGGGCAGGGGGATACGGATTTCGGGGTTTCCGTAATAACCGTCGGTCTTTGATGCCAGTGAAACGGCGTTTTTGGTTCCCACCTCCAGGGCCTCTTTCAGTCCCCGAACGATCTTGTCTTCGGAAAGGGCGCCCGGCTCCAGGCCCTTTCCCAATCCCTTCAGAAAGTCGGAGAGACCGGCGTTCGAATGAAGGGGCAGGGCCAGATACAGCAGGGCGCTAAGGATAACCAGCGAAGCGGCGTGCGTTTTCATCGTGTCCTCCTTTTGAGTGTTTTCTCAACCCGTTCCACCGGCGCAAAAGGGTCTGCTTATGGTATTCGGGTGAAATGCGGTCAGGCCGCAAAGAGCAGGGGCAGCCTGTCGGATACCAGGAACCCCTGCGTCGTAGGCACCAAACGGGGCCCGTTTCGGGTGACCAGGCCGGATCGCTCGAGG
Organism: Desulfatiglandales bacterium; assembly: GCA_041685835.1. GTDB lineage: Bacteria > Desulfobacterota > DSM-4660 > Desulfatiglandales > HGW-15 > JAIPEI01. Next base: position 5,098 of record JAWLEX010000133.1, read on the forward strand.
TCCCGGGCGATTTGGTCCGCATGCACGGCCCCGGCAAGGTCGTTGGAATCCACACCGTCCAGCGTGCGAAATCCCAGCCAGAGCCTTTCCAGGACATCCTGCTCCGGTGTGAGCACCTCCCGGCAGTCCGAGGGGCGGGTGTTCAGGCTTAGCTGCTCGGCGTAAAGGTCCAGTGAGGGCGGGTTCCACCAGCGAAGAGGGTGCTTAAACGAGTGTGCGCCGGGACCAAGCCCCAGGTATGGTGCGCGCCGCCAGTACTTCCGGTTGTGCCGGGACTCGTGCCCCGGGCGGGCGAAGTTGGAGACCTCATAGTGGGTGAATCCCCCGGCCTCCAGCCGTCGTGAGGTGGCCAGGAACATTGCCCTAAGGTCGTCTTCGTCCGGCATGAAGGCCTCTCCCGAAGCGATACGCTCGGACAGGAGGGTCCCGGGTGAAACGGTCAGTTCGTAGCAGGATATGTGTTGCGGCCCGTGTTCGAGAACGCAGGAAAGGGTTTCCATCCACCCGGCTGAGTCCTGGCCGGGGACACCGTATATGAGGTCCACGCTCACGCTTTGAAACCCGGCGTTCAGGATGTCTTGAAGGGCACCAAGGGCCCTTACGGCCGAATGCCTTCGCCCGAGGAAGCGAAGCACGCGGTCATCCAGGGACTGGATTCCCATGCTGATGCGGTTCACTCCCATGGCCCTGTAAGCGGACAGGCCTTCAGGGCGAACATCCTCCGGGTTGACCTCCAGGGTGATCTCCGTATCAGGCAAAAAGGAGAGTTCACGGCGAAGCGTGCCGATAAGAAGGTCCAGGGTCTCAACACCCAGGATGGAAGGGGTCCCGCCGCCGAGGTACAGTGTATCGAAAGGCTCGAAAGACCCCCCAAGGAGCCCGGCCTCGCGGCGGACCAGCCCGGCCCAGTCCGCGGCCCGGCCGAGATCGGTGATGGAGAAAAAGTCGCAGTAGGCGCACTTCCCGGAGCAGAAGGGCACATGCACGTAAAGCCCGGCGGGTTCGCCGGGCCCTGCCTGGAGTGATCGGCCGGACTTCTGTTGCCTTTCCATGTGCTCAGTCATTTTCCGACTTGAGGGCCGCCACAAAGGCGCTCTGAGGGATCATCACGGATCCAACCATCTTCATCCTCTTTTTCCCCTTCTTCTGCTTTTCCAGGAGCTTGCGCTTCCTGGTAATATCCCCGCCGTAACACTTGGCCGTAACGTCCTTTCGAAAGGCTGAAATGGTGGAACGGGCGATGATCTTACCACCTATGGCCCCCTGGATGGGGATCTTGAACTGGTGCCTGGGGATCTCCTTTTTCAGTCGTTCGCAGACCCGGAGGCCCCATTCCCGCGCGCGGTCCTCGTGCACGATGACGGAGAGGGCGTCCACTTTTTCCCCGTTGATCAGGATATCCAGCTTGACGAGATTGCTCGAACGGTAGTCCAGCATCTCATAGTCCAGGGAACCGTAACCCTGGCTGACGGTCTTGAGGCGGTCGTAGAAGTCGTATATGACTTCCACGAGGGGCAGGTCCACGGTGAGTTCCACCCTTTCAGGAGAAGGGAAGGCGGTCCGGGGTTGGACGCCCCTCCGCTCCATGCACAGAGACATCACCGCGCCGAGATGTTTTTCAGGCACGAGTATGTGAGCCCGTATGAAGGGCTCTTCCGTGCTCTCGACCTCCATGGGATCGGGGTACTCCTGGGGGTTGTCCACCACGATGGTGTTTCCGGACCTCAGATGGACCCGGTACTGGACGCTCGGGGCCGTCATGACCAGGGAGATGCCGTACTCGCGTTCCAGCCTCTCCTGGACGATCTCCAGGTGCAGGAGTCCCAGGAACCCGCACCGGAAACCCTGCCCAAGGGCCGCGGATGCGTCCTTCTGGAACGAGAGGGCTGCGTCGTTGAGTGTGTATTTTTCAAGGGCCTCCTTCAGGTCTTCGTACTCGTCCGACGCCACCGGGTAGAGCGAAGAGAACACCATGGGTTTGACCTTGCGAAACCCGGGGAGGGGTTTTTCGGCCGGCCGCTCGTCCAGGGTGATTGTGTCCCCTATGCGGGCGGTTGCTATGTCCTTGATTCCGGCTATCACGTAACCGACATCTCCGGCCGAGAGGGCGGCCTGCGGGTCCCTGCGCAGCCTGAAGAACCCCACCTCTTCCACGCGGTAACATGCCCTGTTGGACATGAAGCGGAGGGTGTCCCCTTTCTTGAGGGATCCGTCCAGGATCCGGCAGCTGACGATCACCCCGCGGAACGGGTCATAGTGGGCGTCGAACACCAGGGCGGAGAGGGGCCGGGCGGCGTCGCCGCTCGGAGGCGGTATTCTCCGGACCACTGTCTCGAGCACGTCCTCGATTCCTACGCCCTCCTTGGCCGAGCAGAGGACGGCCTCTTCCGCGTCGAGCCCCAGTTCTCCCTCGATCTGCGCCCTGACACGGTCCACATCCGCGGCTGGAAGGTCGATCTTGTTGATGACCGGGATGATCTCGAGGTCATGGTCCAGGGCAAGATACACGTTGGCTACGGTCTGGGCCTCGACGCCCTGGGATGCGTCCACAAGGAGCAGGACCCCATCACAGGAGGCCAGGGCCCTGGACACCTCGTAGGAGAAATCCACGTGTCCGGGCGTGTCGATAAGGTTGAGCCTGTAAGTCTTGCCGTCTTGCGAGGTGTAGGGCAGAGTCACGGTCTGGCTCTTGATGGTGATGCCCCGTTCCCTTTCGATGTCCATGGTGTCGAGGATCTGGTCCCGGAAATCACGGTCCGTAACCAGCCCGGCGTGCTGAATCAGACGGTCGGCCAGGGTGGATTTTCCGTGATCGATGTGGGCGATGATGCTGAAATTTCGAATGTGAATCATATTCCTCTGTTCTCTTATTTCAATGTATCAAGGTTCTTACCATGAAAACACTGCAACGAAAAGGATCACCGGTGCGAAGAATGAGTGCCCTGTGAATCCTTTTTAGTAAATGTCAAAACGTGCGAGGCGCCCGTCAAGGGCCCCGTTCTTAAGCGGCCGTTTCCAGGCGGGCCGCAGGCCGATCGCCGGGATCAGTCCTGGGTCCCCGAAGTAGACGTATGCCGAGGAACCACGGCACCGCTGCTTCAGGAAGTCACCG
>JAWLEX010000134.1:0-8199 GCA_041685835.1 Desulfatiglandales bacterium
CCAACCTCTGCCGGATCGCCCCTGCCGGCCCCCATCATCTCGAGGACCTGCACCGGGCCGGAGGCATACCCAGGGTCTTGCGCGAACTCAGCCTAAGGCATGGGCTGCTGCATTTGGAAGCATCCACAGTGAGCGGCCGTACCATAAAAGAAATAGCAGACTCTGCGTCCGGCGGCGATCCGGATGTTATCCGCCCTTTAGACCGTCCCTTTTCCGAAGACGGCGGGCTGGCAGTGCTCTACGGCAACCTGGCCGCTGAGGGCGCCGTGGTGAAGAAATCAGCGGTTGACCCGGCAATGCTCGTCCACTCGGGACCGGCCCGCGTGTTCGACAGCGAGGAACAGGCCATGGAGGCCATTTTAAGGGGCGATATCAAGAAGGGTGACGTGGTGGTTATACGCTACGAGGGTCCCAGGGGCGGGCCAGGCATGCGGGAGATGCTGTCCCCGACCTCTTCCCTGGCTGGCGCCGGCCTTGACAGGGACGTGGCCCTCATCACGGACGGACGTTTCTCCGGAGGAACGCGCGGGGCCGCCATAGGCCACGTCTCGCCCGAGGCCCAGGAAGGAGGGGCCATCGCGGCCGTAAGAGAAGGGGATGTCATCGAGATCGACATTCCGAACCGCGCCCTCAGGGTCCGGCTGGAAGACGATGAAATCCGGGCCCGGCTCGCCGAATGGAACCGCCCTCCCTACCGGATCCGCAAGGGATACCTCAACCGATACGCCCGCCAGGTGACCTCTGCCGGAACCGGTGCGGTCTTCCCGGAAAAAGAATAGGCTCTCGCTACTTGGCCCTGTTTTCCGGCCGCAGTCTTCGCACGGCCGCACCGGCCCTCCACATCTCAGAGTTGTGGATCTCGTCGAGTTCCTTTTCGAGCCGTTGACGGTAGTCCGGGGCGCTGTTGGCCTCGAGCACGATCCGGGTCTCTTTTCCCGATGCCACGCTGTCGTATAGCTCTTCAAAGACCGGTGCCACAGCCTCTCGAAAACGGTGCCTCCAGTCCAGGGCCCCCCGCTGCGCCGTTGTGCTGGTGTTGGCGTACATCCAGTCCATGCCGTTTTCCGCCACCAGTCGGATCAGGCTCTGGGTGAGTTCCTCCACGGTTTCATTGAATGCCTCGCTGGGCGTGTGCCCGCGGCCTCTGAGCAGGTTGTACTGGGCCTCCATGATCCCGGCCAGTGCGCCCATGAGAACGCCGCGTTCCCCGACCAAATCGCTGAACACCTCCTTCTCGAACGTGGTGGGAAAGAGATACCCGGACCCGATTGCAATCCCCGTGGCCAGGGCCCGCTCCTCTGCGCGTCCCGTTGCATCCTGGAATACCGCGTAGCTTGCGTTGATGCCGCTGCCGTCCAGGAAATTGGTGCGCACGGTCCGGCCCGAACCCTTGGGCGCCACCAGAATCACGTCCACGTCTTCAGGCGGCACCACGCGGGTCTGGTCGCGGTAAGTGACACCGAAACCGTGGCTGAAGTAGAGGGCGTTGTCCTTTTCGAGCCGTGCCTTGACCTCCGGCCACACTGCCACCTGTCCGGCATCCGAAACCAGATATTGAAGAATGGTCCCCCGCTCGGCAGCCTCCTCGACGGGGAACAGCGTCTCGCCCGGTACAAAGCCGTCCCGCACCGCCTTGTCCCACGAATCTCCACCTTGACGCTGCCCCACGATCACCCTAATCCCGTTGTCCCGCATGTTCAGGGCCTGACCCGGTCCCTGCACGCCGTAACCGAGCACTGCCACAGTTTCGTCCTTTAACACGTCCCTGGCCTGGTCCAGGGAAAACTCATCCGATGTGACCACGTTCTCGACAACGCCCCCGAAATCTATCTCCGCCATGGTATTCTCCTTTTTGGTTTTTCCTTTGTTTCCGTCACTTCTCCCATCTCACCGCCACCCCTCACCTCTCACCTCTTTCCCTCATCCCTTCCCTTGCCAGCGCAATAACCCCTGTCCTTGCAATCTCCTTGATTCCAAACGGCCTCAGAAGGTCCAGAAAGGCCTCGACCTTAAGGTCATCACCTGTGATCTCGATCGTGCAGGACTCCCGGCCCACATCCACCACACGGCAGCGGAAAATCCCCACCAACCTGTGGATCTCGGCCCGGTGCCCGGGTCTCGCCCGCACTTTCACAAGCCCCAGTTCCCTGTGCACACAAGGCGTGTCCTCAAAGTCTATGACCTTGATCACGTTGATTATCTTGTTCAACTGCTTCTTGATCTGCTCCACAATCGCCTGATCGCCCTTTGTCATGAGGGTGATACGACTGATCCCGCCTTCTGCGGTCTCAGCCACGGCAAGGCTTTCTATGTTGAAGCCCCGCCCGCTGAACAGCCCGGAGATACGCGACAGGACCCCGGGTTCGTTCTGCACCAGCAGGCTCAGCACGTGTTTTTCGTTATGTCTCGTGTTCATGCTCCAGCGCCTTCCCTTCGCCTGTTTTCCCGCAATAAACTTCTTTGCTTTGTTTGCGTCTTTGCGAGAAAAAATTTCTTTGGTTCTTTGTCCCAGCAAAATACCGTTCTTTAAACCAGCAGCATCTCGGTGATAGGCGCCCCTGCCGGCACCATAGGGTAGACGCTCTCCTCGGATTCCACCACAAAGTCCATGATCACCGGCCCCGGCGTAGAAAGCCCCTCCTTAAGAACGCTTTCCACCTCCTCGGGCTTCCGGGCACAAAAACCGGCGGCCCCATATGCCTCGGCAAGCTTCACAAAGTCCGGGGCATGGGACATCTCGGTACAGGAATAGCACCGGTCATAGAACAGTTCCTGCCACTGCCTCACCATGCCCAGATACCCGTTGTTAAGTATGACGATCTTCACCGGGATATTGTACTGAACCGCGGTCGCCATCTCCTGAATGTTCATCTGAATGCTTCCGTCACCGGCGATATCCACAACAAGCTTGTCAGGCCTGGCGATCTGCGCGCCCAGTGCCGCCGGCAGCCCGAACCCCATGCACCCCAGACCGCCGGAAGTGATAAAGCAGTTGGGCCCGTTCAGGTGGTAGTATTGGGCCGCCCACATCTGGTTCTGACCCACTTCCGTTGTGATCACTGCATCGCCTCCGGTGAGCCGGTGAAGCGCCTCAACCACGTACTGGGGCTTGATAACGTCCTCCTGTTCATAGGAAAGACGATTCATACCCTTCCATGCCTTGATTTGATCGAACCACGGGTTTCTTTTTTCTTCCAGGTCACCCAGGTCTTCAGTTTCCAGATATTCGAGCATTTTCTCCAGGGTGCGCCCGCAATCCCCGACAACCGGAACCGCCACTGGAATGTTCTTTCGAATGGACGTGGGATCGATGTCTATGTGAACGATCTTGGCTTTGGGCGCAAACTCATCCGTCTTTCCGGTGACGCGGTCATCGAAGCGTACACCGATCGCAATCATGAGGTCACACTCGGCCGTAGACATGTTGGCGCGGTATGTCCCGTGCATGCCGATCATTCCGAGCCAGCGCGGGTCCCTGGCCGGGAAGGCCCCCAGCCCCATGAGAGTGGTGGTCACCGGTGCATGGATGGTCTGGACAAACCGGGTGAGCTGCTCGGAGGCCCGGGAAAGGATCACGCCGCCTCCGGCGAACACCAGGGGCCTTTTGGCCTGTTTGATCAGCTTGACCGCCTTTTGCACCTGTTTGACATTGGGCTCGTAGGTGGGGTTGTAGGACTTGAGACGGACCCCCTCCCCCGGTCTGTACTCGGTCTTGGCCTGGATCAGGTCCTTGGGCAGGTCCACCAGCACCGGGCCCGGCCGGCCGGACCTGGCAATGTGAAAGGCCTCCTTGAGGACCCGGGACAGGTCGCGGACGTCCTTTACAAGGTAGTTGTGCTTGGTGCATGGCCGGGTGATCCCCATGATGTCCACCTCCTGAAAGGCGTCATTGCCGATCAGGCTCGTGGGAACCTGCCCGGTGAGGACCACCAGGGGTGACGAGTCCATGTAGGCCGCGGCAATGCCCGTGACCGTATTGGTGGCTCCCGGGCCCGAGGTCACCAGGCACACGCCCACCTTTCCGGAGGCACGCGCATACCCGTCGGCCGCATGCACGGCACCCTGTTCGTGGCGCGCAAGGATGTGGCGTATCTTAGTCCTGCTGAGCTCGTCGTAGATGTCGAGCACCGCGCCGCCGGGATAGCCGAAAACACATTCCACGCCCTCCTTCAGAAGGACATCAAAGAGTATCTGCGCCCCGGTGAGCGTCAGGGCCGCTTCCGCCCGTGGTTCTTGAGTTTTCAGTGTGGAGACTATCTGCGGCCTGGTTCCGGCCTGGGTCATTGGTTTTAACTTAGGTTCCGGCTGGTTCATTTCAGAGCTCCTTTTCCCCAAAAAAAGATCCGCTGCCAGGAGGACCTGGCAGCGGATCTTGTCGTCTAAACGTCTAAGGCACGATCAAGTCATAGTCAGGCCCCCGGGATCGGGTCCGAGTACGCGTACGTATACGCGTACAGCGAGCAACAAGGATACGAGGACCCTTGTTGCCCTGATAATGCTGATCATGCCGGTGTAAGTGGAAATCATTTTATCCTTCGAGCACGATTCCTGAAATAAAGCCTGTAGTCAGCCAGAAAACAATCCGCTTGTCAAGAGAAAATGTTTGGCTTTGCCAACCGTAATATGAGAGCGACTGGACGCAGGAAAACCCGCTTTGGTGTTACAACTTCGACAGGCTGAAGCATATGGGCCCGGGACCTCAGCCTGCTATTTACTGTCAAAGATGGTGACGCCGTCCCAATCGGCGGGGGGCGGATGGTCTCGCAGCGCGTGGATGCGCTCCAGATAGAGGAGGCAAGGCCCGTCCTCGAAATCTAGTCTACGCGCCTCATTGAAGACCGCCTCAGCCTCGGCCCAGGCCCCTTCCCTGTAAAGGACCAGGCCCTGCTCGAAGAGCTGGATAAGGCTGTTTCGAGCCGGGTCCGCCTCCGCCCGCAATCCTGCCAGCTCATAGATGGTCACAGGGCGGCCCTTTCCCTTGACCCTTACCCGATCCAGCTCACGAAGCAGGAACCGCTCGTCCAGCCCTTTTGCGGTGTCGCCGCTGAGGATCACGGTGGTCCCATAGTATTTGTTGAGACCTTCCAGGCGCGAGGCCAGGTTCACCGTGTCCCCGATCACGGTGTAATCCATGAAGGTCTGGCTTCCAAGGTTTCCGGCCGTCACCTGTCCCGAGTTGAGGCCGACTCCCATGGACAACCGCTCCACTCCCTTGACCTCGCCTCTATTCCTGAGCGCTTTGAGTCCTCTTACCATGTCCAGCGCGGTCAAAGCGGCCTTTGCCGGATGGTCCGGCATATGGCCCGGGGCCCCGAAAAAGGCCATGACAGCGTCGCCTATCAGCTTGTCGAGGGTCCCGCCGTGCTGGAAAACCGAGGGGATCATGGCATCGAAGTAGGTGTTCAGGAGCCGGCTCGTCTCATGGGGGGCCAGGCTTTCTGAAATGGAAGTGAAGCTGCGCAGGTCGGTGAAGAGCACGGTCACCTCTGCGCTTCTCCCATCGAGGCTCATGTCGATGTTTCCCCTGAGCAGATCATCCACAACGCCCCGGGACACGTACTTTCCAAAAAGGCCCGTGACCATGCGGGCCCGCTTTCGACTGTAAGCGCGCTGAACACCGATCCCCGCCACATATTGTGTGCCGAGCACCGAAAGGACAGGCATCACCTCGACCCACACGAGAGAATCAACAAAGGCTCGATGGGCCAGGAACAAGACTATGGCTGCAACCGCAATCAGGATCCCCACTCCCCACAACGCCCCGGGCCGCTGTGGGTAGAACAACAGGCCCAGCAGACCGGCAATAAAGATCAGAGCCGACACCACCAAGGGATCGGTCCGTATGATAAACGACTCATTCAGGATCGTTTCAATGGCGTGGGCGTGGCAGGCCACTCCGGGCGTCTTGCGCTCGAATTCACCGGTAAGTATCTTTCCGAAGGTCTCGCCGTATTGGTCCTCGACGCCGGTTGAAGCGGAAAAGGGGGTTGTGAAAAAGTCATTGTCCGTGGCCAAAACACTTCCGATCAGGACAATCCTGTCCCGGACGCTCTCCGCGGGAAACCGTCCCATTACCACGTCGGCGTATGACAGGCGCGTGAAGACCCCGGCCCCTCCCGCGTAGTTGATCCTGAGGTCGGGATAGGGAAGCCTGAGTCCGGGTCCGCCGGGCGTGCCCAGGAAAAAGTGGTCCCCCTGAGAAAAGTCGAGAGAAAAGTCGAGGTCAAGAAACGCCCGTGCCATCTCCAGGGAGAAGCTTGGGTAGACCGCGAGCCCGTCATCAACAGGCTTGATGCTGAGGAAAGGTATCTTCCGAAGCACGCCGTCCCTGTCCGGGACCATGTTGACGAAACCGTCGCCGACCATGGCGTCCTGAAACATAGGCAGGGGATGGACCTCACCCCTGCCTTCAGTGGCCACGAACCAGGCCAGGATCACATTGGAGCACGCATCAATGGCCGCTGCGAATTCACGGTCCTCGTCAGGGTCTTCAGAGGGCGCAAAGAACACCATATCCAGGCCGATCACTTCCGCGCCGGCCGCGCAAAGGTTTTCCAGGGCCCCGGCCATCTGTTTCCGGCTCCATGATCCCCTTTTGCGATCGAGCGCCTCCGAGCTCTGCTGGTCCAAAAGGACCAGGGAGATATCCCCGGACACGGCCTTGGGACCGCGCCATCGAAAGTGCGCATCGTAGAGTATGTGATCTGCCCGGCTGAACCCGCCCGATTGGTAGATTGCAACGGCTAGAAATGAGATCAGTAAAGTGAGGCTGACGGCAAGGAGGATATGGTTTCGAATGAGGCGGGTCTGAGGTCTGCCGGGTTTCGGTGTCCGGGCCACATGCTTGGACTCCATCGGTATCCTGTGGAAGGGCAGCTGTTGAGCTGTTAAGGAAAAGCCAAAAATCCTGAGCCACAGACACGAATCACGGACTTAATTTCCTTGACGAGAGGCAGATCGCTTCGATCAAAGCCGTCTGAAACCGAAAACCCCTGTAAACGCCTTTTCGGGGACAAGAAGCTGTCCTTCGATACCTCCTACGGTGCCGGAGACGATCACTATCACACGGCAGTCCTTGAGGATGTTGCTGGAGGCGTCTTCGTCGCGGATCTTACGGGCGTCCTCATCGCTGATTACCAGGTTGGTCTTACTCAGACCCTGGGCCCGGGTAGCATCAGTGATGACGAACCGCCCGCGCTTTGCTCTGTTCCGGCTTTCCTGGGCCCAGGCCCCCCTTGTTTTGAACAGGCTGCGCAGCCGAGACAGGAATGTCGGCCCGGAGGCCAGGAGTTCATCATGTGCACGACTGAGATTTACGTAACGGGCCATACCTCTTTCCACCAGGGCCGCCTCTCTTACAGACCCCAGGTCGTAGATGGTCTCGCCGGTGGTCGATTTAATCTGAGGAAACAGGGCCGGCCGCACGCCTTCGTCCTGCGGAAGGTCTCGGGCGTCCACCACCACCCAGGGCAAATCAGTTGCAGGGGGTGCGGGGGGTACTTGTGCCTCCAGAGGGAAGCGGTCCCACGCCGAGGGTGTTTCCCGAAGATGGGTGATCAACCGCCTGGTAAGGCCTTCCACTCCCTTGAGCGGGGCGCGATATGTCACCCGGGCATGAGGCCCATCTCCCTCTTCCATCCATACGGTCTCGTGCTCCTCGTAGCGGACCAGGGCGCTCAACTGGATTTCCACCCGGCCCGAGGCATCAAGGCTTTCCAGGGTCTCCCGGTCATCCAGGTGAACACCGGCCGCCACCTTCAGGATGGACTGAAGGGCCAGGGCCCGGGCCGCACGCAGGGCCTTCGCCCTGGAGCCCTGGTTCATATGGACGTACCCCTTGCCAACACCATAGACCACACCCTCATCCCAGTCGATCCGCCCGTCCGGGTGGGTCTCCACGTACGGGGAAAACGGGACCTCCTCGGCCGTGCAGGGCACGGGAACAAGACAGGGTGCGGCACAGACCGCGAACAGGAGAAAAGCCACGGACGCGAACCTGAGCGCGCAGCGCACGAAATCACTCATAGATGGTGCCCATCCAGAAACGCTTTTCGGGTACTAGCAAGTTTCCAATTCAGAAATGAGGATTTTTTCGTCAAACTCAAGGACCATTCCGCAGGATAGCGGAATGGGACGCCCGTCAGGGCGCCCGAAGGGCGAGGGCCATGGATGGCCCGAGTCAAATCAAGAGGTTGCGCG
>JAWLEX010000135.1:0-7970 GCA_041685835.1 Desulfatiglandales bacterium
CGGCCCAAGGGGATCGACCACCTTGCTGTTGAGGCCATGGCAGAGGCGGGCATTGATATCTCGAAACAGGAGTCAAAAGATATCGACTCATTCGGCGATATGGAGTTTGATTACGTGGTCACCCTGTGCGACAACGCCAGGGAGTCCTGTCCCTTTTTCCCGGCCAAAACGGGATTGATACACCATGGATTTGACGATCCTCCGAAGCTCGCGGAGACCACGGATGACAAAGAAGAGATCAAAGCACACTACCGCCGGGTGAGAGATCAGATAAGGGTTTTTGTTGAGTCTTTCCCTGAAGGCCTGACGGTTGAGAACACCGGGTCCCGATGAATCGCTCAACTTTGATATATTCTTGTCTGGCAATATTATGGAGGAGCCAATGGAGGCTTTCCTGAGGGTGATGAAGGCCCTTTCAGACCCCAACCGTGTCAAGATCATAAAGATGCTTCAGCAGAGAGATCTCTGTGTCTGCGAGATTAAGACCGCCCTTGATGTGGCGCAGCCCACCGCCTCAAAGCATCTCAAGATCCTTGAAAAGGCGGGCCTTGTGAAATACCGGAAAGACGGGCTGTGGGTCAACTATTACCTCACCGGCGGAGAAGCCGACCCTTTTGCGGCCACCCTCCTGGGAAACCTCCGGCACTGGCTCGAAGAAGAACCTGATATCGCCCAACTCAGGGAGAGGCTCCCTTTTATCAGGCGTGAGCAGATCTGCGGAAAGCAGTAAACGCCTTGCATAGCCGGGAGGCGATATGTTATCATACTAAACTACTACGATATGGATGCCGATTGAAGGAGTGGGGGCTCGCATGCCACAAGATGACGTGACTCAAATCAGGGTGGGCGTAACCTCCGTAGGGATCGTGGGGCTCAAAGCCGCATTCGAAGAGGTCGCCGTGAAATATGGACAAGAACCGGACAGCAAAGTTGCGGAAGGACTTCTCAATCGATTGGACAACGCTAATTACATCCCTGACAGGGCAAGAGAGGAATATGGAAAGGCTTTTTTAAGGGAATTCAAGAAATTTCTTGGAAGACCCTATGAAGATGTGGCTCCGGGAGGACTACAGGTCAAGGTCCTGGGGCCTGGATGCGTACAGTGCGACCGGCTGGAACAGGAACTGATTCAGGTCATGGCTGAGACCGGGATCACGGCCGATCTGGAACACGTCCGGGACCCCAAGGAGATCGGCCAATACGGGGTCATGGGCACACCCGCGCTCGTCATCAACGGCCAGGTGAAGTCCGTGGGCAGGGTGCCGCCTCGAAACCGGCTCAAGGAATGGTTGCAACAAGCTCAGGACAAATGAGATATGATCGGAGGATAGCCATGGATATCAAGGTATTGGGACCGGGCTGTGCAAAATGCGGACAGACGGAACAAAACGTAAAGGACGCTGTTTCAGAAAGCGGAGTTGACGCAAAAGTGGACAAGGTGACCGATGTGATGGAGATCGCCAAGTTCGGTGTTTTCGGCACACCTGCGGTGGTAATAGACGGCCAGGTAAAGAGCGTCGGCAAGATACCCACCAAGGAAGAAGTCAAGAAATGGATTTCAGGGGCCTGAAATGAAAGACAAAAAAGATGAGATTTTTGGCCTGGTAAAGGACAAATACGGGGCCATTGCAAAAGGGAGCGCCTCCTCCACCCAGTCATCCTGTTCCTGCTGTTCAGGACAGCCCCCTGTTGTGGACATCATAAGCCTGGGAAAAAAGCTTGATTACACGGACACAGATCTTTCCCTGGCGCCCGGTCAGGCCAACCTGGGCCTTGGCTGCGGCAACCCCATCAGCCGGGCAGGTCTCAAGCCGGGAGAGACCGTGCTTGACCTTGGCAGCGGCGCCGGTTTCGATTCCTTCCTCGCTGCAAGGCAGGTGGGAGAATCCGGCAAGGTGATAGGGGTGGACATGACTCCGGAGATGACTGAAAGGGCGAGATCCAATGCGGAAGACCTTGATGTGTCCAATGTGGAATTCCGTCTGGGGGAGATCGAAAAGCTCCCGGTTGAAGACAGGTCCGTAGATGTTGTCATCTCCAACTGCGTGATCAACCTCTCTCCGGATAAGGCGGCCGTGTTCAGGGAAATGCATCGCGCATTGAAACCGAGGGGCCGCATCGTTATCTCGGATATTCTCAGTTTCGGAGAGATCCCGGAGTCGATCCGGGACAACCCCGCCGCTTACACGGGTTGAGTCTCCGGCGCTATTTCACCCGGAGAGGTGAAAAGGATTCTCGCGGACCTGGGCTTTGAAATGGTCACAATCACGCCGAAGGAGCAGAGCGAGGAGATCATACGCGGCTGGAACGTGGCTGAGGCCGCTGAAAAGGTGGTTTTCTCCGCTTATATTGAGGCCGTAAAATCCTAAGGCCTACTAAGGCCAAGAAAGCGGCCCCGGCGCTGATGCGGGCTGTTAACCAGTACACAAATAGAGGAGGTTTTTTTGGAGCGGGGTGAGATGAGGGGAAAAAGTCGTATAATCATAGCGGGTGTGCTGGTGCTTATTGCGGTTGCCGCCCTTTTTCTTTTTTACAACAAAAACGGCGACGCTGCGGTCCTCGCTACAGTGAACGGGCAGGCGATTACCGTTGACCGCTTCCACCGGGAAGTGGACAGGCTCGAGGAGCCCCACAGGGGTATGTTCAAGGAAGACCCGGCCCAGTTCCTTGATCTGATGATCATTAGAACGCTCTTGCTTCAGGAGGCGGGCGTCCAGGGCCTTGAGAAGGGCGGGGAAGAAGAAGATGATGCGATCCGGCGGTTTTTGGAGAAGCGCTTCTCCACGCCGCCGGAAGTGAGCAAAGAAGAAGTGCTTAACTTTTATGAGGCGTTTAAAGGTAACACGATAGATATGCCTTTTGAGCAGGCTGAACCAATGATAGAGCAAATGATCCGCAAGGCAAAACAGGAAGAAGAGTACACGCAATTCCTGGAAGAGATACGGAGTAGTGCGGACATAGAGATCAATGCCGATCGCGTGCAGGCCATTGCTGCCAGGCCCTCCGGATCCACCGACGGCACCAACACGAGGGAGGAGTTTGACACCGCCCTCAAGAGCGGCAAGGCGGTCCTGGTGGACTTCGGCTCCAACAGCTGCCTGCCCTGCCGCAAGCTGAGGCCTATCCTCGATGAAATCAAGAAAGAGAAGGGCGGACAGGTGGAAGTCCTTGTGATCGATGTAAACAAGCACCAAGGACTCTCCAGGGAATACAAGGTGCGGGTTATCCCCACACTCGTGTTTTTCGATGCCGGCGGCAAGGAGGTTTTCCGCACCCAGGGATTTATGTCAAAGGCAGCACTCCTGGAGCACCTCGCGAAAGTCGGTGTGGTTTGAAAATAGTAACGTTTCAGGGGTGGTGAAATGTTTGATGCCTTTTTGGTGACCGTCAACGAATGGATGGCGGGCGGCATCATTATAGCTGCGGCCGGATGTTTCCTGTGGGGCATGGTGAGCGTCTTTTTCAGTCCCTGTCATCTTGCATCCATTCCTCTGATCGTGGCTTACGTAGGCGGGCAGAACCGGACGCTGAAGCCGCGTGAGGCGGTCCATTTCTCTGTAGCCTTCAGCCTGGGCCTCTTCACCAGCATCGCCCTTATTGGAATCATATGCGCTGTTATGGGCCGCATGCTGGGTGACGTCGGCCCTTACTGGCAGATTCCAGTCGGACTTGTGCTGATATGGGTCGCCCTGGGAATGTTCGGCGTTGAAAAATGCTCTGTTTCGGGGAGCTTCCTCCATCGCTTGAACCTGCGCGGTCTTGCGGGGGCCCTCGGCCTGGGGCTTGCCTACGGGATCCTCTCCGGTTCCTGTACCTTCGGGTTCATCGCACCCATCCTGGCTATCATCACCATTCAACAGAAAATCGGTACGGGAATTCTCTTCATTACCCTTTTTGCCCTGGGGCACTGTATTCCCATCGTCATTGCCGGGAGCTCCACGGCCGCCGTAAGAAGACTAATGGAAAACGCCAGGTGGCAGGGGGCCTCAAGCTGGTTTCGAAAGGGGGCCGGAACAGTGATTGCCGGGCTGGCGGTATATTTCATCGTCAACCCGTTTGTGCCCCTGTAACGATAGAGAATAAGTAAGCCATTCGCCTGATCGGCTGGAGGAATTTTTTCGAAAGGAGGAGACGAGCATGACATCAGAGGCCTGTGTCATCAAAGAGCCCAAAGGGCTCGGCCTTTTCGAAAGATACCTGTCCGTATGGGTAATCCTGTGCATCGTGGCCGGTATTGTCCTGGGAAAGCTCGCCCCGGGAGTCGCCCATTACCTGGACGGCCTGGCCATATACGTGGGAGAGGCGCCCGTCGTCTCCATACCCATTGCCGTGTGCCTGTTTTTCATGATGTACCCCATCATGGTGAAGATCGACTTTACAGAGGTCATAAAGGCGGGAAAGAGCGGAAAACCCGTACTGCTGACGCTCTTCGTGAACTGGGCGGTCAAGCCGTTCACCATGTACGCCATTTCCGTTTTCTTCCTGGGGACCCTGTTTTACGGGTTCATAGGCCCTGAAGCCGTGGATCACGTCAAGATGCCCTTCGGCCTGGACCTGCCCGTAGGAGCCGTTCACGGGGCCGGTCAGGTCGTGCTGGTGGACGGGTCCAGGATGCTCGAGATCCCCCTGTGGCGAAGCTATCTGGCAGGGTGTGTACTGCTCGGCATAGCGCCCTGCACGGCCATGGTGCTGGTGTGGGGTTTTCTGGCCCGCGGAAACGACGGCCTGACCCTGGTCATGGTGGCAATCAATTCCTTGACCATGCTCGTGCTTTACGGGGTCCTGGGCGGCTTTTTGCTGGGTGTGGGCCGGCTGCCGGTTCCCTGGCAGGCCCTGGTGCTCTCCATCGGGATCTATGTGGCACTTCCCCTTGTGGCAGGCTATATCTCGAGAAAAACCATCGTTCGGTCCAAGGGAGAAACGTGGTTCAAGGAGAAGTTCCTGCACGTCTTGACCCCGGTGACCATCATCGCCCTGCTCATCACGCTGGTCCTCCTGTTCAGCTTCAAGGGTGATGTCATCCTCTCCAACCCGTTGACTATTCTGTGGATAGCCATCCCCCTCTTCATTCAGACAAACCTGATCTTCTGGCTGGCATACGGGCTGGCTAAACTGCTGGGTCTTTCCTACGAAGATGCGGCGCCCGCCTCCATGATCGGGGCGTCCAATCACTTTGAGATCGCCATCGCCACATCCACCATGCTGTTCGGCCTTTCTTCCGGAGCGGCCCTGGCAACGGTCGTGGGCGTACTCATAGAAGTCCCGGTCATGCTCATGCTGGTAAAGATCTGTCTCAAGACCACACACTGGTTTTCTCGAAAAGCCGCTTGAAGCGAGATGAGCGGGAGACAGACCTTGGTGGGGCGGAAGATCTCAGAGACGCTTGACTCCGTGTCCCTGGGGGACCTGGCAAGAATGAGCAGGGACAAGTCGGAAAACGACATCACACAGAATATATGATGGGCTATCTGCTAAAAAGAAAGAGCCTCAAGTGAAACGCATATACAAAGACAACTCTCAATCCATCGGCAACACGCCGCTGATCAAACTAAGCAACATCACCCGAGGGGCCGGGGCAACCGTACTTGCGAAAATCGAGGGACGAAACCCCGCCTATCCCGCCATCCATGAAAAGACCACGGGCCCGGAAATCTGGAACGATACTGAAGGTGAGGTCGCTGTAATTGTTTCCGGCGTGGGGTTCATTCCGGACACGCTCGACCTCTCGATAGTGGACCGGGTCGAGCAGGTTGACAGCGCTGAAGCGGGGGAATTCGCCGGCCGCAATATCATAGTCATCCTGCCTGACGCAGGGGAACGTTACCTTTCCACAGTATTGTTTGAAGGGATAAATCATGAAAGTTGAATCCATCGCCCTCAGTCGGAAAAAGGGCACTCGCAAGACGCCGGTTTATAATGCCGAGGTGATAGTCGAACACGGATTGATGGGCGACGCCCACGGCGGCTCCTGGCATCGCCAGGTGAGCCTTCTGGCTGCAGAGGAAATCGAAAACGCCCGTCAACAGGGGCTGAACGTGGGATTCGGTGATTTTGCCGAGAATATAGCCACCCGCGGGATCGACTGGACAACCCTCCCCCTGGGCACGAAGGTCGCAATTGGAACGGATGTCCGGCTGGAAATCACACAGATAGGCAAGAAGTGCGACAAACCGTGCGCCATTTTTTACCAGGCCGGCGATTGCATCATGCCCCGTAAAGGGGTTTTTGCCCGGGTGCTCGCAGGCGGCGTTATCAAGGTGGAAGACGCCGTCCAGATTATCAGCAGCGAGGGTAAACGCATAGAACGGTCCTTTCAGTTAGAGTCAACCCCGGCGCTCGATGTCCTGAACATAAAGGAGTGAAGAGCCCTGTAAAGCGGCCTCACCGACAGAATCAGCAGGGCAAGGGCCCCGGCGACTTGAACTGAGAAGGGAAGGATTTCCGTCGCTTGCCCTGCCGCAGCCTGAGCGGAAATCCCGACATGCGCGTAGACCCGATCAAGCACAAGCCCGCACGCAACGGATATCACTGCTATGGACGCGAGGTAAACGGCGGTCGCCCGTTTTCCCAGAATGCCGAAAAGCACGGTCAAGGAGGTGACATTTGTTGCCGGACCCGTTAGCAGAAAAACAAGGGCGGCCCCCGGGCTGACGCCTTTAAGGATCATGGCCGCGGCTATCGGGGTGGATGCTGTAGCACAGATGTACAGAGGAATGCCCATGGCAAGCATAATAAGCATGGCCGACAACCCTCCTCCAAGGTGCCGGGTCATGAGCTCAGGAGGAATCAATGTGGTGATCAGTCCTGCAAGCAACAATCCAAAAAGAAACCAGGGCGCAATATCTTCCCATAATTCAAACAGGGCGTAACCCAAACCCGCCTTGATCTTTTCAAAAAAAGTGCTATGACCCTCATGCTCCTGGGTAAGGCAATCCTTCCCGTCACAGCATTGATCCCCTGCACAAAAGAGTTCAGGCCCGATGGGTTTTCCGGTTTTATCCCCGCCAAGAAGGTTCTCTGCTATGCCTGCGACGGATGCGGTGGCAAAGGCCGACGCCGGCCTGGCTATAGTCATCACAGGATCCAGCAGGGCGTAGGTGATAGCAATGGAATCCACGCCTGATTCCGGCGTGGAAATAAGGAAAGCGGCTGTGGCCCCGTTGCTGGCCCCCTGATGCTTGAGTGAGACCGCAGCCGGCAGGACCCCGCATGAGCACAAAGGCACAGGCACGCCCAGTGCGGCCGCCTTGAGTACGGAGCTTACCTTTCCCTTGCCCAGATGCCTGCTCACAGACTCGGGCCTTAGAAACACACGCATGAGGCCTGCAATGAGGATTCCAAACAGGACATAGATGGAAGAATCCAGGAGAAGCCCCCACGACTCGTTGAGGATTTCAATTATGAACTCCATGCTTACTCCACGACCCTAAATCAGCGTTACCATCAAGCGGAATTGATCGGCTGCCTGTTCCTCAGAAGGAGCCGAGCATTTTTTTCAAATGGCCGACAAGGCTTGATATCTCTTCTTTGCTCATGGAAGAGGTAAGCTCCTGCGTAAGCCGTCTGTGCAGCTTGTGGTGCTCTTGCGCAATGGAAAGCCCCCGGTCCGTGAGCAGCACTCTTATGGAGCGGCGATCCGTCTCATGGGGCCTTCTCTCCACAAGGCCCGCCTTTTCCAGCCGGTCCACAAGGACCGTCAGGGTACCCGTAGTGACCCCCATTTTTTCGGCCAGCTCCTTCATCTTCAGGACGCCCTGCGAGTTCAGTATCTCAACCGCGTGGATCTGTGAAAGGGTCAGGGGCTTGCCCCTCACAACCCCGGTTTCCCAGGAAGAAAACTTCTCGAAAAACTCCACCAGCAGCTTTGACAGCTCCTCAATCTGTTCCACGGGCACCCCCTCTTTTCTCACGGGCAAAAGCAAGACAGCCCGCTTGTTCCCCCGTTCATAGTCCTACCCCATTATAGTTAG
>JAWLEX010000136.1:0-7903 GCA_041685835.1 Desulfatiglandales bacterium
GGTGCATGCAATCCGCCCGGCAACACCTGCCGGGCAAGGACGGCCCATAATCTATCGCAGCACCGAAATCATGTCATGCACGCCTGCCGGAAGGACACATCTTTTCTTGGGTTCGCAAGTGTTGCAGAGCGATGGCCATGTTGTTGAAGTGGCAGAATCCCCAAGCCGCATCGGCCGACGCGTGGTGACCCGGTGGACGCACCAGTGCCGTACAGGGTTCCCTCAAACCGATTTCGGCGGCCTGAATGGTTCCCCCGGCTGCCAACGCGGCGATTTCGTAAAGACCTTCCCGGCGGACCCCCTTGATGTGGGTCTCAGTGTGGATGGCTGCGATCTGGGCCTCATCGGCCGCAGCAGCGGGGACAAATTCCACCTCACCTTCGATGGCCCGGACAATCGCTTCCATGCGACCCGCCTCGGCAGCCGGGTCATGGTCGTAGACCTGATAAAAGGCTTCGTCAAAAATTACCTTGATCATTTTGGCCCCTTTTCCTCTTAATCTTCACTTGCATCCCGGTCGGCCGCCCCCCGTCCCGCCGAGCCGTCAGTCCTCCTCTTCCATCTCCAGCCCATTGATGACGGCATTGGACTCGATCACGCTCTGGGCCACCCCTTACGTCTCCCCTTCAGTTTTGGTTGTTCGGCTTCTCTATCCTCGGCGATGGGTTGATGGAGCGGCTCCGGATCCATTCCCTTCGTGCTCGAACGGTTTCCCCAAGTAAAGGTGGTCGTGACGCCCAAGGCCAAAGGCATGCTCGTTGATCTTTTGAACATACCTGAGGGTGCCTTTGTCGGGTAACTTCATAACTCTGTGCGCATCTACGACTCAATATCAAAGTATTTAGCTGGAATTTTCGGTTCTGAAAGCATACCGAAATTCGGTACAGGATATCGGTATGCCCCTTTGCTGCTGATGAACTTCAAGCCGGCGACAACGCCGTCAATTTTAGCATAGGGCATGGCAAAAGAGACCTCGCTGTCCTGGGTCCCTGCAAATATTCTCTCTCCAGGACCGGGAATCATATAGGTGCACTCCCCGGTCTGGTGAACGCCGGCTATCCAGTTGGAGCAGCCGTAACGGCCGCTGCTCATGGATTTAAGCCCGGAACCGACTCGGAAATTGGCCGCCTGGATCAAGGCGAGGATCTGGGCCGGGTATCCGTAGACAACCACTATGTCCGGCACAAACTCGCATCGGTTTGCCGGGGTCAACCATATTTCCTGATAAGAACCCATTGGCCACCTTGCATAGGACGCCTCCATGACCTGCATATATTCGGGCTCGTCCTGGTAGAACCCTGCTGCTGCTCCTTCAAGGAACTTATCAGGGCTGATGTGCCCCATGAACACCCCGGGCATTGGACACGCATGGTCCTCTTTTCTGAAACCCATGGTCCATCCAAGGGTTCGGGCAAGGCTCATGCCCTGGCACACAGCTAAACGGTGCCCGATATGCAGAACAGGATACCGGGTCTTTTCCATCGGCGTATCATCTTTTTTGGCTAATTTGACGGCTACGGGTGTGGTGGCAAGACGGCAGTGCCTGTCAAGGGCTTCAATAAGCAGGTCAATCTTTTTGTCCATGAGTATTTTCCTTTCTACACTGATTTTCATACGGATAAACACACCCTGATTACATGAGGCCGACCAGCCCTCAATGTCGAGCAGCCCGTTTGTGCGGCGGGGCGGGTCCGAGGAAGAGAATTTTCTGGATGAAGCGAATGCAATCGGGTCAGAAATTGTAAGGCCGACTGTTCCCCTCTCCCTCGAAGAATCCCTTGTTTGACTCGTTCATAGAGCCCAGGAACTCATCCAGGTCGCGTTTGCTGCTGAAATTCAGGGTGCAGACGTGAGCCGTCATATGGGCGGTTCCCGGGGCCCTGCCGCGAACTGCCTCCAGGAATGTGTCCGGGTCATTGTTGTATTGTTTCCTCAGTTCCTCGGAGCTGATCGCCTTTCTCGGGTCCCCGTAACTGTCATAGTACACATAATAGATCATTCACAGATCCTTTTCCCTGCGGGCGTTTTCCTTGTCAATCCGACCGCCGGTGCGGCCGGCGCGTCAGCGCTCACTTCGCCCCGCCTTCACAAACCCCTTTCTTAGTTTCTTTAAATCCGCTATAGTACGCTACGTTCCCGCACGGCATCACCCTCTTACTTCCGCGCGGGGAAAAATCCAGGGGAGGGAGGCGTAAAGACCAATGGCGCAAGTTCTCAAGAAGTATCTGATCTGGGCCGCTCTGGCGGCGATCCTGTATGGCCTGTTGAGCTATCACATCATCTTCATCGGTAAATCGGTAGCTTTATTAAAAAAATCAGAGCTCACCCTGAACTACACTTTTTTCAGCGTGATGAGTAAAAAGAACAGCGCTATTATGGCAATAGACGATCTGCGCTATAATGGGATTGGAGAAATCCTGGTTGAAAAGGGGTTAATGACAAGGGAAGAGTATAACCGCTATATGGAAAAATACGAGATGCCTGGGGAGTACAGATACTACTGAGCCGGCTTCACACCGCAAAATCCACCTTTATCTTGAACATCCGTACGGCCGGGAGATTGCAGATGTCCTCGACCCCGGTTTCTTCCCTGACGGCCTTCAAGGCCGCCTCTATCTTATCCATGCTCGGAGCTATGAAAGTGAACCATACGTTGTAGGCGTTATTTCGCTGGTAGTTGTGTGTGACCCCGGGGAACCGGTTCACGACCTTCACGAAAGAATCCAGTTTTTCCTCGGGCACCTTGGCGGCACAGAGCGTGCTGGTAAACCCGAGTTCCCTGGAATTGAAGTTGCCTCCTATCCTTCGAATGACTCCTTCCCGCTTCAGGTGTCCCACCCTCTCCAGAACGTCCGACTCGGAGAGATTGAGCCGGTTTCCCAGCTCCAGGTACGGCCTTTTAGAGATGGGAAAATCCGACTGTATTTCGTTGATAACGGCCCTGTCCTTATCATCCATGCGCATTCCCTGTGCTACCGGTTTTCCCTTCCTGAAGCCGGCGGCTCGGCGTGTATGAACAGAGCGGTTCCTCGGCCAGGTAGTTCCCGGTCGCCTCGTAGGCCCTGGCCCTGCAACCGCCGCAGACCCTCAGGTATTCGCAGCGGCCGCACTTGCCCTCATACAGGGAGAAATCGCGCAGGTTTCTGAACACCTCGGAACCTTCCCACACCTCATCGAACGTTTCCTCCCGAAGGTCCCCGCAGTTGATCTCCAGGTACCCGCACGGCTGCACAACCCCCTCGTGGGAAATAAAGCAGAAGGCCGTCCCACCGAGGCAGCCGCGGGTGACCGCATCCAGGCCGTACGTCTCGAAGCTGACCTTCTCACCCCGCGCATGTGCCTCCTGCCTCAGAATCCGGTAATAATGAGGGGCGCACGTGGCCTTCAGGTGAAGAGGCACCTGGTCCCGCATTGCGTAAAACCAGTGGAGGAGGCGTTCATACTCCAGTGCCTCTATCTCCTGCTCGGCCAGATCACGCGCCCGGCCGGTGGGAACCAGCAGGAAGAGGTGGTGGGCCGCGGCCCCGAGACGGACCGCCAGGTCCATTATGGCTTCCACCTGGTCCAGGTTGTGGCGGGTGACCGTTGTGTTGATCTGAAACTCGATTCCAGCCCGCCGGAGTTCATCGATTCCGGCCAGGGCACCCTCGAAAGCCCCCCGCACCTGGCGAAATCGATCGTGGGAGGCCGCGTCCTGACCGTCCAGGGAAATACTCACCCTTTGAATCCCGCTGTCCGACATCTTTTTGGTGATCTCCGGAGAAATGAGAGTCCCGTTCGTGGCCATGACCATGCGCAGACCCAGGCCGGTCCCGTGCCTCGCCAGATCAAAGACATCCTTTCGAAGAAGGGGCTCTCCCCCTGTAAGTATCACTACAGGCCGGCCTGTCCGGGCGATCTCGTCCAGTACAGCCAGGCTCTTACCGGTCCCTAACTCCCCCTCGTAAGGCCCCCGCTCGCTGGAGGCGCGGCAGTGAACGCAGTTGAGGTTGCAGCTCCTGGTGACTTCCCAGGCAACCAGCCGCAACCGCCCCCCGCGCGCCTGCGCCGCAGCCTCTTTAGTTGCGGCCGGGTCTCCAACCGTCCCGTGTGGATGCCCGGTCATACACTGCCCTGGTTAAGGATCATTGCAGCGTCCCTCGCAAAATAGGTAATAATAAGATCGGCGCCCGCCCTCTTGATGGACAGAAGAATTTCCATCATGACCCTGGGCCCGTCGATCCAGCACTTCTCTTCTGCGGCCTTGACCATGGCGTACTCGCCGCTCACGTTATATGCAGCTACCGGGAGGAGACAGGCTTCCCTAATCCTTTGAATCATGTCCAGGTAAGAAAGCGCCGGCTTTACCATAACCATGTCCGCACCCTCGTCCACGTCAAGAAGCATCTCCTTGATGCCTTCGCGGGCGTTTCCCGGGTCCATCTGATAACCTGAGCGGTCCCCGAATTCAGGGGCGCATTCCGCGGCCTCCCGGAACGGGCCGTAAAATGCGGAAGCATACTTGACTGCGTAGGACAGGATGCCCATGTGGGAATGCCCCTCCCGTTCCAGCGCGTCGCGGATCGCCGCAACACGGCCGTCCATCATGTCCGAGGGGGCCACCATATCGGCGCCGGCGGCGGCGTGGCTGACCGCCTGTCGCGCAAGGATCTCCAGGGTGGCGTCGTTGTCGACGTCTCCGTCGTGCAGAACCCCGCAGTGGCCATGGTCCGTGTACTCGCACAGGCATACGTCCGTAATGACCGTCAACTCGGGGACCCGCCGTTTGACGGCGGCTACCGCCTGCTGGACGATGCCGTCCTCGGCATAAGACCGGCTGCCCAAGGCGTCTTTCCGGTCCGGCAGCCCGAAAAGCATGACCGCCGGAATGCCTTGTTTTCGAATCCCTTCCGCCTCATCCACAAGGCTGTCCACGGAGTGCTGGAACTGCCCCGGCATGGAGGCTATGGGGTCTCGGAGGCCCGTACCCGGCTTGACGAACATGGGATAAATGAGGTCATCGACCGAGAGACGCGTCTCACGTACCATGTCGCGAATGGCAGGGGTCCTTCTGAGCCTGCGCGGCCGCACAATCATGCTATTCCTCCTTGAACCCGCCGCTGATCTCATCATCGGTCAGATAACAGGCCGGGTCCGGCGCCCACAGATCCGCGGCGGCGGCCTCGGCCCGCACGCGGAAGTTGCCCCCGCACACGTCCAGCCACCGGCAGGCCGCGCACCGGCCCTTGACATAGGGTTTCTTGTCCTTGAGACGAGCCATCAGCGGGTTGGAAAGGTCGGTCCAGATCTCGCTGAAGGGACGTTCCCGAACGTTCCCGAAGCTCACCTGACGCCAGAACTGGTCGGCATGCACGGATCCATCCCAGCTTATGCACCCAATTCCCCTGCCCGAGTTGTTGCCCTCGTTCATGCGCAGGAGTTCCAGCACTTCAGCCGCCCTCGGATGCCCCTCCCTGACCATGCGAAGGTAGACGTAGGGACCGTCTGCATGATTGTCCACTGTCAGGACCTCCTTGGCCAGGCCGCGCTCATGAAGGGCTCTGGTCCTGTCCATGATCAGATCGACAACCCGGCGCGTCTCCTCATGATCCAGGTCCTGCTCTATGAGTTCAGAACCCCGGCCCGAGTAGACCAGGTGGTAGAAGCAGACGCGCGGGATGTCCTCCTCCTCCAGGAGGTCGAAGATGGCCGGTACTTCGCCCACGTTCATCCGGCTGACCGTGAACCTGAGTCCCACCTTCAGGCCCGCATTGCGGCAGTTACGAATGCCCGCCACGGCGTCACGAAATGCGCCCTTTCGACCCCGGAAGCGGTCATTGACTTCTTCCATGCCGTCCAGGCTCACGCCCACGTAGGAAAGGCCGATATCCTTCAAGCGGCCCGCCGTATCTTCGTCGATAAGTGTCCCGTTGGTGGAAATAACCGCGCGCATGCCCTTGCCCACCGCGTAGTGCGCCAGATCCACCAGGTCGGGCCGCATCAGGGGCTCGCCTCCGGAGAAGAGGACCACAGGTACGCCGAACTCTGAAAGGTCGTCCAGGATTGCAACGGCCTCTTCATGGGAGATTTCCCTTTCGTGTATATTCCCGTCCGCCTTGGCATAGCAGTGCATGCAATGCAGATTGCAGGCCCGCGTCACGTTCCATACCACCACGGGCTTCTTGTCGGCAGAAAACTGCAGGAGGTGCGAAGGCAGCGTGGAAGAGTGCCGGCCATACCTGATGGCGTCTGAAGGCTCCACCGTTCCGCAATAAAGCTTGGATATCCCTATCATCTATCGCCTCTGTCGCCTTGTCTGTGAGGCGTGTCTGTGAGCTGTGTCTTTGAATGGTGGCCGCACTCAATTTTCGCGCTCTTCGAAACGCAGCTTATCCACTTCCTCACGGTAGTAGCTCTTGACCATGTCGTCGATGAATTTTTCCATGTTGCGCACCGCCTCGGCATTCAGGGCAAAGGCGTCGGTACCGGCCCGGTCCTTAACCAGTTTGAGCCCGTACTCGAGCTTTTTGGCCAGGTGGTATGCAAGTGTTCCGGTGGGTTGTCCCGTCTTGACGGACTCGGCGACCAGTTCGTCGATCGCAGTGTCGTCGAAACTGATACGGATGTCCATCTTGTCCTGGAGCGACGCCTCCTCCGCCCGGATCTCGTCCGCCAGGTCCTGGAAGTCCTCCACGGCGGTATTCACGTCCGTGGCTCGGTTCAGGTATAGATCCGCGATCAGCTCGACCCTTCTCTCCGATATCTCGAGGCCCGTCTTTCGGCGATATTCGCGGTTTCGCTCCCTGATGAACGAACGAATCTCCTCCAGTTCCTTTTTTGCCGCGCGTTCGAAACGCTCCATTCGTTCAGAATCATCCTGGTCCTCCGCAAGGGCCCTGAGTTCACCCTCCGGATCATTGATCAGGTCCCGGGTGACCAGGAGCCTCTCAATCCGAGTGGAAGGCAGGTGCTTTTCAAAGGGAATCAAAATCTTTTCGATAACGCTCACCAGCCCGCGGGCCCCGGTCTTTTCGGCGGCGGCCCTTTCAGCGATTTCAACAAGCGCATCGTCTTCGAACTTGATATCTATGCCGTAAGATCGAAAGTCCTGGCGTTTGCTCAGGATAACCGGGTTGTTGGGGTTCTTCAGGATCTCCACCAGGTCGTCCCGGACCAGTTCGTCGAACACCACCACGACCGGAAGCCTCCCCACGAACTCCGATTCGAAACCGTAATCGATCAGGTCCTGAGCCCGTACTTCCTTGAGGATCTCCCAGGGGATTTCAGTAGGGCGTACGTCCGCCTCAAACCCGAGACCCTGTTTCTGGAGCCGCTTCTTGATTATCTCGGCCAGGTCTCCGAACGCCCCGCTCATTATAAACAGGATGTTTTTCGTGTTCACCTCCTGTTTGTCCTTTTTTCCCGTCCGGCGGTAGTGTTCTATGGCCTGAATCTGGCTGACGGCGTCATGAGGGACCTTCAGGTCAACCTCCGTCTCTTCCATGGGCTTGAGCAGGGCCCTCTGCACTCCCGTCCTGGAAACATCGTGCCCGATAATGTCCCTGGCCGAGGCGATCTTATCGATCTCGTCAATGTAAATAATCCCGTTTTCCGCGAGTTCGATGTCATCGTCCGCCTCGCTCACCAGGTCCCTGACCAGGTCTTCCACGTCACCACCCACATATCCGGTCTCGCTGAACTTGGTTGCATCACCCTTCACAAAGGGGACCCCGAGCTTCTGGGCGACCAGCTTGATCATGTAGGTCTTTCCCACACCGGTCGGTCCGATCATCAGGACATTGTTTTTGATCATGCCGACACCATGGGTGGTGTTATTCTGCCCCCTTCTCTTGAGGTGTTTGATCCGGTTGAAGTGGGTGCAGATCTTTGTGGAAAGCACGGCTTTTGCGTCGGCCTGCTTGAC
>JAWLEX010000137.1:0-5789 GCA_041685835.1 Desulfatiglandales bacterium
GGGAACCGCCGGTTCGATCGCCGGCGCAGGCGGAGCGGACTTGTCATGCTGTGCAGCCGATGCGCCGTGCATCGGGCGATCCTTCGTGGTCGGCATGTCGGTCTCGTCCTGAGCCCCTACCGGGGCGGCAAAGACCAGCAGCGCGGCGAGCATGACCATCGTCCAGGGGCGAGGATTACGACTTGACACGGATCGGACCTCCTTCCAGAGAGCGCACGACGGCGACGGTGCGGAACATGCCGGCCTCCATGTGATAAAGCAGGTGGCAGTGGAACGCCCACTGTCCCGGGGCGTCGGCGCTGATGTCCACGGTTAGCAACTCCGCCGGCTGGACGATCACCGTGTGTTTGCGGGGGTTGTCGCCATAGTCCTCGGCCCCCGCGTAGAGGTCCATCCACATGCCGTGCAGGTGAATCGGGTGGCTCATCATGGTGTCGTTGATCATGTTGATCCGCAGTCGCTCGCCGTACTGGAAGAGGATCATGTCCGACTGTGACCACTTCTTGCCGTCGAAGCCCCAGATGTACTTGTGCATGTTCCCCGTCAGATGCAGGTCGAATTGACGCGTGGGCGGCCGCCGATCATAGGGTTCTTCCAACGCACGCAACTGGCTGTAGGTCAGCACGTGCCAGCCGTCGTCGCCAAGCCCCGCCCCAGGATAGTCGAGCCGGCGATATGCCGTTTGAGCCATGGTGATGCTGGCCGGGCCGTGCTGGTCCGGGCCGTGCTTGATGCGCTGGATCAATTTGGTCGTGGGCAATTCCTTTCCATGCCCGTCGCTGGAAGCGTGAGGCGGCATGTCCTGATTCATGCCCTCATGGTCCTCACCGTCCATACCCTTCATCTCGCTGTGCATCATCATGCCCATGTCTGCCATGGTGAGCATGGGCCGGCGACGCTGTTCAGGCACGTCCGCCGGCATTCCTTGTCTCGGGGCCAGGGTGCCGCATGCATAACCGCTGCGGTCCATGGTCTCCGCGAACAGGGTGTATGCCCGTGAGTCCGGCAGCGTCACGATCACGTCATATGTTTCGGCCACTGCGATACGAAACTCGTCGGTCTCCACCGGCTTGATGTTCTGACCATCTGCCTGCACGACAGTCATCTGCAGGCCCGGGATGCGGACATCGAAGAAAGTCATCGTGGAGGCGTTGACGATCCGCAGGCGCACCCGCTGGCCTGGTTTGGCGATGAACGTTGGGTTCTCGTGGGCCGCCTTGCCGTTCATCAGGTAGGTATAGGTTGCTCCGGTAATGTCGGCGATGTCGGTCGGATCCATCCGCATTCGGTCCCACGCCAGTCGTTTCTCAAGCACCTCGCTCAGCGACATGCCGGTCGCCTTCATCTGATCGTCGATATTCGCCAGCGTCGGGCGCTGGAAGTTGTAGTAGCCCTCCATGGTCTTGAGCTTCCTCAACACGCGGTGCGGTTTCTCGAACGTCCAGTCGGACAGAACGATCGAATGCTCCACGTCGTATCCCACCGGGTCCGGTTCGGCCGGTCCTAGAATGAGTTGGCCGTAATGTCCGAGCTGTTCCTGCAAACCAGTGTGGCTGTGATACCAATACGTGCCGTTCTGCCGGATGGGGTAGCGGTAGGTAAAGGTCTCGCCCGCTGGAATGCCGGGGAAGCTGATGCCAGGGACGCCATCCATGTTG
Organism: Desulfatiglandales bacterium; assembly: GCA_041685835.1. Classification (GTDB taxonomy): domain Bacteria; phylum Desulfobacterota; class DSM-4660; order Desulfatiglandales; family HGW-15; genus JAIPEI01. The sequence continues at coordinate 1,659 of JAWLEX010000137.1, forward strand.
AAAGGCAGCAAGATGCCGTGCCAGTGAATCGAGGTCGATTCGTCCAACCGATTGTGGACGCGGATCAGCGCCTCTTTGCCTTCCTGCATCCGAATGACCGGCCCAGGGATGGAACCATTGATCGCAATCGCGCGGCCGGGCTTGCCGCCGATCAGCAGGTCTTTGCGTTCAAGGTAGAGGTCGATACCGCCAGGATCGGTCGCATTGAGTTCGCCCAACTCGCCGGCACTCTTCGTGGCTGGCTGGGCTGCCCATATCGGACGAAACGACGGCAAGAACACGCCCGCGGAAACCAAACACGTCGTGCAGAGGAATTCCCGTCGTGACAAGGGCTTCGTTGCGGAATACATCATGTCATCTTTCATCGAGTCACCTGTCGCATGAGGTCGCACAATCGGGCATCACCTGTTGATTCATTCATTCCCTGTTCCGGCTCAGAGCCCCCATACCTCGGCGGGATCATCAATGTCTGGATCGTCGTACCTGGCGAGGGTCGCCAGCCACTCAGGCATCTCCTCCTTGATCTGCGTCTTCAGATCATCGAGGTCCTCTTGCGTCACCTTGGCCTTCGCAACCATAAACGCGTAGAACTCCTTGAGGCTCGCGGCATTGGACTTGATCGACGCCCGGCTCGCCCACATCTCGTTGAAAAGCACGCACTGCATGGTGCAGACATCGGCAAGATCCGCCGGCACGAACGATGGAACCTGCCGCCGCTCTCCCGAACTTTTTCTTCAATCTTCTGTTCAGTCCTTCCCGGGTTTTGATAACGCAGTCCGGCGGCTTTCAGCTCTCTCGCCTACTAGTAGAGGTCCCTGGGCAATTTCAGTTTCTGCGAAGGTGTCAGGGTTTTTAAAATTCTCTTTTGTTCAGGATTCCATGAATCCATCTGAAACCTCTGTTGATTGTGATAAGAATTTGAACCGGCCCGGGATGCCCGTTCGAATCCCGGCCGGCATGTGAGAGGGGCTAACTGTTGGCCCGAAGGGCCTCCCGGTAAGCCTTGCGGTCTGCGGGCGGGGGCGCGGATCCCGGCCGCTCCTCCAAGATGATTGCCTCCTCCGGACACCCCGTGGCACATACCCCGCACCCGATGCACCGGTCCAGGTCCAGGGCCGGCGTTTCGTCCTCTTCCAGGGCCAGGGCCGATGTGGGGCAGCGGTCCACGCAGGTCCCGCAGGCCGTGCAGAGTTCCGCGTCAACCCGGGGCTGAAAGCCCGAGTTTATGAAGAGCCCCGGCCTGGGCGCGGCCAGGGCGGTCTTGAGCAGCACGCAGTGGCAGGAGCAGCAGTTGCAGAGCCAGTCGATGTCCTGGCGGTTCACCGTGCAGTGGACCAGGCCGGCCTCTTCGCTCTTCTCCAGGATCTCCCGGGCCTCTTCCTTTCCGATCTCCCGCCCCATGCCCCGGTCGATCACGAACCGGGCGCCTGCGCCGAACTGGAGACAGGCCTCGTCCGGACTGCCGCAGTGGTCGCTCTCGTCAATGAGCCTTGCCTGGTGGCGGCAGTAGCAGGTGGCCACTGCAATGGGATCGAACTGTTCGATGTAGGAGAGCACCTGGCTGTAGGTGTGTATCCGGTTTCCGGCATCTATTTTCCGGTCCACAGGGATGACCCGGGTGGATGGGAAGGTCTCCTGGGGCACGCCCTGGTCAGCATCAAAGGCCACCTTGTATTGCCGTATGAGCCGGGCGAGGCGACGGTCCCGGTCCGTGTCGGTGCCGCGCATGAACTGGTACTCGAAGATGCCCGGCACAAAAGGAAGGGGTGCGTACATGGTCAGGCCGTCCTTTTCAAGGGTAAAACAGAGGCCCTTCCCCGCCATGGACTCAAGGGTTCCGGCCACCTCGGCCTCGTCCTTGCCCATCTCCCCTGCAATGCCGGCGGCCGGCTGGAGGCCCCGGGGCTGGGCCGCGCACACGGCCGCCTCCTCCGGCGTGAAAAGTTCACGGGCGAGTTCGTAGAACTCGGGAATGTCCATGCCCCGGTACCGGCCCGGCCGCTCCTCAAGTGCCTTGCAGAGCTCCTTGTAAACGTCTTCGGTCATTATTACCCTCCCATGCTGCGATCATTGAGAATCAAGCCGCTTTTGCCAAGCAGATCCAGAGGCCCGAAACGAGTCATCAGACGCTGATGACCAGTAGAAGCCGGATGTGCCGGACCGGGCCTGAATCGCCGATCCTCCCGGCCTCGGTAGTAAGCGTCAAGATCATGAAGAGCCGAAAGCAGGCGGCCGGTATTGTCTGAACTGCGTGAGTGTACTAGATCGAGATCAAAAGTGGTGATGGGTACACAACAAGCTCAACCACCCCGGGAATCGCGGTCCGCTGAAGTGTCATTCTGGGCCATGACATCAGTGTACGATCTTATTTTACTCAGCAGGTTTCCCATCCGACGTTCGGCCACCTCTGTATCGTGCGCTACCTGAGCACGCAGCCAATAGCCGTTGGAAAGACCGAAAAACTTGCATAATCTCAAGTCTGTATCAGCAGTAATGGAACGTTTCCCAGAAATTATCTCACTGATGCGCTGTGCAGGCACACCAATCTCTTTGGCCAGGCGATACTGACTCAGGCCCATCGGTTTTAGAAACTCTTCCAGCAATAGCTCCCCGGGGGTTACAGGATCGAGTTTTCCCATGGTATTTTCACCTCAGTGGTAATCAATGATTTCAACATCTTCAGCACCGGCTTCCGTCCATCGGAAGCAGATGCGCCATTGCCGGTTTATGCGGATGCTGTATTGCCCGGCACGATCACCCTTGAGCACTTCCAGCCGGTTACCGGGCGGTACTCTCAGATCCTCGATGTTTGCGGCAATTTCAAGCTGTCTCAATTTCCGGCGGGCGATTTTTGCGATGCCCGCAAATCGCTTGACGCGGTTTCCTCGAGAAAGGGCCTCGGTATCGGAGCACTTGAAGGATCGAATCATTTGAGGTTATAATAACGCCTTGCGTGATTAATGTCAAGCGTGATTAAAGGCGGCTGATTTGCCCTCATGCTGAGATTCCCCGGTATGCATTGCCAGACTTGACTGAGTGGTTATCTTGAGTCAGGAAGTAGGATTTAAACGCTCATAACCCATGGAGAATCAATATGACCATTGACAATAACGACCTGGACGCAAAAGAACGCCGGGCCAATAGCCTGATTCACGAAAAGAGCCCTTACCTGTTGCAACACGCCCATAATCCTGTTGACTGGTACGGGTGGGGCGAAGAAGCCTTTGAAAAGGCTCGACAGGAGAACAAGCCCATCTTTCTTTCCATAGGCTATTCAACCTGCCACTGGTGCCATGTCATGGAAAAGGAGTCTTTTGAAGACCCGGAAGTGGCAAAGCTCTTAAATGACGTGTTTGTCTCGATCAAAGTCGATAGGGAGGAAAGGCCCGATCTGGATCACGTCTACATGACCGTTTGCCGGATGGCCACCGGAGGCGGCGGCTGGCCCCTTACCATCATCATGACTCCCGACAAAAAGCCCTTTTTCGCGGCAACCTACATTCCCAAGACAAGCCGTTACGGCCGTGCGGGAATGATGGAACTGATTCCTCGCGTTGAACAGGTATGGAAGACCCGTCAACAGGAAGTCCTGGAGAGCGCCGCCGGCATGACCCAGGCCCTGCACCACCTGGAAACAACCCCCACTGTCAAAGAACTGAATCAACATACTCTGGAAAAGGCCTTCCAGGATCTTTCCAAACGCTTTGACAGGACCCATGGCGGGTTCAGCTCCTCTCCCAAATTCCCCACGCCCCACAACCTGTCTTTCCTTCTCAGGTACTGGAAGCGCACAGGCAACACAGAAGCCTTGCATATGGTGGAAAAGACACTGCAGGAACTCCGGTGGGGAGGCATCTTTGATCAGATCGGATATGGTTTTCACCGCTATTCCACGGACAAGGAATGGCTGGTCCCTCATTTCGAGAAAATGCTCTATGATCAGGCCATGCTTGCGCTGGCTTATCTGGAGACCTATCAGGCCACAGGAAATGCGCTGTACCGAGACGTGGCCCGGGAGGTCTTCGCATATGTGCTGCGTGACATGCGATCCCCTGAAGGGGGTTTCTACTCTGCTGAGGACGCCGACAGCGAAGGAGTGGAAGGGAAGTTCTATCTGTGGACCGAGGAGGA
>JAWLEX010000137.1:5889-7895 GCA_041685835.1 Desulfatiglandales bacterium
GATTGGAACGGCCTCATGATCGCAGCCCTCGCCAGGGGGGCCCGGGTCCTGGGTGAGGAACAGTATGCCCTTGCCGCGATTGATGCGGCCCGCTTTGTCCTGGACAGGATGCGCACCCCTGAAGGCAGGCTGCTTCACAGGTATCGGGAAGGGGACGCGGCCATCACGGCAAACACCGACGATTATGCCTTTTTTATCTGGGGATTGCTCGAGCTCTATCAAGCCACCTTTGACGCCACTCACCTCCAAACGGCCCTGAGCCTTTCAGAGGATTTGATTTCGCATTACTGGGACCATCAAGGGGGAGGCCTCTTCTTCACCCCGGACGACGGTGAAGCCCTGATCGTTCGCAAAAAAGAGATCTATGACGGCGCAACTCCCTCAGGAAACGGCGTGGCCGCGCACAATTTCCTGAGACTTGCCCGCCTGACGGGGAATACGGAATACGAAGATAAGGCCCACGGGATCCTGAAGTCCTTTTCAGAGCAGGTTGATGAGTTTCCATCAGGCTATACCCAGTTTCTGTGCTCCCTGGATTTCGCACTTGGTCCTTGTTTCGAAGTGGTTGTGGCGGGCCCTTCCGAAGGCCCTGATGTTAAGAAGATGTTGAACGCCCTGAACAGCCGCTTCATTCCAAACCACGTGGCCGTCTTCCGTCCATCGGACAAGGATTCCTCCGCAATCGACGCGGTGGCGGAGTTCATTAAAGAGCATGCGGCCCGGGAAGGCAAGGCCACTGCCTACGTCTGCTCTAACAACGCCTGCAAAGAACCTACTACGGATGTGGACGAAATGCTTGCACTTGTGTTATAAGGCTGAATCTCCCGGGGAGGTTTTCTTATGGACCCTCTAAAAGAAAACGGCGCGGGGCCCGAAAACAGGTTCGAGCCCCGAAAGATTGCGGAGGCCTACTATAGCGTGGAGTTCGCCTTTAAGCGGGATTTGCCCTTATATCAATTCAAGGTTCGGGACATGTCTCCGGGCGGACTCGGTATACTGGCCAATGAGGGTTCAGCGGCCTTGAAACGGGTTGCAGTAGGCGACGTATTGGAGATGAAATACAATCCAGTGAAAAGAGAGGATTCGGCGGTCTATCTCAAAACGGAAATCAGGCATATCACCCGCCTGGAACAGGGTCCATTCAAAGGGCATTATCTGGTCGGAATTCAGGTCCTGGAGGACGGGGTGGTTCCTGGAGAGTCAGAATAAATGCAATCTCGACATGTTGAAACAACCTTTTTAGAATTTGATTCGCTCAATTCGATCCAGATATTGATATCACCGGTTGCACCAACTCACTTGACGCAAGCGTGCCGGCGTTTTGCAGTCAAGTGCAGTGAAGGGCCGACCGGCATCATGTCGGAACTATTTGGCGAAGGAATTTAATGATATTGTCACTGAAGAAAACTCGCGCAGCAGTTGCTTATCAACAGTCACTAAAGGAACTTTCAGGTCATTTGCCGTAGCGATAAATTCACAATCATAAGCAGAACAATTGCTTGTTGATGTAAGTCTTAAAACTTCATATGATGGAACTTCATATTCTCGTTCCTTCATTAATTTCAAAGCACTATTCATTATCTGCTGAGCTTGGTCCAACTTTATGATATTTTTTCGCATATAATGAGTAAGGACATTGCGGAATTCACTACGCCATAAAATCGGTGCCACCCACTCATTGTCTTTTTGTAGGGCTCCTTCTGCTAGAACCGATTGCTCGCTCGATAGGAAGAGATAGCCAATAACATTTGTATCAACCACTATCATAGCCGACCTTCTGCTTTTGCCTTGTTAAACTCCTCAGCACTGATCGGATGTCCGGCCGTCAATCGGCGGAGCCGGCGAGCAGTCCCAAGCACCTCTTCAAGACTGATTCGGCGGCTTATAACAGTATTCTCAATGCACATGATAATCTCGCTATTGATGGAACGCCGATTTATTTCTGCGACTGACTTAAGCCGCTCGTAAAGCTCATCAGGAATATTCTTTACCGTAACATTTGCCAT
>JAWLEX010000138.1:0-7882 GCA_041685835.1 Desulfatiglandales bacterium
CAAGAGGTTGCGCGGAGGCGTACTGAAGTACGCCGCACAAGCAACCTCGCAGATTGACGCCGAGATTGGCAAAAAAGACCATTTCTGGATGGAAACTATACTCATTTATGGTTCTGATCGGCGTTCCTGAACCATGACCCCTAAACGCGGATAAAGAGGTATTCACCTTCTTCCCCGGACAGTTGGTGCGGCAGGGCGGGCCGGGAGGGAAAAGGCCACGGCACGAGCTGGAAACGGGATGCAGGCTAAGAGGCTGACTTCATGAAGAACACCCTGGCCTTTGTCATGGCCGGCGGCCGAGGGGAACGGCTCATGCCGCTTACTGCAGACCGCAGCAAGCCTGCTGTGCCTTTCGGCGGTATATACCGGCTCATTGACTTCACCCTCAGCAACTGTGTCAACTCGCAGCTCTACAAGATCATCGTGCTGCCCCAGTACAAATCCCAGTCCCTGACCGATCACCTGGAGGAGGGATGGAACATCTTCAGTCATCAGATCGGTCACTTCCTCAAGATCGTCCCCCCCCAGCAACGCACAGGCACCGACTGGTACCGGGGAACCGCCGATTCCATCCGGCAGAATCTATACCTGATCGAACGATACAGCCCTGAACACGTACTCATCTTATCCGGGGATCACATCTACAAAATGGACTTCGGCCTGTTCGAAAACTACCATCTGGAAAACCGGGCGGACGTGACCGTCAGCCTCCTGGAGGTCGGGACCGAACTGGCGTCCCAGTTCGGCGTGGCAGTGGCTGATCAGGATTTTCGCATTCGGGGCTTTCAGGAAAAACCCAAGAAGTCGCCCCGGACCATCCCGGGAGATCCGGATCATGTGCTGGCTTCCATGGGCATCTACCTGTTCCGTACGGAAACCCTGGTTCACTGCCTGAAGTCCTGGGTCGAAGACGACTTCGGCGGGGACATCATTCCGAAGCTTGTGGACAGCCATCGGATCTATGCCTATCCCTACAGGAAAAACAACCGGATCGAGGACTTTGTTCACGTGACCGACGAGAACGGCGTGAGACGTCTAAGTCTGGAGGCCCGGACGCGGGACTCTGCATACTGGCGAGACGTCGGGCACCTGGACGCCTATTGGAACGCGAACATGGACCTGACCGGCGTGGACCCCTACTTCAACCTGTACGGACGCAAGTGGCCCGTGCACACGAACCATATTGAGGCTCCCCCGGCCAAATTCGTCTTCGCCACCGAAAGGGAGGAAGGTTATCGCGTGGGCAAGGCCCTGGACTCCCTGGTGGCCCCGGGCGCCATAGTGAGCGGGGTGGTTAGAAACTGCGTACTCGGGTACAATGTGGTAGTGCGCAGCTGGGCCGAAGTGGACGAGTCCGTAATAATGGACGGCGTGACCATAGGCCGCAGCTGCCGGATCAAGAAGGCTATCATTGACAAGGGAAACGACATTCCCAATGGAACGGAGATCGGGTTCAACCCCCGGGATGACAGGAAACGCTTCACCGTGACCCCACGTGGAATCACAGTGGTTCCCAAGCACTATTTCCAGTGCGGATCGGCCTGACGCCCAGGGACGTCATTGCCCTCCCTCCGGCTGAAGACCGGCTACGCCCGGCCTGTCAGTACTCCGGCCTTTCCTGGACGGCCTCGAGGAATTTCTTGCGCTGCCCTTCATAGTAGTCTTTTCCATCCTCAACCAAGGCCAGGGCCTCATCTATGAGGCGTAAGGCCCGCCCGGGATCCCCGTTGGCATAATGCGCCTCGGCCAGGGTGTCCAGGAAGGGGGCCGCCCTCTGCAGGGCCACTGCCCTCTCGGCGAGCCGCAGCGCCCTCCTCTCGTCCCGCACGGACTTGTCCGGTGCGGTCAGCAGGATCCAGGCCATGTTATTGAGAGCTGCCGGAGTCTCGGGCCCCAGGGCGAGCGACTTTTCATAGGCCGAAACAGCCTTCCCGTATTCCTCCAGGTGATGATGAATCATGGCCAGGTCCCGGTATAGCAGCGGGTCGTCGGGGGTGTCCTGAATCTGCCGGACCAACGCCCTCTCCATGAGGGTGTAGGGCATGTCCTGCTTCATGTCGCTGAAATTCAGAAACCACCCGAGCCCTATGACCGCTGTCAGGTAAAAGACCAGGCACCCGGATACGAACCGGTTGTGCCGCTTCACGACGCCCGGGTCGGCACCGGCCCTCTCTAGGCACTCCACCCGCTCGCGAATGCTGAAATGATGCCAGCTCGGAAGGTCCCGGGTCTTACCGCCGGCCTCGGCTATCCGTTCCAGGGACCGGGCCACCGGACCCGGGTGCCCCACAGTGACCGCGGCGAAGAGATCGGCCTGTCGCTCAAAGTTCCTCATGAAAAAACCCATGACGAACCGGAAGTACACCAGCATGGTTACGAGAACAGGGACGGCCATGCTCAGATGGAAGAGTTTGCCGCCTTCGGGGCTACCGCCCTTAAGGGCCTCCGTGAAAAACGGTTGGGACGCCAAGAAATAGAAGAATACGTCGAAAAGCCCAAAAAACAGGACTGCGAATCCCAGGAAAAAAAGAATATAAAACAAAAGGTGCTTGTACCGCGCATGGGCCATCTCATGGGCCATTACCGCCTTTAATTCGTCGATGGGGAGCAGGGACATAAGCCCGTCAGTCACAAGTATGTAACGGTAGCGTGGAACAATGCCCATGATTCCGGCCGTCAGCATACGCCCCTCGAACAGGGACCACCGGAGAAGGCCCCGGTACCGGAATCCCTGCTCCCGAAAAAACCGCTCGATCTCCAGGACCTTTTCCGTCCTGGGAAACGGGGTGCATGCCCACCAGGTCTGCACCAGACGCGGCAGGAAGACCATGAGGATTCCGAGGAACACGGCAAAGAACAACAATTGCCCCTCTGTACTTCCAAGCAGCCCATCAGGCCCCCCCCAGGGGGTAAGCGCCATGAGATCATACAGGAACGTAAGCCCCATCCACGGGAAGAGGATCGGCACATTCAAGCGAAGGTTGCCGACGATAAACCCGCGTCGATCTCCCACCGGACCGTAGGCCAGCGCATAGACCGGATGGGCGAAGTACCAGACGGTGGTCAGATACAGGAAAAAGATTCCCAGGCCCAGAAGGCCCGGAATCACCGACAGGGTCCCGGCCCCTGGAACAAACTGGAGCCAGTAGCGGAGGTCAAAGAGGTGGACGTCCAGTGCGAAGAGAAAGACCGCCATTATGGACAGCCGCATAATCAGGCGCTGGTAACGCCCTGCAAGGCCGCCCCGGACCTCTCCTTGAATTGCCTTAACGGCCAGTCTCCGGAATCCCAGACGGCAAAACACCGCAAAAACCACCCACCCAAGCAGGTGCGCGAAAAGCGCATAGCCGGCCGATTCCTCAACCCGGCTTTCCGGGGGGCCTATGTTGAAAACCAGCAGTACGACGATGAGATAGATGATGTTGTTGAACATGACGAGGGGAGTATAGATGGGCGCCTGTGGGATTGCAACCGCTCCTGCACTCCATGTGGAGAAATCTCCTGCTCTTGGCGGTAAAGCGATTGACTTGAAGCGGCCTATTGAGTATGAAGACTCATCCCCCCTTAGCATTCATTGAATTCTATGCCGCCCGGCCTGTGCCCGGTCGACAATGCACCGGTGTCGACAAGTCAGACGCGATCGCGGAAAACGGAAATGGAGAAAAGCCGATGGACGGCAAATCATTCGGACCCAAGGAAAGGCTGATCCGGATTCTTCAAGGAGTACTGGAAACGGATATTGACCTGAGCTTTCTCACGGCCCTCAAAAAATCGGAAATCGAAACACTCGTTGCCTGCATTAGAAACCGGGTGGATAATCCCCTGAAATAGAGAAGCGAAGGGGGAGCTCAGTGTCGATTAAGCGTGGACATTCTATCCCTTTTATGTTATCAAGTTTCCATCCAGAAATGATAAACTAAAGGCCGAAAACGGGGTGGGACCGGGTCAGCCGTAGTGTGAGCCCCCGGCTTTCATGCCCGGGACCGGTCAATTACCGGGAGGTTTCATGGACACCGTAAGGAAGCTGGCCATACTCATCGTGATGATCGTTCCCACCTTCGTGGGTGCCGGCGCGGTATGGGATATATTTGAAAGCTGGATAGCCGTATTAATCTGGCTCGTCATTATGGGAGTGGTGGCAGGAAACATCGTCACGGGGAAGCTGCTAACCGGAGGCAACTCCGAGGCCTGATACCAAGGGACGGCCGGCGCACCCTCTTCCGCTGTCATCACCTTGAGACCTTTGCAAAACGCTCAATTTTGGTCAAGACCAAGAAAGGCGATAATTTTAACCGCAGGAATATATTGAATATTTCGAGGAATAAAATTTGGGCATGACGCAGAGACCGGGCAAAAGGGGGCGTTTTGCAAAGGTCTCACCTTATGGGAGGGCGCTTTTTCGCCCTGTACATAAGGCATTCCCGGCCTGAGTGCCGGAATACCTCGATGCAGGGGAGTTGTCTCGATTTAAACTTTATGGCCCGGCATCCGTGGGGAAACGCTTTCTCCCACGTAACGTAGTAGTAGCGGCAACCATGGCAGTCTATCCTGCGCCTCATGCCTCATACGCCGTAGTAATCGCGGTACCATGAAAGGAAGGCCCTGATCCCCTCGCGAACGGGAGTCTTCGGATCGAACCCGAGAAGGTTTCGGGACTTTTCGATGTCCGCAGACGTCTCAGGCACATCTCCGGGCTGCAGCGGCAGGAGATTCTTTCTCGCCTCCACGCCCAGTTCTTCTTCGATGATCCGGATGAACTCCATCAACTCCACCGTACTCGAATTGCCGAGGTTGAACACCTCGAACGGAAACGGCCGTTCCAAGGCGGCCACGGTTCCGGCCACAATGTCATCGATGTAAGTGAAATCTCGCTTCATCCTGCCGTGATTGAACACGTCTATGGCCCGGTCATGAAGAATGGCGTCAGCGAACAGAAAGAGGGCCATGTCCGGCCGGCCCCACGGGCCGTACACCGTGAAGAAACGCAACCCGGTGGTCGGAATATCATAAAGGTGGCTGTACGCATGGGCCATCAACTCGTTGGCCCCCTTGGTGGCGCCGTAAAGCGAAACAGGTCGGGCCACGCGATCTTCTTCCGAGAAAGGATGCTTGGTATTCGCACCGTAGACAGAGGAGGAAGAGGCATAAACAAAGTTGTCTACACGTATCTCGCGGGCCATTTCCAGGAGATTCAGAAACCCCTCCAGATTGCTTTTCTGATAGGAAAACGGGTCCTTCAGGGAGTGGCGGACCCCGGCCTGGGCCGCCAGGTTGCAGATTCGACCGATCTCGTGCATTCGGAAGATCTCCCGAAGCGCCTGAAGATCCTGAATGTCTTTCTCAAAGAAGTGGAAGCCTGAATAAGGCTGTAGTTGTGCCAGCCGCGCACGCTTCAGCGTGGCGTCATAGTAAGGATTGAGGTTGTCAACGCCGACGACAACGTGCCCCGTCTCCAGCAGCCTCCTCGACAGGTGGTATCCAATGAACCCGGCGGCCCCGGTTACCAGAATCGTCCTGCCTCTTTGTTCACTCTTCATACACCTCCGCCGGCCGCAACCCGCGTGCGGCAACTGTGTTTCCGCTCCTGTGCCGGAAATCATCGGGAGAAGACCGCAGCTTGTCCCTGTTTATGGAGGGGTAAACACGTCCTTGAAAACAATCGAGCATTATGTTCGAACCCCGCCGGTTTGGCAATGAAAATCTCCCGCGTTGCCGGGGCCGAGCCCACGGCTGTAACACCCTAAAAAAAGCCGCCCCCGGGAATCTCTCACCGGGGGCGGCTTGTCTCGTGGTTCCATGGGCCGGGCCCGAAGCCCGGCCGGTATTCTACCGTTACATCATTCCGCCCATGCCGCCCATACCACCCATGCCGCCTCCGGGAGGCATACCGGGCATTTCCTCTTTTTCTTTGGGCTTCTCGGCCACCATGGCCTCGGTTGTCAGAAGCAGCGCGGCAACGGAAGCCGCATTCTGGAGAGCAAAGCGGGTCACCTTGGTGGGATCGATGATCCCGGCCTTTATCAGGTCCTCGTACTCGCCGGTCTCAGCATTGAAACCGTTGGCGTTCTTTGCTTCCTTAACCTTCTCGACCACCACGGACCCTTCGCTCCCGGCGTTATTGGCGATCTGTCGCACGGGTTCCTCCAGGGCCCTTATGACCAGTTTGACGCCGCTCTGCTCTTCTCCTCCCAGGTCCAGCTTGGCCACGGCCTTGATGCACCGAATCAGGGCCACGCCGCCACCGGGAACTATCCCTTCCTCAACCGCAGCGCGGGTCGCATTCAGGGCGTCCTCCACACGGGCCTTCTTCTCTTTCATCTCGGGCTCCGTGGCGGCGCCGACGTTGATAACGGCCACACCGCCTATCAGCTTGGCCAGCCTCTCCTGGAGTTTTTCACGATCGTAATCGGACGTGGTGTCGTCGATCTGGGCCCTAATCTGCTTGACACGCCCTTCGAGGTCCTTTCGGGTCCCGCCGCCGTCCACGATTGTGGTGTTGTCCTTGTCTATGGTCACGGTCTTGGCGGTTCCCAGGTCGTTAAGGGTGATGCTCTCGAGCTTGACGCCGAGGTCTTCCGAAATAACCTTGCCGCCCGTGAGTATCGCTATATCCTCCAGCATGGCCTTTCTACGGTCCCCGAACCCCGGGGCCTTCACCGCGGCGCACTGGAGTGTGCCCCGAAGCCGGTTTACCACCAGGGTGGCAAGGGCCTCTCCTTCCACGTCTTCCGCGACGATCAGAAGAGGACGATTCATCTTGGCGATCTGCTCCAATATGGGAATAAGGTCCTTCATGTTGCTGATTTTTTTCTCGTGGAGCAGGATGTAGGGCTCACTCAGTGTGGTGGTCATCTTTTCAGCGTCGGTCACGAAATAGGGAGACAGGTAGCCGCGGTCAAACTGCATCCCTTCGACCACCTCGAGCGTGGTATCCATGCTCTTGGCCTCTTCCACTGTAATAACGCCTTCCTTGCCCACCTTGTTCATGGCCTCGGCGATGATGTTCCCGATGGTGGCGTCGTTGTTGGCGGAGATGGTGCCCACCTGTGCGATTTCTTCCTGGTCCTTGGTCGGCTTGGAGATCTTCTTCAACTCATCAACGGCAACCACGACGGCCTTTTCAATGCCCCGTTTGACGGCCATGGGATTCACACCGGCTGTAACCAGTTTGGATCCCTCCTTATAGATGGACTGGGCGAGGAGCGTGGCGGTCGTGGTACCGTCACCGGCCACGTCCGACGTCCTGGAAGCCACTTCCTTGACCATCTGGGCGCCCATGTTCTCAAATTTGTCCTCGAGTTCGATCTCCTTGGCCACGGTGACGCCGTCCTTTGTGATGTTGGGGGAGCCGAAACTCTTCTCCAATACCACGTTGCGGCCCTTGGGGCCCAAAGTCACCTTCACTGCATCCGCAAGGGTATCCACACCCTTCATAATGGCCTCTCTGGCCTTCGCTCTGTACTTTATCTCTTTAGCCATTACTGATTTCCTCCTCCTTCGAAAGGGTTATTGCTTTCGATAGTAAGCCTCGCGCGGTTCCTACTCCACGATGGCGATAATGTCGTCCTCTCGCATGATCAGGCGTTCCTCACCTTCGATCTTGATCTCGGTGCCGGCGTATTTTCCGAAAAGGACGCGATCACCCTCTTTGACCTCGAGCGGCTGCTGCTTTCCGCTGTCGAGGGTTTTTCCAGGACCTACCGCCAGGACTTTTCCCTCAATGGGCTTTTCCTTGGCGGTGTCTGGAATGATGATTCCACCCTTGGTCGTATCTCCCTCTTCGATTCGCTGAACAATGACACGATCATGCAATGGTTTAATCTTCATGCTCCCTTTTACCTCCCATTCTAGTCTAATTATTAATTATTATTTATCCATTGAG
>JAWLEX010000139.1:0-7863 GCA_041685835.1 Desulfatiglandales bacterium
GTTGAAGGCAATTCGGAGGACTTAGAGGCCGACCTCTGACAGTTCCCGTACAGCCTCCTCCTGCTTGCGGTTCAGCTTTCGGGGGACCGATACGGCAGTCTGCACATAGCAATCCCCCCTTCCGTTCCCGTTCATTCGGGGCATGCCGTGGCCCTTTAGACGGAGACGTGCGTTGGGCTGAGTGCCTGGAGGCACCTTAATCTTAAGGGTCCTGTCGTCGATGGTGGGGACCTCGATTTCAGTCCCGTTCACCGCCTCGGAGAACCGGATCTCCCTGGTCAGGTACAAATCATCACCCTCCCTCCGGAAGACCGGGTCTTCAAGGACTCTGATCTGGATGAAAAGATCACCGGCCGGCCCACCGTGCGGGCCTGGTTCTCCTTTGCCGGAGAGCCGCAGTCGCTTTCCGGTCGCCACGCCTGCCGGCACTTTGACGTTGACCGTCTTCTGCCTCCCCCCGGACTGGTAGGTGATGGATTTTTCGGTGGTCTTGAAGGCATCTTTCAGGGATATGGAGAGTTCATAGACCAGGTCCTGCCCCTTGTTGAAGCCCGAGCCAGCAGGGCCGAAGCCGGGTGGGCGGTTCCCGCGCATGCCGGGCCCCCGGCCCCTGAATGCGGATGGTCCGGCACCGGACCCTCCAAAGAATTGGGTGAAAATGTTCTGACCCCGGCCGCCGCCGAATCCGAACTCCCGGAAGATGCTTCCAAAGTCAAAATCCCGAAATATTTCTTCCTGGGAAAAACGTCTCTGAAAGCCTTCGGAGCCGAACATATCGTATTGCTTGCGTTTTTCAGGGTCGCTGAGTACGGCGTACGCCTCGCTGACCTCTTTGAAACGGCCCTCTGCGTTCCGGTCTCCTGGATTGTGGTCGGGGTGATACTTCATAGCCAGCTTGCGGTAGGCCTTTTTGATCTCAGCCTGGGAAGCCGATTTGGGAATGCCAAGGATTTGGTAGTAGTCTTTGGTCGCCATAATTCACCCGGATTAATCAGGATTTCAATTATAGAAATTAATCACCACCGGCGGCAAGTCAAGGAAGACTGCGGAAAACCCGCAACGGGGGTGGAACTTCATGAACATAAGCCCAAGCCCTGACCAGGGCCTTGGGTAACGCTGGTCCTCACCGCTTTTCCGGGTCCGAATGAGAGTGTGATGATGTCTCGGTATCAAAGTCCCGGTCAAGGCGGTAAAGAGTGCCTCCCGCCGGTGCGAAAGCAGGGAACAGGATGTTCAGTCCGGGTACAAGGAAGGGGGGGCCGAAATGGGAAAGGCCGCCGTCAGCGCGAAGTGAGCCGGTAGTCGAATACCGCCCGGATGTTCAGCCGTTGAACGCGGATTTGCTCCGGAAACGGCGGAAAGGGCGAGGCCGAGCGGACAGCCCGGCAGGCCTCTTGATCAAGGAGCTCCCGGCCGGAAGAGTCGAGGATCTGAATGGATTGCATGGCCCCGTCCCTCGCAAGGGTGAACATCACCAGGAGGCGCCCTTCGATCAGCATCTCCCTCGCCTCAGAAGGGTAACTCCAGTGTTCCAGCAGCCGATTTTTGATCGTACCGGCGTAGTCTACGTACCGTCGGTCCTTTGTGTTCAGGCTGATGGTGTCTTCAAGGGGTTCTTCGGCCGGTGGAGGCGGTTCCTCGTCCAGGCTGGCCTCTTCATGCTGTCCGCTTCTATTATCGTCAAGATCGTCCGCCTCAGGGCGTATCAATTCGAGATGGTAAGTCTGGTTATGGACGGTTACAATAAAGTGGGGAAAGGCCTTTTGAAATCCAGCAAGTGCAGCCACATGCACGGCCAGCGAAAGGATGACGGCGGTCCTCAAGATCGATCTTCGCCGAGTCCTCAGTGCCATACTACTCCTTATCTCGTCGCGGCTTGGAGAGGCCGTTCACCCACAGGTCGGTTCGTTTTTCGAACCACCACTCCGCGCTGTCGGTTTCAAGGATGCTGTTAGCCATCTCTATGGCGGTTGAAGATTGAAGGCGCTTAACGGCGTAAGCCAGCCAGTCGGTGGCGTACTTGTTTCCCAGGTCCAGCTGTTCCTTGAGTTCGAGGATCAGGTCCAGTTGGTCGGCATCCCTTGCAAGCCGGGCCTCCGCGGATTCGCCTGTATTGAACTCCCTGACCAGATCCACGATATCGCCACCGAAAGGAAGGTCTGCGGCCATGTCTTTCACGGCCTTGTCCTCGTCGGTGATGACGTACCTCTTGTTCACGTAGTTGAGATCACCCGTCCTCGCCTCTTGGAGATCGTGCATGAGACAGAGGAGAACCGTACGGTTTGGATCGGCCCCTTCCTCTTGAAGAGACAGGACATAGCCGATCACGCTGGTTCGAAAACAGTGATCGGCAACGGACTCCCGGCCGGATCCGAGAAATTGGTAACCGCTTCTCGGCGTCTTTTTCAGCATCCCCACTTCGAAAAGGAACTTTGCAATGGACTTCATGGATCTCTCATTAGGTAGAAGTGATGTAAATGTCAAGCCCGTTTCAAGGCGCGATAACTATGGAACTGATACGACTTGGCTTTGCGCCGGCCGGCGAAGCGGCCGATTTTATCGCTAAAAGGTTAAAGATGTCCCACGAAAGGCACAAAGATCACGAAGATTGTCCTTTTACTCACGGCTTGATTTATTTGCCTATGATTATTACTATATTCCAGTTGTGTTCAACCCGTGCGCCGTAACACGCGTCCAGGGAGGAGCTTTCCCGTGCACGCGGGGATCCGGCCCGCCCGCCGGCTCGGCCTGCACGGGAAACGTAATGTGTAGGAGCCTGTGATGAGCGAACCCAGACCCGACAGGATTTACACTTACCCGGCCCCGGTCCTCCGACAGACAGCCGAGCCCGTGACCGACATCGATGAGGAGATAAGACACCTCATCGACGGCATGGCTGATACCATGTATGCCGCTCCCGGCATCGGGCTTGCGGCTAACCAGATCGGGGCGTTGAAGCGAATAGTGGTCTACGATCTGAGTCCCAGAGAGCACGGCCGGGACCTCAAGGTACTCATCAACCCGGAAATAGTACTGGCCGAGGGCGGGACAACCTACGAGGAGTCGTGCCTGAGTGTTATTGACTACGCCGCAGAGGTCGACCGGAGCGCGAACGTGAAGGTCCGTGGAGTCGATCGGGACGGCAACCCCGTGGATGTGGAGGCCGAGGGCCTGCTGGCCGTCTGCCTGCAGCACGAGATCGACCACCTGAACGGTATTCTCTACATCGACCATATAAGCAGTCTGAAGCGGGCCCTGTACAAGAAGAAACTTAAGAAGCTCATGAAAAAAGACGATTCCTCCCGGTGAACATGGAGAACCGCTTCCTCAAGAGGCTTCCGGTCCACCCTCGAATCATCTACATGGGGACTCCGGATTTCGCCGTTGCCCCGCTGGTGTCGCTTGTCGATGCCGGATATGAGGTGAGCTGTGTCGTGACCCGGCCCGACCGGCGGAAGGGGCGGGGCCGCAAACCGGCTCCGTCTCCGGTCAAAATGGCGGCCGGGGAGCGCGGTCTCGAGGTGCTCCAGCCTGAGTCTGTGAATCTGCCGGAATTCCATGGCGTCCTTGAAGGGCGGAAACCCGATCTCATAGTGGTGGTGGCCTTCGGCCAGATTCTGAAAGGCGCTCTCCTGTCCATGGGCGGGTGGGGTATAGTGAATATTCACGCTTCTCTCCTTCCCCTCTATCGCGGTCCGGCTCCCATCCAGTGGGCGATTCTCAACGATGAGCCGAGGACCGGTTTGACCTTGATGCGCATGGACCAGGGCCTGGACACAGGCCCTGTCCTGTTTCAGCAGGAAATGGAAATCCTTCCTGACGAGACCGCCGGGTCTCTTCACGACAGGATGTCGGCAACGGCCGGTGGTTTCCTTGTCCGCTCGCTAGAGGCACTGTGTGAGGCGGCGGTGGAAACGCCCCAGGATGAGGCGGAAGCCACCTACGCCCCCAAGATCACGCGCGAGATGACGCTGGTCGACTGGGATGAGCCTGCTCGAAGGGTTTGCGGGCGCATCCGGGCCCTGGACCCGGTGCCCGGAGCCAGGACCACGTTCAGGGGAGAACCGCTCAAGCTCTTCAGCGCGTCACGGGCCGGAGATACCGACGAAAAACCCGTGCCCGGGCGGGTGATTCAACAGGAGGGCCGGCTCATTGTGGAAACAGGTGAAGGGTTGGTGGCCGTGGGAGAGGTCCAGGCGGCGGGGCGGAGGCGTATGGCCTGTTCTGACTTCCTTCGCGGCTTTGATCTCCCTGCCGGAAGCCGCCTCGGGACCTGAGTCCCCCCCAGTTTCAGGCCGTTCCATATGAGGCGAACCTGAAAGGATTCATGTTGAAGAACGACACCACACCGGAGAAGATGAGGTTCATACTCCTCCTCCTGCTCGCCTGTATCGTCCTGGTGGGGCTGGCGGTGCTCCTCTGGTGGGTGCCCTATGTGGGATTCACCTACATCCATCCCAGCCTTCCTCTTATCATGGGGGCGGTGTTTGCAGGCGCAGTGCTCTTCCTCCTGGGAGGGGCCCTTACCCTGGTGTTTACGATTCTCCGCGGCAGAAACCTATTTTTCAACCGCCGCATTCGAGGCGTGGTTATCCGCTTCCTGTTCCCCATACTCGTGACGGTTGGCAGGATCGTGGGAATAAGGAAGGACCAGGTAAGGCGGAGCTTTGTGGCCATCAACAATCAGCTCGTCGTGGCCGAGGCCAGGAAGGTCCATCCGAAAAAGCTGCTCATCCTGCTCCCACACTGCCTGCAGTACCATGAGTGTACGGTGCGGATCACCGGGAACGTGGAGAACTGTAAGGCCTGCGGCCGATGCAAGATCAAGGACCTGGTGGCCCTGGGAAAGGCCTACGGTGTTTCCATGGCTGTAGCCACGGGAGGCACCCTGGCAAGAAAGATAGTGGTGGAAAAACGGCCTGACCTGATAATAGGCGTGGCCTGTGAAAGGGACCTGACCAGCGGTATTCAGGACACTTATCCCATCCCGGTATACGGGATTCTCAACCTCCGGCCCAACGGCCCGTGCTTTGACACGGATGTGGAACTGGACCGGGTGGAGGAAGGAATTCGCCGCTTTATAGAGCATGAAAAAGCGCAGCCCGAGAGACCTGGCCTTGTTGATACTGAGTCGGGACACGGCAAGGAGCGGGCCCTGGGGTGATCCCCTGGACGACGCCTTTATTCGAAACCCTCATCTCAGCCGCAGGGACCGGGCGTTTGTAAGCCACCTCGTGAACGGGGTATGGCGCTGGCGGGGCCGCCTGGACTGGATGATCAGCGGGGTGTCCAGCCGGCCGCTTGAGACCGTCTCTCCTGTGGTCCTGGACATCCTGCGCATGGCCCTTTACCAGGTCTTGTACATGGACCGGGTTCCCGAGTCCGCCGCGGTAAACGAGGCGGTCAAGCAGGCAAAGGCCCGGGGCCTGGGCCATGCGGCCCCCTTCGTCAACGGCCTCCTGAGGAATCTCTGCCGGCGTCATCGCGACGTCTTGTTCCCCGATCCGGACGCTGACCCCGTACGTTACCTTGCCGCAGCTCACTCGTATCCCGAATGGCTGGTGGCCCGGTGGGTCGATGAGTTCGGCACCAAGGAAGCCGGGGCCCTCCTTCAGGCCCAGAACCGGATCCCCCGGCT
The DNA here is from genome assembly GCA_041685835.1 of Desulfatiglandales bacterium. GTDB lineage: Bacteria > Desulfobacterota > DSM-4660 > Desulfatiglandales > HGW-15 > JAIPEI01. Next base: position 5,639 of record JAWLEX010000139.1, read on the forward strand.
GGATGTACGGGTGAACCGGCTCAAAACGACGCCGGCGGAACTCCGAGCGGAACTCCAGGTCGAGGAGGTAACGGCCTCGCCCATTGAAGGCGTGCCTGACGCTCTCTGCCTTGAGGGGCTTCGCGGGCGTGTGGATCAACTGGCGGCCTTTCGGGCCGGCGGGTTCCTGGTACAGGACCGTGCAGCCCAGGTGGCCGCTCACCTCCTGTCCCCGAGACCCGGCGAACAGATCCTGGACCTCTGCTCGGGGCTCGGCGGAAAGGCTTCGCACCTGGCCGAACTCACGGGGGACCGCGCCCGTGTGACGGCCCTTGACATCCATCCGGGCCGGCTGGTAAACCTTCGCAGGACCATGGAGGGCCTGGGCCTTCGGTGCATCGATCCCGTGGCTGCAGACGGCACTCGAGGTCTGGACCGGCTTTTTCGATGCCGGTTCGACGCCATACTCCTGGATGCCCCCTGTTCAGGCTTAGGCGTTATCAGCAGGCATCCGGACGGCAAGTGGAACCGGTCGGAAACGGATCCAGCGAGACTCGCCTCCCTTCAGAAGGCCCTCCTTTCCGGGGCTGCGGCCGTTCTTCGGCCAGGTGGTCGAATGCTTTTCGTTACGTGTACGATCACGCGAGAGGAGAATGAGGGAGTGGTCGAGGCTTTTCTTGAGGAACACGGCGACATGTCCGTTGTCAACCTGAGAGAGCGGGCGCCTGGCTGGGCCGGGCGGTTCATCGATACGCACGGATTTTTCAGGACCCTTCCCCACATCCACCACATGGACGGGTTCTTCGGGGCGCTTTTCCAGAGGCGCTGACGTTTCGCACCACCGGCCCGCGCAGCCCGCCTGTGGGACCGGGGAGCCGAAGGGCCCTTATAGGAGAACCTCTATGGCTAAGATCGCCCCCTCGATCCTGTCGGCCGACTTCACCCGGCTGGGAGAGGAGATCCGCCTCGTTCAGGAAGCCGGAGCGGACCTCATTCACGTAGACGTCATGGACGGCCATTTCGTGCCCAACATCACCATCGGTCCGCTGATTGTGGAGGCCGCCAAGAGGGCAACCGATCTTCCTCTGGACGTCCATCTCATGATTACGGATCCGGACGACTATGTTGACGAATTCGCCAAGGCCGGCGCCGACAGCATAACGGTCCATTGCGAGGCCGTCGCTCACGTGCACAGGTCGATTCAGCGCGTCCGCCTGGCAGGTGCCGGGGCGGCCGTGTCCCTGAACCCGGCGACCCCCCTCGAAATGCTCGACTACATCCTGGATGACGTTGATATGGTCCTTCTGATGAGCGTTAATCCAGGGTTTGGAGGCCAGACGTTTATCCCGGCGGTTCGGAACAAGATCGAGCGCTTAAGGCGTATGATCGACGAGCGGGGCCTGGACGTGGAGATCGAAGTGGACGGTGGGATCGGACCGGACAACATCGGAGAGATCCACGCCGCCGGGGCCGACGTATTCGTGGCCGGTTCCGCCATCTTCGGGGGCGAAGACTACGGCGAGACCATCGGGCGGATGCGTGAGGAGCTTCGAAACGCCGGCAGGGTAAAATCACCTTGAAAAAATTTTGACGAACCCTGAGGTGGATGCTATATTTAAAAGTTACATTGCCGGAGGGATGGCCGAGCGGTCGAAGGCGGCGGTCTTGAAAACCGCAGAAGGGGCACAACCTCTTCCGAGAGTTCGAATCTCTCTCCCTCCGCCAAAGAAAAAATCATTTCAGAGACCATACGGAGAGATGGCCGAGTTGGCTGAAGGCGCTCGCCTGCTAAGCGAGTGTGGGGTGTAAAGCCTCACCGAGGGTTCGAATCCCTCTCTCTCCGCCATTTCAACTACTCAGGCGGCGCCCAGCCGCCTTTTGTGGGCTCTGCTGCCGGTGGGATCCAACCGTAGGATCATGTTATCGACCCTACGGTTGGGAGGGTTTAACACGCTGATGTCTGAATATTGAACACCGAACCCATTATTTTACTTTCAAATCATTATCCACATAGACCGCACCGCCCTCATAGGCGTTATTGAAGGAGGATACCCGCGGATCAATACGAAGGGCATCCGTTACCGCGCTTTCTATTTCCTCCGCAGACCTGTTTACGTATTTTTTTCCTTTCAGATCCGGGTCCCGGGCCCATCGTTTCACCTCGAGTCCGGAGTCGTCTACGTTTTCTACCCCATGGACATAGGCATCCCGGTAGGCCCAGTCCTTTTCAGCCGCGCTTCCCACGA
>JAWLEX010000024.1:0-32373 GCA_041685835.1 Desulfatiglandales bacterium
GTCGATTGCGATCCCGATCCCGATTTCGATTTCGATTTCGATTTGGATTATCTCAACATCAACACTTCTTGTTTTTTCTGACAGCTTTTCAGGGGTAAGGCTCTAACGGCACCTTTAATGCCCCGACGGTGTAAGTTCAATCAGGCCTGGGCGCCCTCCAGTGTACCAAAGACAGGAATGCGCAGCCGGTTTTCGGCCGCCTCTTCGGGGTCTTTAAAGGAGCATACCCGCCAGTACTTTTCACTATGCACCAGTTCTCGAAGCATCACCTGGTTCAGGAAATGCCCGGATTTCTCGACAACGAAATGCCCGATCACGGGTTTCCCGAGAAGCGCCAGGTCCCCTATAAAATCCAGGATCTTATGCCTGACAAACTCGTCCGGATAACGGAGGCCGTCCTCGTTGAGGACACGGAAATCGTCGATCACGATGGCATTGTTGAGAGAACCGCCCATGGCCAGGCCGTTCTCACGGAGAAGATGGATGTCCTTCAGGAACCCAAAAGTCCGGGCACGGCTGATCTCTCGGATGAAATCCCCTCCGGAGAACCGAAGGAAATATCTCTGATTCTTGATCAGAGGGTGGTTGAAGTCGATCGTGTATGTGATCTTGAGTTCCCGTGATGGATGGATGGTTATGGAGCGGTGCCCGTCCTCCACGCGAAACCGTTTTTTTACGACTAGAAACTGCTTGGGCGACTTCTGGGTCCGGAAACCCGCGCTATTGATGAGGAACACAAACGGGGCCGCACTCCCGTCCATAATGGGGACTTCGGGCCCATCCAGTTCCACGCGCACGTTGTCGATGCCAAGGCCGAAAAAAGCAGCCGTGAGGTGCTCCACCGTGGACACGCCCATACCGTTACTACCCACGGAGGTAGACATATTGGTGTCCGTTACATTGCCGTTGACCGCATGGATCTCCGGTTGTTCCGGAAGGTCTCTTCGAATAAAACGAATGCCCGTGTCCGGCGGGGCGGGCTTCAAGGTCATTGCCGCCTTGTTTCCGGAATGCAGGCCGATTCCCGTACAGCTCACTTCAGATTTCAATGTACGCTGTCTGTAGTCCAATATTTTCTCCTTGTTAAGCGCAAAAGACCTTTTCCTCTCACAGAGGCGCAAAAAAGGCCAATAAAAACAAGTTAATCTATGAATTCACTAGCAAGCTGCATACCAAAAAGCAACTTTTTTCAATAAAAAATGCGATCCGAGCCAATCTACTGTTTTATCAATCTTTTTCCAAGAGATATTCTTGAACTCATTCTGGGTACGTCCTAAAGGCCGGGGCGGGGGTGTTGCAAAAAAACCACATCGGCACTTAAAGTGTGGTCGAGATTCCCAAATCAGGTGTTAAGCTGTTGAGGTGTTTGTGTGCTTCGTGGTGTGTCTGTGTCAGTGTCAGTTGCCTGTGGAGGGGTAAAGGCAGTGGTCCGTTATCACCCGCACTCCAGCCTTTCGTATTGTATTCCGCAATTCACACCCATATGATATGGTGCGATTTTTAGAGCCTTTCAGGACCTGGAGATTCACTCATGAAACACCCCACCGCCATATGGTTTCGTTTCAGGGCGCCCATAGTCATCTTCGCTGCCCTGGTCCTCTGTGCAGTCATTGCCTACGTGATATATGCCCGCATACTGTTCCCCACGCTCGACCGCGCCGCCCGATCCCCGGAGGAGGCCCTGCGGCCGGTCCGGTTCTTTTCCCCGGACATTCGAGACGACCAATCCATGAGGTCACTGGAGCGGGCGATCGAAAACAACCTGGTCTATCTCTCACGCCTGGACCCCGATCACCCGTTCCGTTACGGCGACATAACCGTTCCATGCAGGCGCGTCCTGGAGGCCCAGAAGGCCTTCCTCTCCCTCATCGCCGGGCGGCCTTCTCCCGAGGCCCTGGCCCGGGCCGTGGAGGAAGACTTTACGCTTTACCGTGCCACCGGAAGGAAGGGCAACAGGCATGTGCTCTATACCGGGTATTTCGAACCGGTGTATGAGGGAAACCTGTCACCCGATGACACTTACAGCCACCCCCTCTACCGGCCGCCGCGGGACCTTGTCCGGATCGATCTCTCACCGTTCGGGCCGGAGTTCGAGGGCAAGCGCATCACGGCCCGCATCGAGGACGGGGAGGTCCTCCCTTACTACACACGCCGGGAAATCGAGCAGGAGGAGGCGCTTCGGGACAGGGGCCTGGAGCTTCTCTGGATGAAGGACCCGGTGGACGTAGCGTTTCTACACATTCAGGGCTCCGGGCGGATCCGCCTGCCCAATGGAGACTCCGTGCCCGTGGGATACGGCGGCGCCAACGGGCGACCATATCGAAGCATCGGCCGCTATCTCATAGATCTCGGCCTGTTGACACGGGAGGAGATGTCCATGCAGGCCATTCGGCGATTCCTGGATGAGCACCCGGAAATGCGGGACGAGGTTCTCAACCACAATCCGTCCTATATCTTCTTCACCCGAAAAGAAAAAGGGCCTTTAGGGAACATCAACGTCCCGCTTACCCCAGAACGATCCGTTGCCCTGGACGACAAGCTGTTCCCCAAAGGCGCGCTGTGCTTTGTCACCGCCAAAAAGCCCGTGATTCAGGAAGACCGTATCGTGGAGTGGACACAGATGAACCGTTTCATGGTCAACCAGGACACAGGTGGGGCCATCCGGGGAGCGGGCCGGGCCGACATATTCTGGGGGAGCGGGCCTTACGCAGAGACCGCCGCAGGACACATGAAGCACGATGGGGACCTGTACGTGCTGCTGCCCAAGTAAAGCGAACTCGACCTTCTGACCGCTAACCCCCGAAACAGGAGAAGTCCGCCACATTCATAAAGAGCCCTGATACGTGCTGGAGCACGCCCACCCGGTTCTCCCTGAGCCGGGGGGCATCCCTGGTAAGCACCTCGACCCCCTCGAAGAAATCATCGACCGGCTTTCTCAGGGATGCCATACGGTTGAGGGCCGCATAGTCATCCCCCTCCTGCACGAGGCGCAGGACATCATTTTCCATATCCCGGAAGGCCTTCCACAGTGCCTGCTCGCAGTCCTCGCGAAGCAGTTCGGCGGACACCTCGTATTGCCCCTCCTGCTTTTTCAGGATGTTTGTGACACGCTTGAAAGTAAGGACGAGCGACTCGAATTCCGCCGAGGCCTTTATGAACCGCTCCAGTTGCTCGATTCCGGAACGAAGCCCGGGAATCCGGTCGAAGCGGGCCGACAGAACCGCTTCGATGACATCCTGTGCGTGGTCTTCCTGAAGCATCCGGTTCCGGTAACGCTCCCTGAAAAAGGCCAGAATGCGCTCCAAAGTCTCCGCGTGGGGAAATTGCACTTTCTCCGAGAGGCCGTAGAGTGCCGTGCTTATGAGATCCCTGAGGGAGAGTCCCCACAGCCGATCCTCGAGAATACGCAGGATGGCCAGGGCGTGCCGCCTGAGGGCGAATGGATCGGCGGCCCCGCTGGGCTCCTGGCCTATGGCGAAACATCCGGCGATCGTATCCATGCGGTCGGCGACGCCTATAACGGCACCTATCGTTGTCTCCGGGAGCTCCCCGCCGGAGCGGGTCGGCAGGTAGTGCTCGCGCACCGCCTTGCACACCTCTTCAGGGTGCCCGTCCATCCTCGAGTATACCTCCCCCATGACGCCCTGAAGCGAAGCGAATTCCCCAACCATTTCCGTTACCAGGTCACACTTGGCCAGCCGGGCCGCCAGCCGCACGTCCTCCAGGCGGTCGCGGGCCACCTGTTCCGCCACGTGTTCTGCAATGCGGACGCACCTCTCCACCTTTTCAAAGGACGTCCCCAGTTCAGCCTGGTAAATCACGGACTCCAGGTCCTTCAGCCTGTCGACAAGCGGTCTCTTGCGGTCCTCCTTGAAGAAGAAGTCCGCATCGGAGAGCCGGGCCCTCAACACCCGCTCGTGTCCCTTTCTCACAACGCCGGGGTCCCTTGCCAGGGTGTTGTTGACGGCCACGAAGTTGGGCATCAGGCGTCCATCAGGGTCCCGAACCGCGAAATAACGCTGGTGCTCAGCCATGGGCGTGATAAGAACGGGATCGGGAAGGTCGAGAAACGTGCGGTCAAAGCCCCCGCACACTGCCGATGGGTACTCAACCAGGTTGGCCACGGTGGAAACAAGCTCCGGATCGAGCACCGCCTCACCCGAAACGGAGACTGCCGCTTCCCTTGCCAGGCGGGTTACCGCGGACCTCCGGTCTTCCGGAGACACCATCACTTTCGCACGAGGCATCCGTTCGAAATAGTCGTCCACGCCTCGTACCTCGAACCGTTCCGGGGACATGAAACGGTGCCCGCGGGTCGTTCTTCCACTCCGGACCGCCGCGACCTCAAAAGGGATAACCTCGCCGTCGAAAAGTGCAACCACCCAGTGGATGGGCCGGGTGAAATGGAACCCGATGTCCCCCCAGGTCATGGATTTGGGCCACGACATGTCCCGAATCACTCCTGGAACCACCTCGGCCAGGACCTCGGCCGCCGGTCTTCCCGGGACCTCCAGCCGGACGAACATGTAGGCCCCCCTGGGGGTCTCGATGCTCCCGAGGTCTTCCACCGGCACCCCCTGCTTGGCGGCAAAACCCAGAGCGGCGCGAGTGGGGTTTCCCTGTTCGTCATAAGCGGCCTTTGCAGGGGGGCCTGTGACTTCCCGGACCGTGTCCGGCTGTCTGTCGCCTATCCCGCGGCCCACCAGCACGAGCCGCCTGGGCGTGCCGCAGGTCTCCAGCCCGGCCCCTGTATCGATCCGCTCTTCGCTGAGCCGGGTCTCGGTCAGCCGTTTGAGTTCCTGAAGACCGTCCTCAATATATCCCGAGGGGATCTCCTCGGTCCCTATTTCCAGCAGGAATTCCGCCATGATTTCTCCGTGTTGAGCTGCTGAGTATCCTTCCTTCGTGTCCTTAGTGTGCCGGTGCCTTCTGCTTGACAGCTATCGTCAATGGTCACTGGCAAGAAAAATGACCGTCCAGTGCATCCGCTTGATACTGTTGGGATTTAGTTTCTTCGGGATCGAAATCGCTATCGGGATCGAAATCGACTTCTGCGATCCCGATAGCGATTTCAATTATCCCAACTCTTGCCGAGCAGGGGGAACCCCATATCCTCCCGTTGGGCCACGTAATTTTTGCAGGCCCTCCGGGCCAGATTTCTGATACGCTCGATGTACTTGGTGCGTTCACTGACGCTGATGGCCCCCCGGGCCTCAAGGATGTTGAACGTGTGGGAGCACTTGAGGCAGTAGTCATAGGCCGGCAGGACCAGTCCATGCTCAGCGGCGGACCGGGACTCCCGCTCGTACATGTCGAACATGCGAAGGAGCATGTCCACGTCCGCTGTCTCGAAGTTGTATACCGAGAGTTCGTATTCCCCTTTCCGGTGGACGTCTCCGTAGGTGACGTTCCCGTTCCAGTCCAGGTCGTATACGCTCTCTTTTTCCTGCAGGTACATTGCAATCCGCTCCAGCCCGTAAGTCAGCTCCACACTCACCGGGTCCAACCGGATGCTCCCTGTCTGCTGGAAATAGGTGAACTGGGTGATCTCCATGCCGTCAAGCCACACTTCCCAACCCAGGCCCGAGGCCCCGGCGGCAGGGTTTTCCCAGTCGTCCTCCACGAACCGGATGTCGTGGTCCAGCGGATCGATGCCCATAGCCCTCAGGCTGCCGAGGTAGATCTCCTGAATGTCCATGGGGGACGGTTTGATGAGGACCTGGTACTGATAGTAGTGGCCAAGACGGTTCGGGTTTTCACCGTATCGGCCGTCGGTGGGCCGCCTCGATGGTTCAACATAGGCCACGGCCCAGGGTTCAGGACCCAGGGCTCGAAGCAGTGTCGCCGGATTCAGGGTCCCCGCCCCCACCTCGAGGTCATAGGGCTGCTGAATAAGGCATCCGCGGCCCGCCCAGAAGCGCTCGAGACTCAAAATCAGTTCCTGAAAGGTCATGCCTTCATTTCCTCCGATTCGCTCATTTATTCCGCCCCATGGCTCTTCCGAAGCCTGCCCAAATATCACCAGCCGGGGGGGATGTCAAGAACGCCTCTCCCGCAATCCTTGGCACTTGAGCCGGCGGCCGGATAAGGGTATACTCAATTACTGCAATCACTGGAAAGGAGTGCGTTGGCCACATGAGTGAACGCCGGTCAAACCCAACCGGGGCAATCGAGGTGGACCTCTTTTCAGAAGATGTGGACGGCCCCGACCACCCCGAGGCCGTTCGTTTCCACAGGCTCCTCGAAGAGGTGGCAAAGGGCTATGATTGCAATCTCCTCCGGTTCGAGGTCCAGAGGGGAACCGTGACCTTTGCCTTTGACGACGATGTGCTCACAGCCGAGATTATCAGGGAACTCGAGATGGAATACGGCACCTGAAGTGTTTCCGTATTGACGACCGCCCAAGAACCTTTCGCATCCCGCAAAGCCGCAAAGAACTCCCGGAAAAAAAACAGGATATAGCAATGGAGGCCGGTTTTACGGAAGCCTCACCCTTCCGGGAGGATATAACGCGCGGTTCGCAGTTCCCGCTCCAGTCGATACTCCCGATGGAGGCGAAGCACGGGCCGGAGTTCGGCGACGATTTCCGTAGAGACCTCCACTCCTTGAACGGCCTCCCACGGCCCAGCCTGAACCCGCCTGATTGCCCTGACCGTCTCCGGGCTCAGCCCCGGCCGGTGGGCCGTCTCAGAACGGCACCCCAGACATGCGACCCCGCCGGATTCACACATGAAGACCGCCCGGCCTTCGTTTGTGTAAGCCCTGCCACACACGGAACAGGCCTCGAAGTCAAGACCGAACCCGCCCAAGGCCATGGCCCGCATCTCAAAGACCGCCCAGGCCGAATCGCGTTCCTTGCCAGCGGAAAGCCGATCCAGTGATCCGGACAACAGATCAAAGACCTCCGGATCCGACACGCCCGCCGGGAACAGGACCTCGGTGAGTTCCACCATGTAGCTCGCATAGGAAAGCGTTGCGAAGTCTCTTCGAATACCGGGAAACCCGTTGACCAGTTTTCCGGATTGGATCAGGTGGAATTCCCCGGTGCGGCGGGTCGAAAACTCGAGGCGTACCAGGGAGAAGACATCCAGACAGTTCACAAAACGTTTTCGACTGCGGCGGGCCCCTTTTGCTATCCCCTTGAGGCGGCCGCTGCCGGGCGTAAAAAAGAAGACCAGGAGATCGGACTCACCATAGGGGATAGCCTTCAGAATAACGGCGGGGGAGAGTTCGGTTTGCACCTCAACACCTATTTCTGAGTGTACATCCCCTTTATCTTCTCCCTGTCCGGCATGCCGTTTTCAAGGAGTGGAAAGTCGGTGACGAACTCCACGTACTGGGGCTTCTTGTAACGGGCGATCCTCTCCCCCACGAAGTCGATCAAGACCTGGGCCTCCAGGCTTTCCCCCCTTTCGAGAAGGCAGACCGCCTTGATGCCTTCCTTCCATTTGGGGTCGGGCACGCCGAAGACAACAACCTTTGCCACAGCCGGGTGCTGCAGGATAGCGTTTTCCACCTCGGCGGGGTAGACGTTTTCCCCTCCGGGCTTGATAAGCTCTTTCTCGGCCTTGCGGCCCTCGTACCAGATGAATCCCTTGTCGTCTAAACGCCCGAGGTCCCCGGTGTGGTGCCGGCCGTTCCGGAAGGTGCGCTCGGTGTCTTCGGGTAGTTCCCAGTACCCCTTGAAGACCATGGGGCCCCTGACGGCGATCTCACCGATCTCCCCCACACCTACGGGCCGGTCGTTATCGTCCAGGAGGGATACCTCGGCAATCGGAAGCGTGCGCCCGGCCGAGCCGGGGCAGTCGTTGAAACGCCCTAAGGTGGCGAGGCAGGAGGTCTCTGTCTGGCCGTACATGATAAAAAAGGTCCCCCCGGTCATCTCCTGGTACCGGCTTATGGTCTCAGGCGTCTCGAGGCCAACCACGGCCCTGAGCGATGAAATGTCCTTGCCGCTCTTTTCCTTCTCATCCAGGATCGAAGAAAGGATGGGCGAGAAGTCGAACATGAAGGACACCTTTTTCTCCTCGATGAGCTCCACGGCCCTGGCCGCGTCAAACCTGCTCATATTTACGTTCATGGCGCCGGCGTGAAAGCTGGACGTGGCCATGAACAGCCCTCCCACGTGAAAGAGCGGGAGCAGGTTCAGGTGCACGTCCGAGGGGCCGAGACCGCAGAAGTAGTCGAAATGCATGTCGGCCCAGAGCACGTTTCCGTGGCTTAGTAGAGCGCCCCGGGGCCTGCCGGCCACGGCCGCTGTGTGAATGATCACAAACCCGTCATCCGTGGACGCCTCCTCGGGATGGAAACCTTTGCCGTCCCCGACCAGTTCGTTGAAGTCCTCGTAGTTACCTTCCCTGTCCTTGAGGTTGAAAAACCTCTCCGCCGAAGGAAGGCCGCTCTTTACCCCGTCAATGAGCCCCTGAAACTCCAGATCAACGAAGAGCACCCGGGGCGTACAGTCGTTCAGATTGAAACGGGCCTCCTCGGCCGAAAGCCTCCAGTTGATGGGCAGGACAATGAGGCCCAACCCGGCTGCGGCCCCGTAAAGGAGAAAAAATTCCAGGCTGTTCTTTCCCAGCACCCCGATCCGGTCTCCCTTGTTGAGGCCGATTCCACGAAGCCCTGCGGCAAGCCGGTCCACTTCGGTCTTGATCTCGGCAAAGCTCAGGGTCCGGCCGTCATCCAGTTCGTGCCATGCCGGGAGACGGCCGAAAGCGGAAGCATTTCTACTGATCATGTCGTAGACGGTGAAATCATGAAGACCCATATCCCGACACCCCGCTGATTAGTATTTCCTGTTTTCTTGATTTGCCTCTCGCTAAGTGCATGGTTCCACAAATACGATTATATTCTTCTTCCCCTCCTTCGTGCACTTCGTGATCTTCGTGACCTTCGTGGTGAAGCTTTGGTTTTTCCCTATCAACCGGCACCGGGCGGGAAACATCCCCGCCCGGCCGATTTCAGCAGGGAGGCGGATGGGGGCCCCCGCCTTTTTTGGGGGCACCCATACCTTGCCCTGATGCAAGTATCCCCTAATCCATCATGGGAACTCGGCGTCAATGGACACAACCTTTGACACGCCGTTGGCCCTGAACACAGCTGACCCTTCATGGACGGTCACAGGAACCGAGTAGTCGGGAACCCCGACCCACCAGCGCTCCAGAGCCTCCCAAGCAGTCCAGCCCTTTTCCTGAAGCGTGTATCCTCCAGTAACCAGCAGGGCCAAAAGGGCGGAGCGGGCCGTGATCATGGTACTGCAGCGCACGTCGCTCGTCTTTCCTGCGGGGATCCAGATCTTATCCTGGTTGTTCACCGTGACCAGGTCGAAGTCCCTGTCAAAGGCCACTGTGAAGCGAATACCGTCCAGCAGGACCGGATATGGGTTGGGATTGTGCACGCTGAACAGGAAGCTCAAGGGAAGCGGCGCCCCGCGATCATCGGCCTTTCCCTTGGTGGGCTCCACTGAGCCGGCGTAGTACCAGAACCCGTCATACTGGGGCACTTCCAACATCTCCAGTGTTATTTCAGGAGTCTTGAAATTGGATTCGCTCGGCCGCGTGGTTGCGCAACCGACGAGAATAAAAGCCGCTGCGGTGATGAGGACCGCAAGAATTGCCAGTCTGTTCTTCATGAATGCCCTCCTGAGTATAGTGCTCGATTCCCGAAGACCGTTCGGCTCCCGGAATCCCGGGACCGGGCGGACAGCCCGGGCTCACCGAGGCACAGTGAGAGGTTCGATCAGGCAAGCCATCGCTTCCGACGCTTGTAGTGCTTTACGTCGCGGAAGCTTTTCCGGCCGCCCTTGTCGGTCAGGCCCAGATAGAAATCCTTGATATCCTCGTTACTCTTGAGGGTCTCCGAGGTGTCGTCCATCACGATCCGGCCTGTCTCCATGACGTAGGCATACGGCGCCACGTTCAGGGCCAGCTTGGCGTTCTGCTCGACAAGGAGGATTGAGATCTTCTGCTCTTGATGGAGCTGTTGAATGATGTTGAAGATCTCATGGATCAGCTTAGGGGCCAGCCCCATGGAAGGCTCGTCCAGAAGGACCAGCTTCGGCTCCGTCATAAGCGCCCTTCCAACCACCGTCATCTGCTGCTCTCCTCCGCTCACGAAACCGGCTGTCTCGTTCCGTTTTTCGATCAGCCGAGGAAAGTAGTGATAAACTAGGTCCAGGCGCTCCTTCACCGACCCGGCCTTCCGCAGGTGTGCCCCCACCTTGAGGTTCTCCTCCACAGTCAGATGCTCGAAGACCCTGCGGCCCTCGATGACCTGGACGATCCCCTTCTTGGCGATTGTGGCGGCCCCCTTATGATCGATCCGCTCCCCTTCGTACTCGATGGCGCCGTCGGTCACCTCACCGTCCTCGGTATTCAGAAGGCCGGAGATGGACTTGAGCGTCGTGCTCTTGCCGGCGCCGTTCGCACCGAGCAGGGCCACTATCCCGCCCCTCGGCACCTCTATGGAGACGCCTTTCAGGACGAGAATGACTTCGTGATATTTCACCTCGATGTTATTTATTTTAAGGATTGCCTCTGCAGCTTCCAAATGCCTGTCCTCCAAGGGCTAGTGGGTTTCAAGACTGCACATTCCGGCTCGCGATGGAGCCATTAATCACCACCCGAGCCATTCCTCGGCCCACTTTTCCGGCCAGCGCTCCTTGAGGTCCACACGCGACACCTCCTGGAACTTCTCACCGGTCCACTCCTGGATCAGGCAGCCGGTGGAGGGGCGATGGTCATCCGCCGTAAAGGTTACGTTCGCCGCTCCCAGACCGATCTCAAAGTCCCTCAAGGTCTCGAATCCCTCGAGCATGATGCTCTCCCCGCTCAGTGGACCCGCGTTGTCGGCACGAATCAGGGACTCCCAGGTTATCAGTGCGTCTCCCCAGGCCTGAACAGTGCGAATGAGGCGTTTCTCCTGCGCGATTCCGGGGTTGTACTTCTTAGTCGCTTCCATCACCATGTCCATGTTCTTATAGTCCTGGCCGTAGAATGCGCAGGGTGTGGCGCCCATTACGCCCTTGGCCGCCTCTCCGGCGAGCCTGGGCAGGTTCTCGTCAAAACCCCAGTTGTTCACGATCCAGTCGGCCTCGAGACCCAGGGCATCGGCGTCGCGGACCGTGGCGGAAACGGCCATGGTGGTGTTGCCGTGCCAGCACAGGTCCGGCTTGAATTTCTTGAGCGCCATGATCTGGCTTTTGGTGTCCAGGGCGAAAAGGCTTACGTCCTGGTCCTCACCGACATCAAATCCCAGCATCTTGGCATGGTCTTTTACCGCCTTGATGGGGGCGCTGCAGTAAGGCGAAGCAAACATGTAGACACAGGCGAAGCGGGGATTCCGCTTGCCGTAGTCCGGGTGCTCGGGCCACTTGTTGTCGAACCACGCCGTCAGCGCGGCCCTGGCGTTGGTGGAGTAATCCGATGAGAAGAAGGTGTTGTAACGGCTCACCTTGGGGTCGGTCAGGTGCGCTGAGTAGGATGCGGAGACATACGGGATCTTGTCCTGGTTTACCGTGGGAACCAGGGCCTCGGTGTCGCCCGTGCCCCATCCCATGATCACAAGGGACTTCAGACGCTTTAAAAGCTTGTACTTGGTAATGGCCTCGGGGATCCGATACCCGTAGTCGAACCAGGTATACTTGACCGGTTTCCCGTTGACGCCGCCCTGCTCGTTAATGTACTTGAAGGCCTCCTCCATGCCGATGGCATAGTCCTTGCCGACATCCGAGGTTGCCCCTGTGGTGTCCATGATACCGCCGATCCTTACTTCCTCGGCAACGGCAAAGGTGGACATCCCCACAAGAAACGCCACCGCCAGAATCGGCACCAGAATCTTCAATGCGTTCTTCCCTTTCATCATGTGTCTCCCCCTTTTCGTGTGTTATGGAACCGGTTCACATTCCTTTCACGTCACGAAGACACGACCAGACGACCCCGACCACCTCCTTTCTCAGATTAAGATGTAATCACCTCGGTTCGGGGGCCCACCAGGGGCCCTCAACCAATTTTCAGGCGTCTTAATAAGAAAACGGCCACAGGTTAAAGTAGTTCTTGATCTGCCACCAGCGATAGGACAGGCCGTTAGGTTCGTAGATAAGGAACGCGCATATAGCAAGGCCGAACGCCATGTCCTTTATAAAGACGAAATCCATCAAGAGCTTAGGGTAGTACATGGCGAGGGGGATCACGCTCATCTGGAGCGCTTCCATGATAATGACCATGAAAATGGAGCCGAATATTGCGCCGTGAATGGAACCCACACCGCCTATCAGGATAACACCCACGAGCCAGAGGCTCCAGAACCACGGAAAATGCTCCGGACTGAGTGCGGCCGTGTTACTGACCCAGAAGGCGCCGGCCACACCGGCCATGGCGCCGGCCACGAAAAAGGCAAGGAGCTTGTACCACACGATATTTATGCCCAGCGCCTCGGCCGCGATGTCGTTGTCCCTTATGGCCACCCAGGCGCGGCCGGCCCTGGAGCGGAGCAGGTTGGCAAGGACGATCACCATGAGGGTGATAAGCGCTGCCATGAGATAATAAGTCTTGACCTCGGTGTTAATTAACCAGGGGCCGATTTTTATGGTCCCGGGCGGCAGGGCGAATGCCTGGCCCCGCCCGCCGATCTGGCTGATGTACTGGGTAAGGATGAAATCCACAGTGATGAACTGGGCGGCCATGGTCGTGAGGATCAGGTAGAAGCCTTTGACCTTGGCAGAAGGGAGGCCGAAGAGAACGCTCCAGAGCCCGCCCGTAACGGCCGCGGCCAGAATACTGACGGGGTAGGCCAGGCCCCAGTCGACCATGAACTGCGGCCATGGGACCTGAAGCACCAGCATGGTGGCGGTGTATGCCCCCACCGCGATAAAGGCCGCGTGCCCCAGGGTTATAAGGCCGGCGTAACCGATCAGGAGCTGGACACCCAGGGCGCCCATGGCGGTGTACCCGACCATGGTCCCCACGCTGATCCAGTAGTCGTCGAGAAACTGTGGAATCCCGATGAACACGACCAGCAGCAGCAGAATCATCTTGAACTTGATGAACCTGCTCTGCCACCAGCCCTGGTCCTCTTCGTACGTCTGATGGTAGTCACCGCATGGAAGCCAGACATGGGACATAGCGCAACCTCTTTCGGGTTTCGGGTGTCAGGTTTCGGGTTTCGGGTGTCCTGCCGGCTCAAACCCTCTCGATACGCTCCCACCCCCACAGGCCGTACGGCTTGAAGAGCAGGAAGACGGCCATGAACACGAAGGGAACGATCTCCTTGACCCCCCCCGGGAAAAACTGGTCCAGGTAGGACCCTGAGAGGTTCTGGAGAACCCCGATGATGATGCCGCCCACTATGGCGCCGGGTACGGAGTTCAACCCTCCGAGCACAACCGCCGGGAGCACAAGAAGACCAAGGTGCCCCACAGAAGTGTTAATACCGTTGATGTTCCCCAGAAGGGCGCCGCCCACGCCCGCACTCATAAAGGCGATGGCCCAGGCCGCAGCGTAGACGAACCTGGCGCTGACACCGAGGGACAGGGCCGCGGTCTCGTCGTCGGCGGTCGCCTGCATGGAAAGTCCCCAGCGGGTGTACTTGAAGAATACGACAAAAATGACCAGGAGAACAATGGCAAGTATGAAGGACCAGAGATAAACGGAAGAGATCTTGACGAAACCGAGCGTGATTGGATGAGTCGGGAAAACGGGTGGAGTGAAGACCCGGGTATCCGTTCCCCAGATAAACCCCACCAATCCCTTGAAGAAGAAGGACAGCCCCACCGTCACCATGATAACCGCCAGGATGGGTTCGCCTATGAGCTTATCCAGGAAGACCCGTTCGGTCAGTATACCGAGGGCTATACCCACTATCAGGGTGCATACCACCGCTATTGGGAACGGGAACCCCATGGTGTAAAAGGCGAGAGACACATAGGCCCCAATGAGGGTCAACTCTCCCATGGCCAGGTTGAGGACGCCCGAGCATTTGTATATCAGGACCCATCCCAGAGCCACGAGCGCATAGATGCCTCCCACCAAAATACCGGTGATCAGGGTCATGAGAAACAGTTCCATCCTCTCCTCCCGTGCATGTTTGGTGCGTTGGTGTATTAGAGATGAACAACTGCCTTAGACAACGCGGTTTTCAGTCGAAGATCTTGCGGACCTGGAGGTCGGTCTTGATCCGCTGCTCCCGCCCGTCCTCATAGGTGATCGTCGTGTCCATGTGAACCGTGTCGGTGTCCGCATAAAGGGCCTGTACGATGTCTTTATACCGATTCTCCACGAAAGCCCGGCGGAGCTTGCTGGTGCGTGTCAGCTCCTCGTCATCCGCGTCGAACACCTTGTAGAGGTTGACGAACCTGCGAATCCTGGCGGGTTCGGGCAGGTCCTTGTTGGCCTCCTCTATCTGGGCCTGAACAAGATCGTAGACCTGCTCCTTCTGGGTGAGTTCGTGGTAGCTCGTGTAGTTGAGCTTTTTTTCGTCCGCCCATTTTCCCACTACAGAGTAATCGATGCACATGACGGCTACGACGTAGTCGCGCTTGTCACCGATCACCCAGGCCTCCGAGATGTAAGGGCTGAACTTGAGCCGGGTCTCCAGGTACTGGGGAGAGAAGGGCCTTCCGTCGCTGAGGGTCATGACGTCCTTGGACCGGTCGAATACCACCAGGTGGCCGTCCTCGTCAATGAAGCCCCTGTCTCCGGAATAGAGCCACCCGTCCACCAGGGTCTCTCTGGTGGCCTCGTCGTTCTTGTAGTAGCCCAGAAAGACGGAGGGGCTCTTGGAGATAATCTCCCCTTCCTCGGTGATCTTGACCTCGGTTTCCGGGATGGGGGTCCCCACGGTATCGAACTTGACGTCACCGTCGCGGTGGACGATGGATATACCCGCGATCTCGGTCTGCCCGTAGATCTGCTTGAGGTTCACGCCCAGGGCGTGGAAAAACCTGAAGTGGTCGGGGCCCATGGCTGCCCCTCCGGTATAGGCGTGACGAAGCCGGCTCATGCCCAGATGGTCCTTGAGCTTCTTCTGCATGAGCCAGTAAGCGATCCAATTGAGAAACCTGACTTGAAAGGGGACCGGCTGCTTGTCGAATTGCAGGTTGGCCATTCTGTATCCGATCTTCGTGCCGAACTCGTAGATCTTTCGTTTGATCCAGGTGGCATCGATGTACTTGACCTGGACCTGCCTGGTGAGGCCCTCGTAAAGCCGCGGCGGGGCGAACATGACGTGTGGACCGATCTCCCGGATGTTTTCCTGGGCGGTCACGGGCTCTTCAGGAAAGTTCAGGGTGTAGCCGACCTGAAGACCGCACGATATGGACATCATCTGCTCGCCGATCCAGGCGAAGGGCAGGTAGCTGACAAAGTCGTCCGTGTCGCGGCAGGGGTCCACGGCCATGAGGTTGCGGCCCATGGTAAGCATGTTCCAGTGGCTGAGAAGGGCGCCCTTTGGAAGGGAAGTGGTCCCCGAAGTGTAGAACAGGAGGCAGATGTCATCACCGTGTCCCTTCTCAATCGTCTTCTCGAAAAGGTCGGGCTCCCGTTTTTCCACCTCCCTGCCGATCCTCTGGATCTCATGCATGCTGATCAGAAAGTCCTGATGGTAGTTGCGCATGCCCTTCGGGTCGTCCCACACTATCTTTTCAAGCTTGGGACAGTCGTCCTTGATGGAAAGGGCCTTGTCCACCTCCTCCTGACCCTCGCCCACGAAGAACTTGGTGTCAGAGTGGTCGATAATGTACTTTACCTCGTCCATCATGCAGTCCTGAAAGAGCCACACTGCGGTGCCGCCGGCGCACAGGGTGGCCATCTCGGCCCAGAGTCCTTCAGGACGGTTGTCCCCGATCATGGAAACCTTGTCTCCCTGCTTGAGGCCCAATTCCATCATGCCCAGGGTGAGGTACTTGACGTTCTCGTAATAGTCCTGCCAGGTGTAAGGGATCCAGACACCGAACTCCTTTTCACGCATGGCCACCTTGTTTCGGCCATACCTTCGGCACTGACTGAGAAAGAGCTTCGGGATGGTGAGGTCCTTGCTAATTTCCATGCTCGATCCGCTCATACCGCCTCCCTACCTCCTTGTGGAATAAAGGTCCTCTTCACCCAGGTACGCCTTTATCACTTCCGGGTTTTTCTGCACCTCCCCGGGGGGGCCGCCCGCAATTCGGTTTCCAAAGTTCAGCACCAGGACCTGGTGAGAGATGTCCATAACCACACCCATATCGTGTTCCACAAGGATGCAGGTCACCTTCCACCGCTCCTCCTCGTTGATGTCCAGGATAAACCGGGCCATGTCTTCCACTTCTTCCAGGTTCAGCCCTGCCAGGGGCTCGTCCAGGAGCAGTATTTCCGGTTCCAGGGCCAGGGCCCGCCCCAGTTCCACACGCTTCTGCAGCCCGTATGGCAGCATGTGCACCGTCTTGTCTCTAATGCTCTCGATCTCGAGCAGATCGATGATTTCCTCCTCAATGAACTGGCGACTCTCGATTTCCTCCTTCTTTGTCTTGCCGAGGTAGAAAGATCCACTGAAGATACCGGACTTCAAGTGGATGTGCCGGCCCAGCCGGATGTTGTCCAAGACGCTCAATCCGCCGAAAAGCTCGATCTTCTGAAATGTGCGGGAAATCCCAAGCTCGGCCCGCATGTGCGGCTTAAGCGGATTGATGACCTCGCCCTTATAGCGGATCGTGCCCTTTTGGGGGGAGTAAAGCCCGTTGATGCAGTTCATCATCACAGTCTTCCCCGCGCCGTTCGGGCCTATGATGGAATGGATCTCTCCTTTCTTGACCTGGATGTCCACCCCGATCAGGGCCGCCACCTTGCCGAAGTACATGTGCACGTTCTCCAGCTCCAACAGTGTGTCCGCTTCCTTGAGCGCCTGGGATTGAGCCATACTTGAACGCCTCCATCAATCGATGTCAAAGTTTGTGAAAATTTTCTTTATTTGTCCATATTTTACGGGGCTTCAAGATATGACAACATCCTTTACTTGTTCAAGGCCAAGTTGTCAACCGCTTCCGAGATTTTTTAATCAAAAGCGAGGCCGAACGGAAACGATTCGATAGCGCAGGCCCCGGTTAGAGCCGCATGGGCTCTACAGTGGGAAACAGATGTTCATTGCATTGATCGAGGAAGTACTCGTCCGTCATGCCGGCGATAAAGTCACGGACGATTTCGGCGGGCTGGGTCTCTTCACGGTAGCAAGGAGCCATGCCGTCCAGAAACCCCTTGAAGATCACCAACCCCTCGTCCCCCGATTCCAGTTCCTTCATGTAGCGCTCGAAAAGAAGTTCGAACATGAGCCGGATCTTGGGGGTCTGCCTCTTGACCCGTTCGCTCATGTAGATCCGTTCCTGGTTGAAGATCTTCAAACGCCTAAGGGCGTCTCCCACGTCCGGGCTGAAGCGCACGTGCGGGCACTCCAGGCTGCTCGCCACCAGGTCCTCCACAAGGGTGTAGACAATGGTCCCGTTGGTGTCCCCCAGGACCTCCCGGCAGGAGCGGGGGATATCGTCCCTGCGGATCAAGCCGAGCCGTATGGCGTCCTCGATGTCCCTGCCGATGTAGCTGATCGTGTCAGCCATGCGGACCACGCAGCCCTCCAGGGTCCCGGGCCAGATTTCGAGATTCGGGTCTTTGGCCTTTTCGTCCAACTCCCGGTCGAGGTCACCAAAACCCTTGTCCCAGGCGGGATGCAGGGCTTCACTGTGAAGCTCTCCGTCGTGACACAGAATCCCGTCCAAAACCTGGAGGGTCAGGTTCCAGCCCTTGCCTTTACGTTCGATCTTATCCAGAAAACGGACACCCTGTATGTTGTGAACGAACGCGCCAAAACCGTATCGTCGTGAGAGGTCGGAAAGGAAACGCTCCCCGTCGTGGCCGAAAGGGGTATGCCCTATGTCATGTGCCAGGGCGATGGCCTCGATCAGGTCCTCGTTCAGCCGAAGCAGCCGCCCGATGGTACGGGCGATCTTGGAAACCAGCTGGACATGCAAAACACGATGGGTGATGTGATCGTTCTTGATCAGATAGAATACCTGGGTCTTGTCTATGTAGCGGGTATATGCAAGGGAGTGCAGGACACGATCCGTATCAAGGGAGAACTCCTGCCGGTGTCCGAGGGATACCTTCTCCTCCGGCTCCCGCCGGACGGCCTTCCGGCTCAGACACGCCCAGGGTGAGAGACGGCTGCCCTCCCCCTCATCGAGGCTATTACGAATGGCCTTGAGGATCTCGCCTTTACTCAATCCTCCTTGCCCTCCCCGGCATTGGATTGAAAACAGGCCTTTTTAAGCTCGTTCCAGGCCCTCTTTCCTCTCTCGGACAAGACGCGGTTGGCTTCCCCGGTGACCCTGCTGGACTCTCTGCGGATCCCCTCCTCCGGCATTTCCCTGCCTTCCTTCCGGTACTTCCACTTAAGGAGGGACTCCGCCAGCCGGGTCTCTGTTCGACGGGCAAGGTTTTTCAGGTCCCTCTTGATCTCATCGCTCATGCGGGATCCTTCGAAGGCTGCATACCTGTTTCACCATAAAAAAATAGTCGATCGATCATCGCCCAAAGATCAAAGTTGATTAGTTTCCATCCAGAAATGGTCTTTTTTGCCAATCTCGGCGTCAATCTGCGAGGTTGCTTGTGCGGCGTACTCCAGTACGCCTCCGCGCAACCTCTTGATTTGACTCGGGCCATCCATGGCCCTCGCCCTTCGGGCGCCCTGACGGGCGTCCCATTCCCCTATCCTGCGGAATGGTCCTTGATCTTGACAAAAAATCCTCATTCCTGAATTGGAAACTTGCCAGTGCCAAAAAAGCGTTTATCTGAAGGCCCTCCATGGGAGAGGGTAAACGCCCGCCCGGTCATGTGCGTTCTGGTAATGTGCATGGAGAATTGATAATGGATTATAGGAAATCTTTCCCTCCAGGTCAACCGATTCGGGACCCTATTCGGGACCCTATTCGGGACCCGCATCTCCGACAAAACAGTATCACTCACCTTCACCTGACCCACACCTTTTTCCCCTTGATCCCCGGGCCGGAAAGTGTTAAATAATACAGTTTCATGGTTTACAGGCTGTCGGCAACGGCCCCGAAAGGGCCCGGCGGCCGCCATCTTAATTCCACACGTTCAGAGACGACCCCGGTGCGGCGACTGCACATCTGAACGGAGGGACAACCGGGTCGGGGGCCGCAAGCCCCCGCAACCAGACAGGAGGAAGGCATGGCACCATCGATCGGCATGAAGCAGATGCTGGAGGCCGGTGTTCATTTCGGACACCAGACGAGACGTTGGAACCCCAAAATGAAGCCTTATATCTTCGGGGCGCGCAACGGAATCCATATCATAGACCTCCAGAAGACCGTCAAGCTTTTTGACAAGGCTTACAGTTTCATAGTCAAAACCGTCGCGGACGGATATCCGGTCCTTTTTGTGGGGACCAAGAAGCAGGCACATGACTCCGTTGTAGAGGAGAGCGAGCGCTGCGGCATGTTTTACGTGGTCAACCGCTGGCTCGGAGGGACCCTTACGAACTTCCAGACAATTCGAAAGAGCATCAACCGTCTGAAAGAGCTGGAAACCATGAAACGCGAAGGGACCCTGAGTTTGTACACCAAGAAAGAAGCACTTAAGATGGAAAAGGAGATGGTGAAGCTCGAAAAGAACCTGGGCGGAATCAAAAACATGGACGAACTGCCCGGCGCCGTCTTCATAGTGGATCCTAAAAAGGAACACATCGGACTACGGGAAGCCCGTAAACTCGGGATTCCCGTTGTCGCCATCGCAGACACCAACTGTGATCCGGATGAAATAGACTACATCATTCCGGGCAATGACGATGCGATCCGCGCAATCCGCCTGATATGCTCTAGAATATCAGATGCCTGCATCGAGGGGCACGGCATTGCGGAAGAACGCCTCAAGGCCGAAGCCGAAGCCCAGGCGGCCCGGGAAAAGGAAGCAGAAGAAGAAGAACATGTTCAAGAGACGAGCCGGGAAGATGCCGAAGGCGGACCCGAAGTCATAGTAGTCAGTAAAAAACAGGCACCTGAAATCGAAGAAATAACCACGGAGGAGTAGGCTTTGGAAATCACCGCTGAACAGGTCAAGGAACTGAGAGACAAAACCGGGGTCGGTATCATGGACTGCAAGAAGGCCCTGGCGGAGTGCAAGGGTAACGTGGAAGAGGCCGTGGATTATCTTCGAAAGAAAGGTATCGCCACGGCGAAAAAACGCGGCGGCCGAACCACTTCAGAGGGTCAAGTGGCTTCGTACATCCACGCCGGAGGAAAGATCGGCGTGCTGATCGAGATCAATTGCGAAACGGATTTTTCCGGCAAGACGGAAGACTTTTCCGAATTCGCGCGGAATATCGCCATGCACATCGCCGCAACAAATCCCATGGCCCTGGACCGGGACAGCCTGACCCAGGACGTTCTCGACCGGGAGCGCGACATCTACTCCACCCAGGCCAGAGACTCCGGGAAGCCCGAGAAGATCATCGACAAGATCGTGGAAGGCAAGATGAACAAGTTTTACTCGGAGGCATGTCTCCTGGAACAGCCCTACGTGAAGAACCCGGACATAACCATTCAGGATCTGGTCAACGAGATGATCGCCAAGACCGGTGAAAACATAGTGATAAGGCGATTCACGCGATATCAGTTAGGAGAAGAATCCTGAACGATCCCGCAAATGCCCGGCCTAGATTCAAGAGGGTCCTTCTCAAGCTGAGCGGCGAGGCCCTCGTGGGCAACGGTTCGTTCGGCATCGATCCGGGCATGCTGAACGAAGTGGCCGAAGAGATCCGGCTCGTCCACGACCTGGGAGTGGAACTTGCCCTGGTGGTGGGCGGGGGCAACATCTTTCGCGGCCTCAACTCTTCGGAGTACGGCATCAAGCGCGTGCCGGCGGATCACATGGGCATGCTGGCCACGCTCATAAACGTGATCGCCCTGGGCGAGGCCTTGAGCGGATCGGGTGTGGAGACCCGTGTAATGTCGGCGATCGATATCAACAAGATCGCCGAACCTTACATCCGCAGCCGGGCCGTCAATCATCTCGAAAAGGGGCGCATCGTCCTGTTCGGCGCCGGGACGGGAAACCCTTATTTCAGCACTGACACCGCTGCGGCCCTCCGCGCCATGGAGATCGAGGCCGAGGTCCTGTGCAAGGCGACCAAGGTCGATGGTGTCTTTGACCGCGACCCGGTCAGGCATCCCGACGCCCGGAAATATGACCGGCTTTCCTACCGGGAGGTCCTGGAAAAAAAGCTCCAGGTCATGGACATGACGGCCGTGAGCCTGGCCATGGGTCAGGAACTGCCCATAATCGTGTTCAACCTGCTGGTCAAGGGCAGCATAAGGCGCGTCATATTTGAAAACGACTTGGGTACAATCATCTCGGGAGAACTATCATGAAAGAGGAAATCCTGGACGAGGCGCGGGAAAAAATGACGAAAAGCGTGGAAGCCCTGAAACGTGACTTCAACCGGATTCGCACGGGACGGGCGTCTACTGCACTCCTTGATGGAATCAAGGTGGAGTGTTACGAGAGCCGGATGCCTTTGGACCAGGTAGCTTCACTTTCCATCCCGGAGAGCCGCTTGATCACCATCAAGCCTTGGGACCAGTCCATCATGGGGGAGATCGAGAAAGCGATCCTCAAGTCTGAACTGGGGCTCACCCCTATGAACGACGGAAAGATCATCCGGATTTCCATTCCCCCGCTGACCGAGGAACGCCGCAAAGAACTGGCTAAACTCGCCCGGAAAATGGCTGAGGAAGGGAAGATAGCTGTTCGCAATCACCGCAGGGACACGAACGAGATGTTCAAGGAGCTCAAAAATGAAAAAGAGATCTCCGAAGACGAGATGTTCAAGGCCCAGGACGACGTCCAGAAGCTGACCGACGAATTCATCAAGAAGGTGGATGAAATCACGGCGGAGAAAGAAAAGGAAATAATCGAGTTCTGATTTTCGCCTCCCCCGCGCCACGGTCCGGGCAAATTGCGATGGTTTATCGAAAACCGCGGATGTTCCCGTGCATACCTTAGGCTCCGGATTCAATCATGCCGATAATCGACCCGAAAGCAATCCCCCGCCACGTGGCGGTCATAATGGACGGAAACGGCCGGTGGGCGAGACGAAAGGCCATGAATCGCGTCCGCGGACACGAACAGGGCTCTGAGTCCGTCAGGGAGATCGTGAGGGCCTCCAGGGAAATCGGGATCGAATATCTGACCCTCTATGCCTTTTCAGAGGAAAACTGGAACAGGCCCGGATACGAAATTCAGGCCCTCATGGGCCTGCTCAAACGGTTTTTAAAATCCGAACTCGAAGAGATGCTTGAAAACGGGATCCGGCTTCATACGATCGGCCGCACAAACAAGCTGCCTGAAGACGTGAGAAATGCTCTTTTCAAGACCATAGAGCAGACCCGACACAACCGGGACATGGTCCTCACGCTGGCCCTCAGTTACGGGGGGCGCCAGGAACTCGTAGACGGGATGGCTGACCTGGCAAGACGGGTCAAGGCCGGGCAGCTTGACCCGAGTGCCGTCTCTGAGGAGACTGTCTCCGAAGCCCTTTACACCGCAGACATGCCCGACCCGGATTTGCTTATCCGCACCAGCGGGGAATTCCGGGTGAGCAACTTTCTCCTGTGGCAGATCGCCTATGCGGAGATCTATGTTACACCGACACTCTGGCCGGATTTCCGAAAGGAAGAGTATCTCTTTGCCATCGCGGATTTTCAACAGCGGGAGAGGAGATTCGGGATAACCGGAGAGCAGGTGGCGAAATGCACCTGAAACGATGGCTCACCGGCATCATCGCCCTGCCCGTCCTTATCTACCTCGTGGGGTTCTCCCCGAGGTGGATCTTTCACGGATTCCTCTGCGCGGCCGCAATAGTTGGTCTCTTCGAGTTCTTGCGGATGACCGTGCCTGCTATGCCGGAAGCCCTGAGGACTGTTTCCCTTGCACCGGTGATTCTCCTTTTCTGGTGGGCCTCGAAGGGTTCGTATTTTCTGCTCCTGGCCCTGTTCAGCCTCTCGGTTGCGATCCCTATCGCCTATCACCTTTTCATGCCCGGCAGGGACAGGGCCGATGCGATCGAAGAGGCCGCCCGTATTGTCTTCGGATTCTCTTACGTATGCCTTCCCCTGGCCATGCTCGTCTTCATAGACCGCCACCCGGCGGGGAATGTGTGGATATTCTTCCTCCTGTCCGTGGTTTTCGCCTCGGACACCGGCGCGTTCTACTTCGGACGTTTCTTCGGGAAGCGACGCCTCCACCCTTCAGTAAGCCCCGGCAAGACCTGGGAAGGGGCCGTCGGGGGAATGCTGTGCAGCCTGGTTCCGGTCTACATTTTCCAGGCCTTTTTTCACGCGGGAAAAGTCTCAGTCTTCTTCCTGGCCCTGACCCTGGCGGCCGTGGGGCAGATCGGAGACCTGGCCGAATCCCTTCTCAAGAGGTCTTGCGGCGTCAAGGACTCCGGGGGTATCCTTCCCGGACACGGAGGGGTTCTGGACCGGATCGACGGCGTGCTCTTTGCTGTGCCTGTGCTGTATGTCTACCTGGCCTGGGTGGCGGTATAACAGAAAAAGGAGGGGGGACGCCCCCTATACGAAATGAACGTTCACTCATTCGACAGGGAACGAGTTTTGGTAACCGGAGGGGCCGGGTTCTTAGGCTCTCACCTCTGCGAACGTCTACTCAACGACGGCTGTTACGTAATCGGCCTGGACAACTATTTCACTGGACGGAAACGAAACGTCTTCCACCTCATGGACGACAAGCGCTTCGAGCTGATCCGGCACGACCTGGTCAACCCGATCTTCCTGGAGGTCGACCGGATCTATAACCTGGCCTGCCCCGCGAGTCCCATCCATTATCAGCTCAACCCCGTCAAGACCACCAAGACCAGTGTCATGGGAGCGATTCACATGCTGGGACTGGCCAAGAGGGTCAAGGCGCGCATTCTTCAGGCCTCCACCAGCGAGATCTACGGCGATCCGCATATCCACCCCCAGCCGGAGACCTACTGGGGCAACGTGAACACCGTCGGGCCACGGGCTTGCTACGATGAAGGCAAGCGCTGTGCGGAGACCCTCTTCTTCGATTACTACAGGCAGAATAAAGTAGACATCCGGGTGGTGCGCATCTTCAACACCTACGGCCCCCGCATGCACCCCGCCGACGGCCGGGTAGTCAGCAGCTTCATTTTACAGGCCCTTCACGGCGAACCCATAACCGTTTACGGCGACGGGGCGCAGACGCGGTCTTTCTGCTACGTGGACGACATGATCGAAGGGATGGTTCGTATGATGAACGGGCCGGACGACCTGATCGGGCCCCTGAACCTGGGCAACCCCCAAGAGCACGAAATTCGAGAACTGGCAGAGGCCGTCATCCGGCTCACCGGCTCCCGGTCCCGCATCGAATACGCCGCGCTGCCGGAGGACGACCCCAGGAGGCGAAAGCCGGACATCAGCCTGGCCCGGATGAATCTCCAGTGGGAGCCCACGGTATCGCTGGATGATGGTCTTGAGAGGACGATTCAATACTTCAGAGACCTGGTGAGTGAACCATGAAAACCATCGCCCTCCTGGGTTCCACGGGGTCCATCGGCAGAAACGCCCTTGACCTTATAGCGGCCCATCCGGATCGCTACCGCGTCCTTGCACTGGCCGCCGGTCAAAACATTGATCTTCTGGCGGAACAGGTGGAACGCTTCAGCCCGGAGGTTGTTGCGGTCCGAGACGCCGACCTCGCCGGGGACCTCCTGAAACGAATCCGGCCCCGAGGAGAGACGGAGGTGTTGTGGGGGTGTGACGGGACCGCTCGTGCCGCTGCACTGGAGGGCGTTGACATTGTGATCTCGGCTATCACCGGCGCAGCGGGGCTGGAGCCCACCATGGCCGCCGTCCGCGCCGGCAAGGATATAGCCCTGGCCAACAAGGAAACCCTGGTCATGGCCGGGGACCTGGTTATGCGCGAGGCCGCGGAACGGGGCATCCGGGTGATTCCCATCGACAGCGAGCACAGCGCCGTACTCCAGAGCCTTCAAGGACATGACATCAGGGACTTGAGACGCATAATCCTGACCGCATCAGGCGGCCCCTTCAGGGAAACCCCCATCGGGGACATGGCCGGGATCACCGCGGCCCAGGCCCTCAACCATCCCAACTGGGACATGGGACCCAAGGTGACCGTGGATTCCGCCACCCTGATGAACAAGGGCCTGGAAGTCATCGAGGCCCGCTGGCTGTTCAACCTGTCCATGTCCCAGATCAGTGTTCTCATTCACCCCCAGAGCATTATCCACTCCATGGCGGAGTACCGGGACGGCTCCATCATGGCACAGCTCGGAGTCCCGCACATGATCACGCCCATAGCCTATGCCCTGTCATGCCCCAGGCACCTGGACACTCCCATTGCGCCGCTCGACTTCAGCCGAATAAGCGCACTGACCTTTGAGGCGCCCGACCTGGATCGGTTTCGCTGCCTTGCCCTGGCCCTGAAGGCGGCCGAGGAAGGCGGCGGCATGCCGGCCGTCTTGAACGCCGCCAATGAGATCGCAGTAGAACTCTTCCTCAAGGAGGCACTGCCCTTCCTTTCCATTCCACAACTTGTGGAACGCGTGATGAACGCCTACGAACCCTCCACCATGGAGACGATCGAACAGGTCCTTGAAGCCGACGCATGGGCAAGAACGGCGGCTCGGGAAGAGGCGGGGCGGATGAGATAATGTTGGATTCACCGGACAAGCATTCTTCGCGCCGGTGACCTTTTTCGTTGAGGCATTTCCACGGTAAAAAATTTTAAAATGAAAGGTTACATCTCGAAATGCACGTACTGATGTATTACATACTTCCCCTCGTCATTGTCCTAGGGGTGCTGATATTCTGCCACGAGCTGGGCCATTTTCTGGTGGCCAAGCTCTTTGACGTCAAGGTGCTGCGGTTCTCCCTGGGCTTCGGACACAAGCTCGTTGCAAGAACCATAGGAGAAACCGAGTATCGAATCTCGGCCATCCCCTTAGGTGGTTACGTCAAGATGCTGGGAGAAAGCGAGGGAGACGAGGGAGAAGAACCCATACCCCCGTCCGACCTGAAGCGGGCCTTCAACATGCAGCATCCCCTGAAAAGGATCGCCATAGTCGCGGCCGGCCCTGCATTCAACTTCTTTTTGGCCTTCCTCCTCTTCTGCGGCCTTCACCTGGCCATGGGAGCCCAAATCATGCTTCCCGAGGTGGGTCAGGTCAGTGAGGGATCTCCGGCGGATCTCGCAGGCATAAAAAAGGGCGACGTGATCCTGAGTGTCGAGGGCCGTCCCGTGGCTTCATGGGAGGACCTCAAGGGTCAGGTGGAGCACCGTGCCGGCGACCCCCTGGTCTTTCTCGTCCGCCGCTCGGACCGGACCCTGGGGCTTACCGTGACCCCTGAACACTCCTCGGTGAAGAACATCTTCGGCGAGGAGGTCAGTGCCGCCCTGATCGGCATCGTGGCATCGGGTGAGTTTGAGACCGTGAAGCTGGGCTTCGGAAAGGCCGTGGTCGAAGCGGCCTCCAGGACCTGGGAGGTCACGAAGCTCACCATCCTGACAGTGGTGAAGCTGTTTCAGCGAATAATTCCCATGGAGACCGTCGGGGGGCCGATAATGATCGGCCAGATGACCGGTCAGATCGCCCAGGAAAGCTTTTTGTACCTCATTCCTTTCATGGCGATCATCAGCATTAACCTGGGCATCCTGAACCTCCTGCCCGTGCCTATCCTGGACGGCGGTGTGATCGTCTTTCTGTTTCTGGAATTAATAATCGGCAAGCCTCTCGGCCTCAGAAAGCGGGAAATAGCACAAAAAATAGGGCTCTTCCTTCTAATTACGCTTATGGTGGTGGTGTTCTATAACGACATAGCCCGTCTCTTCCGCCCCCTGTTCCAGTGAGCCGCCCATGATACTGGCCCTCAGCACGTCCACGCCTCAGTTCGGCGCCGCCCTCATGACAATTCAGGGGACCGTCCTGGCCGAGGTTGCCTTTGGTGTGGGAAGAGGAAATTTCAGCGGCCTGATGCCGGCCGTGGACTATATGGTCGATTGCTGTGGAACACCCATAGAGGAAATCGAAGCGGTGGTCGTGGCCAGGGGGCCGGGCAGCTTCACTGGCCTGCGTGTGGGACTGTCTGCTGCAAAGGGGATGGCCAGAGGCCTGGAAATTCCACTGATCGGGGTCTCCAGCCTGGCGGCCCTGGCCTTCCGCATCCCCTTTTCCGACAGGCCCGTCTGTGCGGTGCTCGACTCCCGCAAAGGGGAACTGTTCTATGGAGTCTATAATCGGCCCCTTTACCGGCCCATGACCCCCCGACAAGAGGAAGACTGTATTCGGGAGTCGGACCTCCCGAAAGTCATGGAAGAACCGGCGGTTTTCATCGGAAACGACTACCTGCGGCAGGAAACGCTGATTCGAGAACTCCTTGGTGACAGGGCTATATGCGCACCGCCGGCCCTCTGGCACCCCGCGGCTTCGGCCGTGGGGGGTCTCGGACTCGAGCGCTTTTTGCGAGGAGAAACCGACGACCTCCGCGACCTGGTGCCGGTCTACTTCCGCCCTCCGGACATTCGGCCCCGCCCGGCTCAGAGAGTCGATGATAAAATGGAGGGGCCTTAGGAGACTGTCGGTGTAGGTGTTGGTGCCGGTGCCGGTGTCTGTGTCGCACCTTAACACCTAAAACCACGCATGTCGTCCATAACCGGGTCCATGGAATGACGGAAGAGCCCTTAGAACCTGATAAGTCCGTGATAAGTCCGTTGACAAAAATGGCTCTATCTTTATAATGACCCTTTCTTTTTCAGCATGCGGGGCCCCGCCGTGCGTGTTATTTCCACACGCAACTCTTTGCGGCGCCGGTTCCCGGGAAGAGCGTGTTCCATGGTGTCACCGGAAATCATGAAAACAAGGATCGAGAACCGCCTTCCCGTAGCCAGGGAAGGGCTTCCGTTTATCCTGGCCGGGGCCGTCCTCACGGCCCTGTCGGCCTGTTCAGGCTGGATTATTGCACTGATTTTCTTCGCCCTCCTCACAGCATTCGTCGTCTACTTCTTCAGGGATCCCGACAGGGTACCGGACGAGACAGGCAGCGCCGTCCTCTCCCCCGCCGACGGGCGGGTGATCAAGGCCGGCCCCCTCACGGGCACTGACAACCCTTTTGAGGGGCCTTGCGTCGAAGTGTGTATCTTCATGTCGCTGTTCGATGTCCACGTTAACCGGGCCGTTGTGAGCGGCGTGATAACAGACGTCGAGTACACCGAGGGCAGATTTATCTCAGCCAACCTGGACAAGGCCTCTGAACAGAACGAACGTAATCGAATCACCATCAAGACCCCGGACGGCCGCACCGTGGTAGTCGTTCAGGTCGCCGGCCTTGTGGCCCGGCGGATCGTGTGCTGGGTAGGCGTCGATGACCGAATCGCGGCCGGCCGGCGATTCGGCCTCATCAGGTTCGGTTCGCGGCTCGACGTATATCTTCCGGAGGACTCCAGGATCACGGTAAGTCCCGGCCGGCGCGTCAGGGCGGGGAAAAGCGTGATCGGATACTTGAGCTGAGCGCGTCCGGGCGCTGGCTTCACGTGGAGACGGGCCTTGCGGATCACCGGCGGCCGAATGAGGGGACGGAGACTTACGGCCCCTAAAGGGCGGGAAATCCGGCCGACATCGGACCGGGTCAGGGAAGCCGTGTTCAGCATGGTCGGACAGGATCTCCAAGGGCTCCGTGTCATGGACCTGTTCGCAGGAACAGGGGCCCTTGGAATCGAGGCCCTGAGCCGGGGGGGCGGAAGGTCGCTGTTCGTGGACAACTCGGTCCGGGCCTTGGGGCTGATACGGCACAATCTGGTTATATGCGGTCTGGAACAGGCCGCCCGGGTTATCCGTTGGGACTTGCGAAGGGGCCTTCCCGGAGAAACCCTGGTGCGGGGGGGGCGGTTCGATCTGGTTTTTATGGATCCACCCTATGGGCGTGACCTTGCATTCCCGGTCCTGGAATCGCTGGGCTCGAGTGATCTCCTCGGACCCGATGCCCTTGTTATCGTGGAAACCGCTTCAGGAGAAACCCTGCAGCTTCCGGAAGGCCCTCTGAGGCTCCTGGACAGCCGGGCATACGGTGACACCAGAATCCGCCTGCTCACACGGAAACGCGGCCAAGGGTCGAATATCGAAAATAATCCACGATCAGAGAGGACGAAATGAGCCTGCGAATCGCCGTCTATCCCGGTACGTTCGACCCCATCACCAACGGCCATCTGAGCATCGTGAAAAGGGCATTGAAGATCTTCGACAAGCTGGTCGTGGCCATACTGATAAATCCCAACAAGGTCTCCCTGTTTTCCCGCGAAGAACGCATACAAATGATCCAGGAAGCCCTGCACGGCCTGACCAACGTGGAGGTGGACAGCTTCGACGGCATGCTTGTAGACTACGCGGTGAAAAAAAAGGCCGGGGTCATTCTCCGCGGCCTTCGAGCCCTGTCCGACTTTGAGTACGAGTTCCAGCTGGCCCTTATGAATCGCAAACTCAACCGGAACGTCCAGTCGATCTTCCTGATGACCGACTATAAGTGGTTCTACATCAGCTCGACCATTATCAAAGAAGCCGCAAGCCTCGGCGGAGACATCAGCGGACTCGTTCCTCCCAACGTCTGCCAAAAACTCAAAGAGAAATACGGACAACTAAAAAACACTTGACACGCCGGTTCTCATTATACATATTCGGAAATCCAAGAAAATGAAAGAGTCACGGGCAATTACCCGGGTTTCAGAGGAGGAAGCCGCTGATGTCGCTCACCAAAGAAAAGTTGATCACGGATATCTACAACAACGTAGGATTAAGCAAAACCCAGTCGCGAGTTGCGGTGGAAACTCTCTTTGAGATTGTCAAGCATACCCTGGAGAGCGGCGAAGACATCCTCGTCAGCGGTTTCGGCAAGTTCGTGGTCAAGGACAAGGCGGCCAGGCGGGGAAGAAATCCCCAGACCACGGAAGATCTTCGGTTACGTGCCAGACGCGTCGTGGTCTTCAAGACGTCCGGTGTACTCCGCCGGAAAATCAACGGGGAGTGAGGAAAGGAGCTAGAGCCTCACCACGAACGCACCCACAAACCCCATTTCCGTAAGCTTTTTTTCCATTTTTCCGGCCTCATCCAGTGAATTTGACTTGGAAACGCGCACCCGATGAAGGGGTCGTTCCTGTTCGTCGACATAGAGCGTTACCTGGACGTGCTCGAAAATTACCCCCAGTCGCTGCGCCAGGTCCATGGCGTTTTTCCGGTCCAGAAAGGCCCCCACCTGCACGGTGAACTCCCCGGAGCGGAGGTCCCTGGCTTCCAGCACAGGGCTATCCTTGGCCCCGGGACCGGCTTGGGTTGCGACCTGGGGTGCCAGTGCGGTGACACGAACCGTACCCACGCCCGGCTCGACAAGACCGATTTTCGACGCTGCCGTGTAGGACAAGTCAATGATCCGTCCCTTTACAAACGGACCGCGGTCGTTGATACGGACGACCGTGGACTTGCCGTTGGCCGGGTTCTCAACGCTGACGTAGGTGTCGAAAGGTAAAGTCTTGTGAGCCGCCGTGCTTGCGTGCATATCATAGGTCTCGCCGTTGGACGTGGTTCTTCCATGGAAGGGATGCCCGTACCAGGAGGCCTTGCCCGTCTCCACGTACCCGTCGGCGTCCGGCAGGGGATAATAGCGCACACCGTGGACCACATAGGATGGAGGGGCCTTTTCATCCGGCTTCTCGGGCAGCACTACCCGCTTGGACGGAGGCCTTACCGGCTTGACCCCGGGCCGCCACGCACACCCGGGAAAGGCAAGATAAACAATCAGGGAGCAAACAAGGATCGCCGCTTTGATCTTCATGATACCGACACCTTTTCTTTCGTAAAAATCAATGCGGTCCTGTGGTTGGGCAAGGGAATCCAAATCGAAATCGAAACGCCATGGCACTAACTCGATTTCGATCCCGATAGCGATTTCGATAGCGATAAGGGCAAATCCAACCTGGTCAACCACCCCTCACCACTAAACCCGTACAAGGGCCGACGGCTTTTTCAGGCATAACAATACGCCGGTGCCGGGGAATAGTCGCCGGTTTAAGCCATCTTATCAAAACGTCCGAATCATTCAACTTTATTTCTTCCTGCAGCCCGTGCACCGGCAACCGTCCCCGGCTTGTCACGATTTTGCTTGACAGGCGTCGGCGCTGTCCTCTACATTTGCACAATAGTTATATTGTAACTATATTGTAATCACTACCAATCCACCGGCTCATCCGCTGACGGGGCCGAACAACCACAAGTAGCGGCAGGTCAGTGTCCTCAGGCGTGAAACCACGTCATGGCTGAAAGAAGCCGCCGCCTTGACCGGAATCCCGGGGATTCAAGGAGGGGGTCACTTGATTGATTCCCCGGGCAATTCAGCGGTTTCGATGCCCGTTCGAATACATAACCCGCACAGGAAGGAAGAACGCTTATGAGACTGAAGGACAAAGTGGCCGTGGTCACCGGAAGCAGCCGCGGCGTAGGGCACTCCGTAGCCCTTGCGTATGGTAAGGAAGGCGCCAAAGTCGTGGTCAACTACACGTCCAGCGAGAAGGCGGCTTTGGAGGCCGTGGACGCCATCAAGGGGATGGGGAGCGACGCCGTTGCCGTAAAGGCCGACGCGGCCGTAAAGGCCGACGCGGAGGCCCTGATCCAGTCCGCCGTGGACAGTTTCGGCAGGCTGGACATTCTGGTGAACAATGCAGGGTTCACTCGTCCGGCCATGATGCTCAAGATGACTGAGGAACAATGGGACCAGGTAGTGGACATTCACCTGAAGGGGGCTTTTCTCTGTGCCCAGGCCGCGGCCCGGCACATGAAAGAACAGAACTCCGGCAGGATCTTAAACGTCACATCGGTGGCCGGTATCGTGGGCACGGTGGGTCAGGTCAATTACAGCGCCGCCAAGGGGGGCGTTATCAGTATGACCAAGTCCATGGCCCGGGAACTGGCCCGGTACAACGTGTGCGTCAACGTCATTTCCCTCGGGATCGTCGCCACGGACATGACCGAGAAGATCCGTTCCGACGAAAAGCTCAAAGAAGTCTATATGAACCGCATCCTGCTCAAGCGGTTTGCCGAACCTGAAGACATTTCTCCGCCGTTTGTCTTTCTCGCGTCCGATGAGGGCGGATACATCACAGGGCAATTGCTCTGTGTCGACGGCGGATACGGGATGATATAGTTTCGTAACTAGTTTCCATCCAGAAATGGTCTTTTTTGCCAATCTCGGCGTCAATCTGCGAGGTTGCTTGTGCGGCGTACTTCAGTACGCCTCCGCGCAACCTC
>JAWLEX010000140.1:0-7712 GCA_041685835.1 Desulfatiglandales bacterium
CGTAAACACCTCTTCGGGCGATGCGTCCACGAGCAGGAACTCCCCCCCCTTGAAAAGCTTCAGTTCACCCATGTCGTCCTCCTGTATATAGCTGTTGAGCTGTAAAGCCGAAAAGGCAAAAGCTTCCTGGCTGTTGATCCGCCGATCTCAATAATCCTCCACCTCGAAGATGGCGGCGGCGCCCATGCCGAACCCGATGCACATGGATACGAGCCCCCACCGCGCCTTGCGCTCGTGCATCTCGTAGACAAGCTGTGTGGTCAGCTTGGAGCCGGTGCAGCCCAGGGGATGTCCCAGGGCGATGGCCCCGCCGTTCACGTTTGTTATCTCCTCGTTGACGCCCAGCTCGCGTATGCAGTAGATGGCCTGCGCCGCAAAGGCCTCGTTGAGCTCGATGAGTTCCATCCGGTCGAGGTCCATGCCGGCTACTTTGAGGACCCTGGGAACGGCCACTGCCGGCCCCACGCCCATATACTCGGGCGGGCAGCCTTCGACGACATGGGTCCTGAAGGTGGCCATGGGTTTGAGTCCAAGCTCTTCGGCCTTTTCCTTGCTCATGAGGACCACGCCTGCGGCGGCGTCGCTGGTCTGCGAGGAGTTGCCGGCGGTTACGCTGCCGGTGGGCTTGAACGCAGGTTTCAGCCCGGAGATACTCTCCTTTGTGGTGCCCGGGCGGACGCCCTCGTCCGTGTCAAAGACGAACTCCTCGAACTCGAACCGGCCGTTTTCGAGTCGCTTCTGCCTCTTGACAGTGAGCGGCACGATCTGCTCCTTGAACTTGCCCGCCTTGACGGCCGCCTCGGCCTTCTGCTGGCTTCGCGCCCCGAACTCGTCCTGCTCGTCCCGGGTGATGCCGTACTTCTCGGCCACGTTCTCGGCTGTCAGCCCCATGCCGGTGAAGGCCCCGGGGCGTTCGTCCACCAGGGCCGGGTTCGGGTACATCATGCTCCCGCCCATGGGGATCTGGCTCATGCTCTCCACACCCCCAGCCAGGACCACGTCCGAATATCCGCACATGATCTTCTCGGCGCCGATGGCGATGGACTGAAGCCCGGACGAACAGAAGCGGTTCACGGTCATGCCCGGGACCCGGTCCGGCCAACCCATGGACATGACCAGGACTCGCCCCAGGTTAAGGCCCTGGGTGGCCTCGGGAAAGGTGCATCCTATGATCACATCGTCTATCAGGTTGGGGTCAAGGTCTCCCGCTCTCTTGACCAGTTCGCCCAGCACGGTGCATCCCATGTGCTCCGGCCGTGTGTCCTTGAGTATTCCGCGAGGGGCCTTTCCGACCGCCGTTCGGCAGGCGGCGACGATCACGGCTTCTCTCATGGCGTTTCCTCCTTGCAGTTACTGCATTCAGTTATCAGGGGCCGGGTGCCTCCCCTGTTCTTTACTCATCCGTCATCTAATTCCTCAGCGGTTTTCCGGTCTGCAGCATGTGCTGTATCCGCATCTGGGTCTTGGGCTCCCCGCAGAGGCTCAGGAAGGCCTCCCTCTCGAGGTCCAGCAGATACTGCTCGCTCACCACGGTGTCCGCCAGGACCTCGCCCCCGCAGAGGACGTAACCCACCTTGGTGGAAACGGTGACGTCGTGATCCGTGATAAAGCCCGACTCGTGCATGGTCCACAGGCCCAGCTTGATCATGGCAAAGGTGTTCGCGCCCGCCACCCTGATCTCGTCGCGGTACATGGGAGGCTCGTACCCTTCCATGTTCATGGCGATCACCGTCTTTTTGGCGTCCTCTATCTGGAAGTCCCGGTTCACGGTCATCTTGTCCGTGGGCCGCAGATATCCGATCTTGACGGCCTCGGGCCCGGAAGTGGCCACCCTGGCCATGGCAACGGTCTCAAAGGCCCTGGCAATGTAAGGCATGAGTTCGATCTGCTTGGGATACAGCCCGCCGCGCGGCACCTCGAAGAGGTGTTCCGTGTTGCGCAGGTAAAGCTCCTTTGTGCCTCCGCCCGCCGGGATGAGGCCCACGCCCACCTCCACGAGGCCCATGTAGGTCTCTGCAGCGAAACGCACGCGGTCCGAGGCCAGGCATATCTCGCAGCCCCCGCCCAGGGCCATGCCGGCCGGGGCCGCCACCACCGGCTTGTCAAGGTACTTGAGCTTCATAAAGGCGTCTTGAAAGGTCTTGATCATCCAGTCCAGATCGTCCCACTCCTCCTCCTGGGCCGTGAAAAGGACCATGGGAAGGTTGGCCCCGGCGGAGAAGTTGGTCCCGTGGTTGGCTATGACAAGGCCGTCGAAGTCCTTGGCCACGATATCGGCGGACTTGTAGACCATGGTGACGATGTCGTCGCCCATGGCGTTCATCTTGGTGTGGAACTCGAGGCACGCAACCCCGTCGCCCAGGTCCACCAGGGTGGCGCCCTTGTTCCCTGTAACCGTCATGTTCCGGTCCTTCAGGACCGGGAGCAGGATAATGCCCGGTTTAACCGGTACCTCTTTGTAGGTCTTGCCGGCCGGGTCGTAATACAGGGACTTGCCCGCCTCCATCTTGTAGAAGGACTCGCTCCCCTGGTCCAGCATCTCCCGGACCCAGCCCGGTATCTCGTATCCGGCCTTCTCCATCTTCTTGACGGACGCGGCGACGCCCAGGGCGTCCCATGCCTCGAAAGGACCCATCTTCCAGGCGAACCCCCATTTCATGGCATTATCCACGTTCACGATATCGTCGGCGATCTCCGGGATGCGGTTCGCCGAGTAAATGAGCGTCTCGGCCGTCTGGCGGAAGGTGAACTCGCCCGCCTTGTCGTCCGCGTAGAAAAGGGCCTTTATCTTGGCGGACGTTCCGGACATGGCCTGGGCCGCCTCCAGGGAAGCGAACTTGACCTTGTCCTGGGGGGTGAACTCCAAAGTCTCCGTATCCAGGGACAGGATGATCTTCTTGCCCTTCTCGTCCTTTGCCTTCTTGTAAAAGCCCTGTTTGGTCTTCTCACCCAGGAGCTTCTTTTCGAGCATCTTCTTCAGCAGCTCAGGGGGCTGGAAAGTGTCCCGCTCCTCATCGTCCGGCGCGCCCTCATAGACGTTTTCCGCCACATGAAGAAGCGTGTCCAGGCCCACCAGGTCGGCGGTCCTGAACGAGGCGCTCTTGGGATGACCGATAACCGGGCCGGTCAGCTTGTCCACGGCCTCTATGGAAAGGCCCAGGTCCAGCATGGATCGGATCACATGAAGCATGCTGAATACGCCGATCCTGTTCGCGATGAAATTGGGAGTGTCCTTGGCCCACACCACGCCCTTGCCCACCACCCGCTCGCAGATACCGGCCAGCGTCTCGAGCACCTCGGGCAGGGTGTCCTCGCACGGCACGATCTCCAGGAGCTTCATGTACCTGGGAGGGTTGAAAAAATGAGTGATGGCGAAGTGCTTGCGGAAGCCCTCCGACCTCCCCCGGCTCATTGCCGCGGCGGATATGCCGGAGGTGTTGGAGGTGACGATGGTGCCCGGCTTCAGCACTCCTTCGATCTTCTCGAAGACCTTCTGCTTGATGTCGAGCCGCTCAACCACCACCTCGATGATCCAGTCCACATCCCCAAGGCGCTCCAGGTCGTCCTCGAGGTTTCCGACCTCCACCCGCTTGGCGTA
Organism: Desulfatiglandales bacterium; assembly: GCA_041685835.1. Taxonomy (GTDB): domain Bacteria; phylum Desulfobacterota; class DSM-4660; order Desulfatiglandales; family HGW-15; genus JAIPEI01. Next base: position 3,599 of record JAWLEX010000140.1, read on the forward strand.
CTCAGAGATGTAAAAGGACGCAGGCCGGCTCTTGAGAGCGGTCTCCAGACCCTGCCGGGCAAGCTTGTTTCTAAACGCCTTGCTCTCTTCCGTGAGCCCTTTCTTGCGGTCCTCGTCGGTCAGTTCCGGAGGGACGATGTCCAGGAGCAGGGTCTCAATACCCACGTTCGCCAGCTGGGCGGCGATGGTCGCTCCCATGACGCCGGCTCCGATGACCCCGGCTCGTTTGATCTTGCTGCTCATAAGGAGGCCTCCTTCTCGTTGATCAATGATCCTTGCCTTGTCCCCGGTTCATTCAAACAGCCGCTGTGCCTGACGGCCGAAATGAATGAGCATTCATTCATCAAAATCTACCACACGCTGATTTCCCAAGTCAACTGTTTTCACAGAAAAACTTGAAGGGAAAAGGACCGTGTCCGTGATTCGTGGCTCGTGGGTTTTGGCTTAACAGCTCCGGCCCAAAGGGCCGGCAAACCCTCAACAACTCATCACCTGCCCTTCCCCCTCATCTACGCCATCGCCCCACCATCCACAGTAACCACCTCACCCGTAATGTACTCCGCCCATGATGAGCAAAGAAAGAGCACCGCCCCTACCACGTCCCCGGTCTCGGCTATGCGTCCCATGGGAATTGCGGCGGTGAGATCGGAAAGCAGGTCCTGGTTTTCCCAAAACGGCTTGCTGAACCTGGTCCGAATCATGCCCGGGGCCACGGCGTTCACGCTGATTTTAGCTACGGCAACCTCCTTTGCCAGCACCCGCGTGAACATCTCCAGCCCCGCCTTGGCCACGCAGTAGACGCCCATGCCGGGAGCCGCCTTGCGCGCTGCAATGGACGAGATGTTCACGATCCGCCCGCCGCCCTGCCCTTTCATGAGGGCAACGGCCCGGCGTGAGGCCAGAAAAGCGCTCTTGAGGTTGCCCTCAATGATCTTGTCCCAGAGGCCCTCATCCAGTTCGGCCACAGAAGGGGTGGGCAGATTCATGCCCACGTTGTTGATAAGGATGTCCAGCCGGCCGAAGCTGTTCCGGACCGCCTTGAAAAGGGCGTCCACCTGCGCGGTTTTCCCCAGGTGTGCCGATTGCGCAAAGACCTTCAGTCCCCTGGAATCGAGTTCCCGAACCGCCGCATCCAAATTTTCCTGCTTCCGGCCGCAGATTCCGACCTGAGCACCCCTTCCCGCCAGGGCCGCGGCGATGGCAAGCCCGAGACCGCGGCTGCCCCCGGTTACCAGGGCTGTTTTTCCGGTGAAATCAATCGATCGCGTTTCCATGTCGCCTCCTTTGATGCGGAAATCGTCGATTTTGTCTTCCAGCACGACAGGGAGATAATCTCTCAGCATGTTCCGGTGAGTAATGTATCATGAAACCCCCGTCGCTCCAAGTCGTGGGAATCCGAAGCCTACCACGAATTCACCTGTAACTCCTTTTCTTATTCGTATGCTTCGTGTGATTCGCAGTTTGAATTTATTCTTTATAGTTCTTAGTGCTCTTCGTACCACTGTTCCTGGATTTTTTGTTTTCCTGAAACGAAAAACACATTTTCCAGCAAAGCCGCAAGCAAAACAGGAAAAACCAAAGGCTTTTTGTCTCTCGCCAAGACGCAAAGGCCCCAAAAAATACTTAAATCTTATTGTCTTTGCGATCTTTGCGGCTTTGCGCGCTGAGGACTTCGCGGTGAAACTATTCATACCCGGATGACCCCGGGATTCCGCTTGCACGAAGAGGCCGGAATTGTTTATGCTTTCCTGTCACAGGGATTTTGGCATCCCTGCCCGGCTTTTACATCTCTACGTCTCGGCGCCTTTGCGCAAGATAAAAGGTTTTAAGGAGGCGATCCCAATGCGATTCGTGATCATCGGAGGCGACGCCGCGGGCATGAGCGCGGCGAGCCGCGCTCGTCGAAACCAGAAGGACCTGGAGATCACAGTACTTGAAAAAACCCTTGACGTATCTTACAGCGCCTGCGGCATGCCCTATAATCTGGCCGACCCGGAACGGGACATAGACGAGTTGGTGGTCCGGGAGGCCTCAGTCTTCCGCGAAAAGCAGGGGATAGACCTGCGTCTGGGCCACAGGGCGGAGTCCATCGACCGCGGGGCCCGGGCGGTCCGCGGCCGGACCTCCGATGGACAGCCCTTTGAGGTCGGCTATGACAAACTCCTGATCGCCACCGGCGCCTCACCCGTCATCCCGGACATGGAAGGTGCGACCCTTCCCGGCGTAATGCCCCTCAAGTCCCTTGAAGACGGCCGCCGCATCAAGCAGTATTTGTCCGAGCACAAGGTCAGGAGTGCGGTCATCATCGGCATGGGCTATATCGGCATGGAAATGGCCGAGGCCTTTTTCGAAAGGGGAGTCCGCGTGGACATGGTCAAACCCCGGCCCCGGGTCCTTCCCTGGATGCCCGAGGCACTCTCCGGCGTAATACTGGACGAACTGGACAGGCATCTCGTGCGCTTGTACGCGGGCGAAGAGGTGCGGGCCATTGAAAAGGCTGAAGCCGGTCTTGAAGTAATCTGCTCCAACAGGCGTCTTGCGGCCGATCTGGTCCTGCTCGCCATAGGGGTCCGTCCGAACAGCGAGCCGGCTGAAAAGGCCGGCCTGGAGCTGGGGCCTGCAAACGCCGTGGCCGTGGACCGGGCCCTTAGGACCTCGGACCCCGACATCTACTCCGCAGGCGACTGCGCCGACGCCTTCCACGTGGTAACCGGAGAACGTACATGGATTCCCCTGGCGCTCAGGGCCAACAGGGCCGGCCGGGCCGTGGGCGACCATGTCACCGGCCGGGACGTGTCCCTGGACGGCGTGGCAGGCACGGCCGTGTTCAAGGTGTTCGACCTCCAGGTGGCCCGGACCGGTCTTTCGGTGAAAGAGGCGCAAGACGCGGGTTTCGACCCGGTGGAAAAGACAATATTCGCTCGAAGCCGGGCCCACGCCCATCCCGGGGCCTCGCAAATAGGTGTCCAGATGGTCGGGGACCGGTCCTCCGGCCGGCTCCTGGGGGTCCAGATGGTGGGGAAAGAAGGGGTCGCCCATCGCATCGACGCTCCGGCCGTGGCCCTGCACGCCCGCATGACCGTGGAGCAGTTCCACGAGTGCGACCTGGCCTACGCCCCGCCATTCGGCGGCACCTGGGATCCTATGCACATTGCTGCACAGCAGGTGATGAAGAAGTAGAATCAGCTGTTGAGCCAGAACATAAAAAAACAGGTAAGCGTGGTTCTGTGGTTGGCATAATCGAAACCGAGAACCAGGAGCGCAAGGTCTAGTTGGACGTAATGGCGGTGATGCTCAGTCGATTGGGTGGAAGAGGCTATTGTGTGAAGGGATACTCCGGGGTCTATGGATTTGAGGAAGTCGATTTCGATCCCGATAGCGATTTCGATCCCGAAGGGTCAGCCTGCTAAACAGCTCAAGAGCTTACCATCATAATGGAGGCCGTCGTGAGACAACCCAGCACAACCTCCCCCTCCTTGGCCGTAATCGGAAGCGGCTACTGGGGAAAGAACCTGGTCAGGAACTTCCACAGGATCGGCGCCTTGAAACTCATCTGCGACCGGAGCGAGGCCGTGCTCTCCTCGTTCCGGTCGCAGTATGCGGACGTGGAGACCTGCCTCGCCCTGAACGACGTCCTGTCAAGGGACGACATCAGGGCCGTAGCCGTTGCCACACCGGCCGAGACCCACTTCAACATCTCGCGGGAGGCCCTGCTCGCCGGAAAGCACGTGTTCACGGAAAAGCCGCTGGCCCTCCGTGTGACCGATGCCGCGGCCCTGGTGGACCTTGCCGGAGACAAGGGCCTCACCCTCATGGTGGGGCACCTGCTCCAGTATCACCCCGTATTTCAACGCCTCAAAGAACTCGCGGAGTCCGGAGAACTGGGCCGGATCAACTATATCTACTCCAACCGCCTGAACCTCGGAAAGATCCGCCGGGAAGAGAACATCCTGTGGTCCTTCGCCCCGCACGACATCTCCATGATCCTGACCCTGGCGGGCGAAGAGCCGGAGACCGTGCTCGCCACCGGCGGCTATTACCTCCACCAGCGGATCGCGGACGTCACAACCACGCACCTGGCCTTTCCGTCAGGCCTCAGGGCCCAGGTCTTCGT
>JAWLEX010000141.1:0-7631 GCA_041685835.1 Desulfatiglandales bacterium
TCAAGAGGTTGCGCGGAGGCGTACTGAAGTACGCCGCACAAGCAACCTCGCAGATTGACGCCGAGATTGGCAAAAAAGACCATTTCTGGATGGAAACTTGCTAACTCCCTGTAAAAGCTTTTTATTATATTGCGTCACCGCCCTTTACCTGAATTCAGGCTTCAAATACAAGCAACAGATTTTGAGTATAGGCTGTAGTTGTTTAATGACTCCGGAGCGACCCCTCGCAAGGCTTGTCCGGGCGCAAGGTGGGTCTTTCCCGCCTGCCCCCATCAGGAGGCAAGCTCCGGCTTTTTACAACGATCTGGCGGCATTAGCCCCAGACCTTCAAGGAGGTGGACTGATGAAGCGTTTGTTTTTTGTGGCAATTTTAGCGGTCCTGGTAGCAGGCATGGGGGCAATGATTCCTTCCCATGCCCAGGCAAAGACGGTCTTCGCCTCAATCGGCGGAGGCCCTACAGGTGGAACCTATAACTATTTTGCCAACGGCATTTCCCTGTATGTGCCCAAGGTCTACTCGGAAATAAAGATGTCCGCCGAAGGTTCGGGGGGGTCCGCTGAAAACGTCCGCCGGGTCCACGGCGGTGATTTCGACTTCGGTCTCTCTTATGCCGTGGACATCGCCCTGGCGGCAAGGGGACAGCTTCCCCAGGACACAACCAAGTACGACAAGGTCCGGTGCATGGCCTACCTCTACGGGGCCCCTGCCCAGCTCGTTGTCATGGCGGACAGTACGTTCAAATCGGCCAAGGACCTGGAGGGCAAGAGGGTTGCCGTGGGCAACGCAGGTTCCGGGGCGGCCCTTTCAGCCGAGCGATTCTTCCGCCATATCGGCGTTTGGGATAATTTCCAGCCCCAGTTCCTGGGCTACTCTGCGGCCGCTTCAGCGTTCAAGGACGGCAAGATCGACGCTTTCTGGGTACTGGTGGGTTTTCCCAACGCGTCGGTCATCGAAGCCGCCACCATGGCCAAGATCAGGCTGATCGATGTGGGCAATGACGCCGAAGAGACAGGTTTTTACAATGAGTTCCCCTATTCGCCCATCACCATTCCCGGCGGCACCTATCCCGGCCAGGCAGAAGACGTGATGTCTTTTCAAGACAGTACTCTTTTGACGACCAGGTCTGATGTCGACGAGGATGTGGTTTACAAAATCTTGAAGGCGATGTGGTCCAAAGAAGGCATGGAGCACATGGTACAGGCCCACAAAGCTGCGAGAGAGATGAGCATTGAGAATAACTTCAAGGGTTCATCCAGGCCCCTTCACAAAGGTGCAGCCAAATTCTGGAAGGAACAGGGCATCTCAATACCCGACAACCTCAAGCCGATTGATTAGAAAACCCATGCGGTTTCAATAAGACCGGACGAGGGAGGGATAACCGGTGCCCGCTCAGGGCCTGAATCGGTATCCCTCCTTTCTCCTTTTTCTGGAAGGATCGGCCATGGAAGACAAAACCCGCCATGTGAATTCCTCTGATGCACCGGAAAAGCTTACAGCCGACAAGGTAAAATTAGATGAGATCGTGCGCCATGATGCTAAGATAGGTCGCGACATGCCAGGTATATGGTATTATATATGCTCAGCTCTGATGATCTTTATGGTTTTCTTTTATATGTACAATGCCGGCTGGAGTCCAGTATCCGCTCAATATCATCGAGGCATTTATGTGCTGATCACCTATGTGCTGGTTTTTCTTTCCTACCCTGCCTGGGGCCGGTCCCCTCAGGACCGGCCTTCGGGTCTTGACGTAATCCTGGCCGGAGTTGCAGCGTTTGTTGTGGGCTACTGGATTGTTGAGTTCGAGGCCCTCAACTACCGCATGGGAGCCGAGACGAAACTGGATTATTTCATGAGCACCATCGGGATAATCGTTTCACTCGAGGTCTGTCGCCGGGTCCTGGGCTGGTCCCTTACCGCGGTAGGGGTTGCGTTCATCGGGTACTGCTATTTCGGCCCTTATCTGCCGGATGTTATAGCCCACAGAGGCTTTTCTTTTGAGCGTATAGTCACGCATGTATATCTGAAGCAGGAAGGCGTATTCGGCATCATGGCCGATGTCCTGGTCACCTACGTAATCCTTTTCATCTTCTTTGGTTCATTTCTCAAAAAGTCCGGTGCCGGCAAATTCTTCCTGGATCTCCCCCTGGCCCTTGCAGGCCGGACGACCGGCGGCCCGGCCAAGGTGGCGGTCATGGCCTCCGGGTTTTTCGGGTCTGTCTCAGGCAGTGCCATCGCCAACACGGTCTCCACCGGGGCCTTTACAATCCCCCTCATGAAAAAGACCGGTTTCAGGCCCCACGTAGCCGGTGCCATTGAACCGGCCGCGTCCGTGGGCGGGATGTTCATGCCGCCCATCATGGGCGCAGGCGGCTTTCTCATGGCCGAGATGACCGGAGTCCAGTATGTCACCATCATGAAGATGGCCATCTTTCCGGCCTTCCTTTACTTCCTGGCCGTTTTTGTCATGGTCCATTTCGAGGCCAAACGCTGGGGCATTGTCGGCGTGGTGGAGGAAGGGGCGCCCAATGCGTGGCAGATACTCAAGAAAGAATGGTTCATGTCCATGCCCCTGGTCATCATCGTGGCCATGATGCTCAAGGGCTTCAGCCCGGGCTATGCCGCGGTTCTGGCGACCCTTTCATGCATTGCTGTGAGCTGGCTTACAAAGGACTACCGCATGGGGCCCCGTCAGATTTTGGAGGCCATGCTCGAGGGCGGCCGAAACACCCTGGTCATCGGGGCAACGGTAGGTGTTATCGGCATTATCGTGGGTTCCATCGCCTTGACAGGTGTGGGCCTGCGCTTCTCTGACATTATTTTCAGCCTGTCGGGCGGATTTCTCCCACTGGCCATACTCTTAATCGGTATTGCATCCCTCGTACTTGGAATGGGTGTTCCCGTGACTGCGGCCTATCTCATTACCGCAGTGCTGGCCGTTCCTGCCATGAGCCGTATGTTGTCACTTCATTCCTTCGGTATTTCTTACGGCGAACTGGATGCGCTTATGCCCCAGGCAGCCCTGTGGACCCTGCTTGCCTCCCATATGATCGTCTACTGGTTCAGTCAGGACTCCAATATCACTCCGCCCGTATGCGTGGCCGCGTATGCGGGAGCAGCCATTGCAGGGTCTGACCCTTGGAAGACCGGGTGGACATCGTTCAAGTTTGCTAAAATGCTTTACCTGGCCCCTTTCCTTTTTGCTTACTCTCCTGCCTTGCTTCTTAATGGGACTCCAGTTGAAATTATACTAACTTATTTAACCTGCGCTTTGGGTACTGTTACCTTTTCTATGCTTACAATGGGTTATTTTCTGTGTCCTACGAGCGTTTATGAGTGGATTGTTGCAGCTTTTGGCACAATATTACTCCTTTTTCCTCACATTTTATACGATATAATTGGTGTTAATTTGCATGAGTTTATAGTAGATTTCATTGCTATAAGCTTATTTGTATCAGTTTATATTATGCAAAAAATCCGCATCAAGAAAGACCCTACCCTTGAATTACCTCTTGCGGAGAGAATAAAACTGAAGAAAGGCCGTTCATGAGAAACAAGACAGGCCCGGCTATTTCCAAATATCATGATTCACCGTAGTGGGAGAGCTCAGGGATGCCTACTCCCCTTTCGGGTGAGCCTGCCCAAGATTCCATTGACACGAATTTCACAAGCGGTATAAGTAGGAAACTACTTGGAGGAGGTTAATATTATGGATCCATTTCTCGAAGAAGGACCGAAAAATCCCATAAAAATACAGGATAACACCTTTCGTGACGGACATCAGTCGCTCCTTGCAACACGTATGCGCACCGAAGACATGCTTCCCATCGCGGAGAAGATGGACAGCGTAGGCTTTTGGGCCATGGAGGTCTGGGGAGGGGCCACATTCGACACCATGCACCGGTTCCTGGGCGAGGACCCGTTCGAGCGGATCCGAACACTGAAGAAGCACATCAAGAAGACGCCCTTTTCCATGCTGCTGCGCGGCCAAAACCTCGTTGGGTACCGCAATTACGCGGATGACGTGGCCAGGCTCTTTGTGGACAAATCCTGCGAGGCAGGCATGGATGTGTTCCGCGTCTTTGATGCACTGAACGACTTTAGGAATTTTCAGACCGTCGTGGAACGGATCAAGGCCAACGGCAAGCACTTCCAGGGAACCATCTGCTATTCCCTTACTGAGCGTCGAATGGGGGGGGATGTTTTCAACCTGGACTACTACCGTTCAAAAGCCAAGGAAATCCAGGACATGGGAGCGGATACCCTCTGCTTGAAAGACATGGCCGGGATCATGAGCCCCTTTGATATAGCCAAGCTGGTTACGGAGCTCAAGAAGGAAATGTCCATTCCCATTCATCTTCACACCCACTACACGAGCGGTATGGCCTCCATGATCTATCTCGAGGCGATAAAAGCGGGCGTGGACATCGTGGACACATGTCTTGCGCCCTTTGCCCTGCGCACATCTCAGCCTGCGGTCGAGCCTCTGGTGGCGACCCTCTACCAGACCACCCGGGATCCGGGGTTCGACATTGAGCTGCTCCTCGAGATGGGTGATCACATCGAGAAAATCGCTCCCAAATACCGGGACTATCTCTCCACGCACAAGATGAGCGTGATCGACACGGGGGTCCTGCTCCACCAGGTGCCGGGCGGCATGCTTTCCAATCTGGTGAGCCAGCTCAAGGAGGCCAAGGCCCTGGATCGAATAGGGGAGGTGTATAAAGATGTTGCCATTACGCGCAGGGAACTGGGCACGCCTCCACTGGTGACTCCCACCAGCCAGATTGTGGGAGTTCAGGCCGTGTTGAACGTCCTTTTCGGGCGATACAAGATGGTGACCAACGAGGTCAAAGACCTCGTGTACGGTCTTTATGGAAAGACCCCTACCGGAGTTGATCCCGAGGTGCAGAAAAAGGTGCTGAAGGGCTACAAGCGCGGGGAGACGCCTATCACCGGGCGAGCGGCCGACTATCTTGAACCGGAACTGGACGGTGTCCGCGAGCGGGTGGGGGACCTGGCCAAAGACGACTTCGATCTTCTGATAACGGCCCTTTACCCCAACACGGGGATGCAGTTTCTGAAATGGAAGTACGGACTGGAGGAAAGGCCGGCTGAGATCAAGCCCAAGACGCTGGATGACATCCGCAAGGAGGACGAGGCCATGGCGGCTGCAATCGAACAGGTCTGCAAGGCCTCTTTATAATTAAATCAGTCTTTTATATTTACTTTTTAATGGCATTGTTTAATATATTTTGCGCCATGGTAACTCCATAGGCTCGATTCGGTTCTTAAAAATCCGGGAAAGGAGCAGGGACATGAGAAAAAAGGTCACCGTGGTGGGTGCCGGCAACGTGGGGGCTACTGCGGCGATGCGTGTGGTCGAGAAACAGTTGGCGGACGTGGTTCTTGTGGACGTCCTGGAAGGGGTGCCGGCGGGCAAGGCACTCGATCTCACCGAAGCCGCTCCCATTGAAAAGCACGATTCCCGAATCCTTGGAGTTACGGGTGACTACAGCGAGGCCCGGGACTCGGACATCGTGATCATCACGGCGGGAATCCCCCGAAAACCGGGCATGAGCCGGGACGACCTGCTCTCGACCAACATGGGAATCATGGAGAACGTGGTTCGAGAGGTCGCTTCGGTTGCCCCTGAGAGTACCTTGATAGTGGTGAGCAACCCCCTTGACGCCATGTGCCACGTGGCTCTCGAGGCCGGCGGTTTCCCCAGGAACCGCGTCATCGGCATGGCCGGGGTCCTGGATTCGGCACGGTTTCGGGCCTTTATCGCCATGGAGTTGAACGTTTCGGTGGAAAACATTCATGCATTTGTGCTGGGGGGCCACGGTGACAGCATGGTGCCCCTTCCCCGCTACTCAACCGTGGCGGGCATACCGATTACGGAGCTCCTTCCCGAGGAAAAGATCCAGGCCATGGTGGAACGGACCCGGAACGGAGGCGCCGAGATAGTAGCCCTTCTAAAGACCGGGAGCGCCTATTATGCGCCGGCGTCGGCGGCCGTGGAGATGACCGAGGCGATCCTGCTGGACAAGAAGAAAATCCTGCCCTGCGCAGCCTATCTCCAGGGGGAGTACGGTATTAACGACCTCTTTGTGGGCGTACCGGTAAAACTGGGGCGGGCCGGGGTTGAGGCGATTATCCAGATCAGCCTTACCAGAGATGAAGACGAGGCCCTGCAACTCTCAGCGGCTGCGGTCAAAGGCCTTGTGGACGACATGGAGCGGCTGAAAAAAAGCTGAACCCGGTCCGAATCCAATCTGCGGAGGTAATGTGCAGATGAGCTGGATCATATCCACTCTTACCTCATCCATCGGCAAGAAGCTGATGATGGCGCTCACAGGACTCTCCTTCCTCCTGTTTCTGGCCGTTCATCTGGGCGGAAACCTGACCCTGTTCGGAGGGGCCGGCCTGTTCAACAGCTATGCCGATCACCTGCATTCCCTCGGCCCTCTGGTCTCTGCAGCCGAATTGGGCCTCCTGTTTCTTGCGCTCCTGCACATTATCACGGGCGTCACGCTGTTCGTCGAGAACCTCAGGGCCCGGCCACAGCGTTATCGCGTGAACCGGAACGCAGGCGGCCGAACCGTCGGGTCGGCCACGATGCCCTACACAGGGGCCCTGATCCTTGCCTTTGTGGTGCTTCATCTGATCCAGTTCCACTTTGCGGACCGATCCGATACCACCTTGTACCGAATCGTTTCAGACGCCTTTTCAAGCCCCTTCATAGTGATCCTTTACATCTTCGCCATGATCACTGTCGCCTTTCACGTGAGCCACGGGTTCTGGAGCCTTTTTCAGACCCTGGGCGCCAACCACCCCAAGTACATGCCTTTTGTCGAAAAGCTGGGTACGGCGGCCGCTCTGGTTTTCGGCATCGGGTTCGGGACGATCCCTTTGTTTATAGCGCTTTTCGGCCAAGGAGGATGATATGGAGCTTGACGGACGCGTTCCGGAGGGCCCGCTTCAAGAGAAATGGGACCGCCGGCGCTTCGAAGCGAAGCTGGTGAACCCGGCTAATAAACGGAAGTACAGGATCATAGTGGTGGGAACCGGACTGGCCGGGGGTTCCGCATCGGCCTCTCTGGGGGAACTGGGCTATGAAGTAAAGACCTTCTGCATACAGGACAGCCCGCGCCGGGCCCACAGCATAGCGGCCCAAGGGGGAATCAACGCGGCCAAGAACTACCCGAATGACGGGGACAGCATCCAGCGTCTCTTTTACGATACCATAAAAGGAGGGGACTATCGTTCGAGGGAGTCCAACGTTTACCGCCTGGCCCAGATAAGCAATCACATCATTGACCACTGCGTGGCACAGGGGGTCCCGTTCGCCCGGGAGTACGGCGGGCTCCTGGCCAACCGCAGCTTCGGCGGGGCCCAGGTCTCGAGGACCTTTTACGCCCGGGGCCAGACCGGCCAGCAGCTACTCCTGGGGGCCTACAGCGCCCTGTGCAGGCAGGTGGCGTCCGGCAAGGTGGAGATGTTTCCCAGGCGGGAGATGATGGACCTTGTGCTCGCGGACGGCCGGGCCGTGGGAATTGTAGTGAGAAACCTCATCAACGGGGAACTCGAGCGACACGTGGCCGATGCGGTAGTCCTGGCAACCGGCGGT
>JAWLEX010000025.1:0-31710 GCA_041685835.1 Desulfatiglandales bacterium
AGGGCGGCCACAGTCTTTGTCAGACTTCGTTCAATGCCTCGAATTTGCCCCTCACGGAGCTTGTCGGAGATATAGACCACGCTTGTCAGATCAAGACCCCAAATGGGTTGACGGCTTCGATGGCAGGTCAGATCCTTCCCCCGCAGGGGGAGAGACGTCATGGAAGCGTTCGCTTCCTGGATCAGCTTCTTGTGGTGGGATGGAGACAGTGCCGCGACGAAGTGAAGATCCTCCTCTACACTGCGCAAGATCAAAGGCAGGCTGGTAAGGTGAAAGCCCCGGATATGCTTTGTTATTGGGCTGTCCGGGAAGCCGGAATGTCCATCAGATCATTGGCGAAGCGTATTGAAATAAACGCCTATGGGTCGGCTATACTGCTGAGAGAGCGCCCCATTATTCGAGAGGGTATTTATACGCTGCTTGAGGGAGTTTTTTACTTATTTACCAGCGTCCCTCCTTGCACCGTCCATAAGGCTTGAAATCCTCTTTTTAGATGTGTCAACACGAACCACGAACACAGGCTGCGGTCATTATGGCCCCTTGACATAGTCCGACCGTCGCCCTATATTTAACCATCTGTTTAAAATCTGTTACGCCGGGTGGACAAATAGAACGGCCCGCCTCGAAGCGGGCCTTCGTTTGTTCGGATCCCGGCCGGAAAAGGAGGCAGCATGACTGACAGGAAACCACTTACTCAGGAAATCATGAACGAGGCATTGAACGACCCCAACTTGACGAACGAGGAAAGGGTCCAGATTGACGAGATTCAGCTAAACGCCATATTCCGCGCCCGAAAGGTGGCGGACAGCCGGGAAGAAAGGAATGCGTACACGAGGACCCTGGAACGGGAACTGCGAAAGAGCGAGGGTGAGATTCAGAGGATTCGCGGCATGGCGGCAAACCGGGAGTCGAGAAGGGTGGAAAACTTCTGAGAGAAAACGTGCCTGTGGCGGACAAAGACGCCCTGGATAGGCAATGACATGTCGCGGCCCCGCTCCACAGATGCCTTGTTGTGGAGGGGGCCGTTTGCTTTGGAAGCGACATGGCGGTTTGTACGGACCGCATTAAGAGGAACGCCGGCGCGTCAAATTTTCCATAAGGGCCTCAACAGGTTTCAAGGCGTAAGGTGACCCTTCCTCAATGGCCTTTAAGACGGTTCCGCCGCCGGTGAAGAAATAGTAGGAAGGGTCGTCCACGGCCGACATGTAGAGCCCAGGCGTCAGGTTCTTGAACTCCTGGAGCGTGTCGCCGCCCCCAAACAGCTTTCGTGCATCGCGGTTTCGGGCGATCTCGCGGTTGAGGCGCTCCGTTCCCCTGTAGAAGTTGGGCACGAGGCCCATAACGGCGTTTACAAAGATGGTCCCGGCCGAGTTAAGGACTTGAGCGACTTCAGGGTCGTCAAAGGATTCAGGGGCCGCGTCCAGAAACGGACCGTATTTCCGTTCCTGATCAAAATCGCGCACCCACACGGTACGAAATCGTCCTTGCTCCCGCGAATCAGGCACCTCCGACTCCTCGACGGCGGGCAGCTCAACAATCTTTTTAGATTCCCTGTCCATGTCCACCAGTTCCCGGGCTCCACGGACATCCTCCTCGCCGACCCCTCCCACTTGAATCCCATACTTGGCGGAGAGGTAGGCATTGTATATGACACCACCCAGGATCAAGTGGTCGACACGCTCATAGATTCGGCGAAGGGGCCCGATTTTCGTGTCGTACTTTGCCCCGGCCACCACTGCCACAAAGGGCCTTTGGGGCTCCAGGACCTGTCTGAGGTGCAAGAGCTCCTTTTGAAGGAGAAGCCCGGCAAAGGAGGGGAGATGACGGGTTACGTCGAAGGTGGAGGCGTGGGGCTGCCAGGAGCCGAAGGCGTCGTTGACATAGACGTCCGCCAAGGCGGCCAATTGCGACGCCAATCGATCCCTCGACTCTCCTTCTTCTTCCTCCCCCTGAAAGCAGCGCGTGTTGGGAAGGTAGATTCCGCTGATGCGCTTTTCCTTGAGCTGCCTTATGTGGTCCTTGATGGATTCGTCGATGTCACGAATTCCAAGGTCGCCGTCGGCCTTGAGCTCGGGCACAACGAATCGGGCATCCAGCTTTTTTTCGAGGTAGTCCGCGATGGGTAGGACAGATTCCCTGCCGTCTTGGGTGATCTTTCCGGTTTTCTTGTCTCTGGGACGTCCTACGTGAGACATCAGGATCGGGCGTCCCCCCTGTTCCGCGATACGGTACAGGGTGGGAAACCCGGCCTCGATTCGAAAGGGGTCCGTGATCTTTCCTTTCTTTACCACGTTGTGGTCGACCCTTACGAGCACCACCTTGCCGTCGAGGTCGGCATCCTGAATAAGGGGCAGTGCCGGGTCCAGTTCGTTGATGTTCATAGGCGCATTCCTTTCTGAAGCCAGGGAGTCGGCGATGAACTCGTCCTTAACTCAATCAGTATATCAGAGCACAGGCGGGTTTGAAACGGCGAAAACACGTGATTCGTGGTCTTCGTACTATTGTCTGCCGGTTTCTTGTTTTCTTGAAATGAAAAGATCAGATTTTCTCGCAAACACGCACAAAGTCAAAAGATCGACCCAATAGGGTTTACTTGGAGTCTTGGCGAGAGAGAAGAAGTTCTTGGCTTTTCCAGTTTCGGTTGCGGCTACGCCGCACTAAGGTCTTTGTGTTAATTGATTGAGAGCAAGAAGGACACGAGAAAAAATCCGCCCCGGGAAGGCCGCACGAGGTTGCCATCCCCTGCGCCCTGCGGTAAGGTGTTTCGGGTAAAGTCCGCGGCCTACATAGGGTATGAGGGCAACCGGTAACTCTCTGAACAGCCCTGCATGGTGTCGGGAAATAGGGGGTTGTAATAATGGAAAGAAGCGGCGATGTGTACATTCGTCTGGCGGAGCATCTGTCAACCCTGGGCATGGGATATCCGCTCACGGACGACCTTCTGGAGATCCTTCGAGATAATTTCAGCCCGGAAGAGGCCCTCGTTGCACTTGCCCTGCCCACGCGTGTGGCCCCGCTGCGTCCCGTTCCGGCTCACGAGATCGCGCCCCTGGTGGACCTCCCCCGGGAAGAGGTGATCAGCATCCTTGAGAAACTGGCCGGCAGGGGGCTGCTGTTCTGCGTCCGGACGGAGGAGGGTATTTGGGGCTATGCCCTTCAGCAGGTGGGGTTCGGGTTCCCTCAGCTCTATTTCTGGAAAGGCGAGGATACTGACACGGCTCGGCACATGGCCGGTCTGGTGGCTAAATACTTCAACCGAAAAGTGACCCAAGCGGCCTATGGATCTGAGACGCAACCCTACCGCTACGTACCGGTGTCCGGCTCCCTGACACCGGACATGCAGGCGGTGTTTCCCCACCACGCCATGGAGGCTGTTCTGGAGAACGCCCGCGAATTCGCAGTGTGTCACTGTGCCTGCCGCATCATGGCGCGCCTCCGGGGACGGGACTGCGGCCATCCCACGGAGGTCTGCATCAAGTTCGACGAGATGGCCCGGTATGTCATCGACCGCGGCTTGGGCCGTGAGATCACGCGGCGGGAAGCCGCGGATCTGGTGGCCCTTGCGGCCCAAGAGGGGCTGGTCCATTTCGTCGACAATGCCGGGGGAAATATCAAGCACAACTGCAACTGCTGCGGGTGCTCATGCTGGAATGTGGGGACCATCCGGCGGCGTAAAATCCCCAGGGACCTCATAATGGCCACCTATTTCCTGCGCGAAACGGACTTGAATTCCTGTGCAGGCTGTGGCGAGTGCGCTCATATCTGTCCGGTGGAGGCCGTTGTCATGGAAGACGACCTCCCGGTTGTAGATCCGGACTGGTGCATCGGTTGCGGGCTCTGTGTCCCACGATGCCCTGCGGATGCCGCCGGGCTGCGGCTTCGTGACGACAGGACCGGTGAGCTGCCGGCAATGCTGTTCGAGGAGCTTCACGAAAAAATCCTTCGCGAGAAGAAACTCCTCTAGCGCTCGTCCCGTCAAAGTAATTCAGGTGCACGGGGATCGATCAATGCCGAGACTTGGCGCTGTGACGGGCAAAGAGGATCTTGTGTGGTTTGAACTCCCAAAGGGGTCTTCGCGGGGGACCATCCGCGGGCGGAACAGGAGGAAGGCGTGCGGTTCATCTCATTCAACATGCGTTTCGAGAACGATCGGGACGGTGGGAACTCATGGTCAAACAGGCGGGACTTCGTCATTCGCCTGGTCAAACGATATGCGCCTGACGCACTGGGGACCCAGGAGGGGAAGTGGTCTCAACTACTCTTTCTCAGGGATCGCCTGCCGGAATACGCCATGCAGGCGACTAATCGCGTAATAGACGACACGTCCCAATACCCCACCCTCTTTATCCGCAAGGCCTCGTTCGAAGTCATGGAAGGCGAGGAGTTCTGGCTCTCCAAAACGCCCCGGGTAAACCTGAGCAAGGACTGGGACAGCGCGTTCCCGCGGATGATGAGCGCCGCGAGACTGAGATGCCGAAGATCCGGCTATCACCTCTGGGCGGTGGTGACCCACCTGGATCACATGGGGGTTGAGGCGAGATATCGGCAGGCACAATTGCTGGCGGACTGGGTTTCTAAACAGGCTGAGCCTGTGGTGGTTATGGGCGATTTCAACGAAGGGCCTGAATCCAGCGTGCACGCGGCTCTGACGTCCGAGCGAACCGACTTGATGGACACCTGGCAGCGCATGGGGGGGGAGGAAGGTGAGTCCTCCTACACCCACCACGGTTTCGATGGGGTCCCCCGGATCGCTCGACTGGACTGGATCCTGGCGAGCCGCCGTCTTATTGTCGAGGATATCCGGATCATCAGGGACCGGGAAGACGGGAGGTATCCGTCGGATCACTTCCCGTTGTTGGCGGATCTGGCGTTTCCCGCTGCGGAAAACCTTTAGCGGTTTTATCCAAAAGCCAACCGCATAGCTCGTGCCCATCCAGAAACGCTTTTTGGGCACTGGCAAGTTTCCAATTCAGAAAGGAGGGGTCATGAAGAGCTACCGGAAAGAACTCTGGTTCCACGTGCCCACCAGGCGCGCCCTGATCAATATCACGGGTGAGGTGGAGGAGTGCCTGAAGGAGAGCGGTATTCAGGAGGGCCTGCTCCTCTGCAACGCCATGCACATCACGGCATCCGTGTTCATAAATGACGACGAGTCCGGACTTCACCAGGACTATGAGGAGTGGCTCGAGCGGCTTGCTCCGCATGAACCCGTAGCCTCGTATCGCCACAATGTAGGTGAAGACAACGCAGACGCGCACATGAAACGCCAGATCATGGGACGGGAAGTGGTGGTGGCCGTCACAAAAGGGCGCCTGGATTTAGGCACATGGGAGCGCATATTCTACGGCGAATTCGACGGCAGGCGGAAGAAGCGGGTCCTGGTCAAGATCATAGGGGAGTGAGCGGGTCAGGGCCGCAACCTGAGTTGCTGCCCTATCCGGATCAGAGAGCCGTGTATGCCGTTGAGGGACCTTATGGTTTGCACGGGAACGCCCGAGCGTTTGGATATGCTGCTCAGCGTATCGCCCCGCTGCACCACGTAGAGATCCCCGGTTATGGAGCCGCCCCCTGTGCCGGCGTAAGTCTTGCTCATCTTCTCGAGTGCCATGGCCAGGTGGGCCCCTTGGCCGGGGGGGACATTGACGGTGTACCGGCCCCGCGGCATGTTGTAGCCGAGGATTTGCGGATTGAGGTCCTTGATCATCTTGACGTCCGTGCCTATGGCCTCGGCCACTTCCACCATGGGTATAACGGCCCTGGAGTTCACCTCGACGCGATCGCAGGGGATAGGCCGGTAAACCCGGCTTTCAGGGATACTGTACCCATACTTGGCCGGGTCCTCCAGGATCAGTTTGATGGCGGCGATGCGGAAGACGTACCGCTCGGTCTCGAGCGGCAGGTTGAGCCGGTAGAAGTTGTCCGACCTCTGGCGTTTCATCTGGCCTCTTAATCGGGACTTGCCGCAGTTGTATGCGGCCATGGTCAGGGCCCAGTTCCCGAACATTTTGCGCAGCCTCTTGAGATACTTGAGGGCAGCGGTTGTTGCTTGCTCGAAATCGCGGCGTTCATCGATCATGTTGTCGTAGCGAAGCCCTGCTTCCCGGGCCGTGCCGGGCATGAACTGCCAGGGGCCCATGGCCCCCATGGAGGAACGAATGTCCATGATCAGCGCACTTTCAGCTACGGCCAGGTATTTCAGGTCGTCCGGCAGGCCCTCCTCTTTAAGACGCTTCTCGATATATGGAAAATAACGTCCCACCCTCTTGAGCCACATGAAGACCTGGGCCTGGTTCCACGCCGAAATGGTGAGTTCACGGTCCAGCATCTCCCCCACTTCCCTCCTCTCTATGGGTACTGGTTCGCCGCACAAAAACAGGACATCAGGGAGGGGAACTTCCTCGTGGACAACCGGAGCGGGTTTTTGTGAGGCGGGGGAGATGGGCGGCAGGCAGAGGGCGAGGCCCGCTGCCGCGGCCAGAACGAGCATCGAACGCAAGCATGAATATGACGGGTGGGGAGTTTCCATTACCATTGGACCTCCAAGAGTCGCGGTTCTGCTTTTTCGTACTGATCAATAATCAACGGCGGCATTGCCTGTAAGCGTGGGGGTTCACACCGATTCTGAAGATGGACTCTGGTTCTGGAAGTTTCCAGTCGCCCGTGGGGACTGTCAAGCAATTTCGGGACAAGAGCCACAACATGGAAACGATGTGCGGGCCTATTGATGAAATAGGCCTTCCGTCATTCATGCTCCGAACTGAATCGATCAATTACGGACCGATTCGAAAGGCTTAATGGAGTCCACCGCAGCCGTGGTTTTACCGCTTATCAGGTCCCACTCGGTCTTGATCGCTTCCAGGAGCGCCTCCCAGGGATCCAGGGAGACCGCGTTCCGGCTTGATGAGTGGGTTTCTCCGGCCAAGGCCGATTCGTAAAGGGACTCCAGACGGGCGGCACAGGCTTGACGGCCCAGAGACCGGGCGGTTTCCAGCGCACGCTTTCGGACACGCGCCAAGGCGTCCGGGTCGTCCAAAAGCCCGAGGGTTGCCCGGGCGAAATCATCGGCCGAAGTCTCGACCGGCAGCAGACGTCCGTTTTCCAGGTCTTCCACCACCTCACGGCTCCCGGAGGCGTCCAGTGCGATCACCGGAGTTTCAGCGGCCATGGCTTCGGCCAGTACCATGCCCTGGGTCTCGGACGTAGACGAAAACACAAAGAGGTCCATTGCGGCATAGGCGTCGGCGAGTGATTGCCCGGTCACGGATCCCGGGGCGACCAGGCGGGATGCGAGGCCTTCATCGCGAAAACGCTCTTCGATTACGGCACGGCTGGGGCCGTCTCCCACAACCATGAACCAGAGATCTACCCGCTCTTTCATGCACCGGACCGCGGCCTCTGCCAGGTAGTCCAGGTTTTTCTCCGGGGCCAGCCGGCCCACATGGCCTAAAACAGGCGCATCGCCCGGAATCCCGTGCCTCGAGCGAAACTCTTCTCCGCGTCCCGACGCGAAGAAGTGGAGATCCACCCCTGTTGGGATCTCGATGATGGTGGCCTGAACTCCTCTTTCCCGAATAAGGTCGGCGACGCTCCGGCTTGGCGCGACTACGGCATGGCACATGTTGGCGTACTTAGTGGAAAGATTGATGACAAACCGTTTCATGCCTGGAGAATCCATGGGGACGTAATGGGTGTATCTCTCGTAAAGCGTGTGGTGTGTGAAGACCAGCGGTCTTTTTCGTCGCCGTGCGACCCGCAGTGCCGCATCGCCCAGCAGGAAGGGGTGGTGGCTGTGGATTATGTCCGGGTCGAACTTGTCGACCGCCTTTTTGATCAAGAACGGAACGGCTATCCGGACTGAGAAGTCGCTGCCGTTAAAGTTCTGAATGGCCGGGACCCGGATAACTTCCGGTACGTTATCATCCGCCGTCTCGTCTTGCGGAAACTCAGGGGCCACGATCAACACCCGGTGCCCCAGCCGTTCCAGGTCCGTTGAAAAGGCCTGGACCGAGCGGGCCACACCACCCACATGGGGTATGTAGGTGTTCGTGAACATACAGATGTTCATGAAGCATCCTCCTTTACGGGTTCCAGGATTACGGGCTCCCGGGGGTTTGTGATTCTCATCCCCGGGTAGCCGGGCACCCTGACCTCGATGACGGGAGGATCCTCGTGCCATTCCGGCGCCAGGTGAAGCCGTATGCGCTCGTCACCGGCCCTTTCCAGGTGGACCGCCACTCTGCCGAAGGCAGTCAGGGTAGGCCCGTACGAGAGATGCGACCCCGTTTCGGTCCACTCCGGAAGTATCCCTGATCCTATGATGAGCCGGTCGTGTTCTTCCCGTACGAACAGGTTCCGGATCAACTGGAGGAACTCGACGGCGGCCCAGCCGTGCTGGCCGTCTCCCATGCACCCTCCGCCCGTCCAGGGATGTATCGCCTCGGGCCACTGGCCGGTCGGGGAGGCCAGAGCCGTTACGCGCGTGAACAGGTCCCGGTAGCGGCTGTCCCCGGCCCTCAAAAGTGTTTGAGCTATGGCCAGGGTCAGGTAAGGGTTGATTCCTGAGTGTATCATATCCTGAAAGAAAGCCCCCTCGTAAAAGCAGTTTTCCATAAGAAAAGCCGCGGTACCGAGAAACCGTGGGTCCCCGGGCAATACAAGGCGGAGGGGATAGTCGGCCACGAGGGACCCCACTGCGCCTGCGTCCATTCGCCGGTAGGGTGCCGCCGGCACCGCACCCCTTTCCCGAAACGAGGGGTTCATGGCGATGCTTTTAAAAATGGCCCTTTCCAGGTCCGCCGCCTCTTCAGCCAATGCCTTGCCTTTTTCCATGGATATGTACTGAGCTGAAAGGCGGGCGGCTCCTCGAAGCCCGGCGAGCGCCCAGAAGACGTCCCAGTAGTAATAGTCGTTGGGACCCAGGTGCTCGGCGCTGAAGCCGGGAGGAAAGAGGCCTTCGTGGGGGGCGTCCGTACCGGTTCGAATCCGCTTTTTGCGAATCCAGGCAGCCCCCTTGCTTATGGCGGATATCCATCTTTGGTCCGGGGCTGTTCGAGCCAGCCGCTCGAAACGGTCGTAGATCCAGAGGACCTGTCCGTTGGAGTCCCACTCGCCGTCCTGGCTCCGAAAGTATCCGGTGAACTTCTGGCGCTCGGGAAATCCGTCCAGTATGCGGCGGCATCTTTCCGTGAATCCCGCGCAAAGAAGGCCTTCGAGCATGAAGCAGGCGTCCCTGAACCAGAATCGGCGGTAGGTGTAAGGGCCGGGTACGATATCGTCAGCCGATAGCAAGAGGAGGGTGCGAAGGGAGGTGTCGTAGAGAAACCGCACCCGCTCGTCCGGGACCTCCAGCCGGGGCGCACCCGACATCCATGATGACCAGACTTCGGGTGGGGTTGCATCATCCGTGTCCACCCCGGCCTTTGGTTTTTCCATTCCGCCTTCGAGATGCACCCGGGTTCGGACCTTACGGCTCTCATCGGGAGGAAGGGGAAATATCGCGGCGGCCGTGGCCAGCCCCACGTCACACCGTATATATGAAGTGCTCCCGTTATCCCCGGGCCCCATGGATTTCTGAAAGACATCGCCTTCCTTGTAATTGGAGTAATGGACAACCTCCGGAACTTCGCTGAAATGGACCTGAGTCTTGGCATCCACAATCCACCCCGCGCCGTTCGTAAGGGTCTCGATCCGGTCGATGAACTGAACGCCCTCTGGGTTGTAGGGCCTTACGACCACGGCGAGCCGGCCCCCTTTCGGGCATTTCCCTGTAGCGTTGAGTTCCAGGACAGGGTCGGTGCGGGGACCGGTCATCAACACTTGCGTCTCGAGTGTGCCTTCCTGGGAACGGCATCGTGTAGTCACCCTGGGGTCCGGGAAATACTGCAACTCCTGCTCCGCTTCCAAAGAGCGGGAAGGAATCAGTGGTCGGCCCTCATGGGGCAGGAGCCACACATCCAGGGACCACCCGTCAAAAAGAGGGGTGACGAGTCCTCTCGGGTCCACGATGGGGTAGCATGCCAGGTCGGGACGGCCCACGGCGGTCCAGTTCCGGTGAGTCAGGTTCACGTGTGTAATGGAAAAGGCCCTGGGAATGAACGAAGGGTCTTCGGGATTGAACTGCCTTTCCACCCAGTAAGGCCAGATCCAGTCCAGGTTGTGTTGAATAGCCTTGGTGTTTACAAGGCCCCTGGCATGAAACACGATCCCTGCGCGGATCAGTTCGAGCGGCTCCGCCACCTCCGAGGGTTGGGAAAACCGCCTGATTCGGGCGACAAGGTTGAGCGGATCGATAAAGCCGTAGGCCCTGGCCGTACGGCGAACCAGAAATTTCCAGGGGATCCAGCGTCTGAAAACGGAAATCATAAAAACAGCCTTATGGGGAGATAAAGGATTTTTCCTCCTTGAAAGCATTCATGAATCGGTTGTAGCCTTCTTTCTCGAGATCCTCCTTGGGGATGAACCTCAGGGCCGCCGAGTTGATGCAGTAGCGAAGACCCGTGGGGGGCGGTCCGTCGGGGAACACGTGCCCCAGGTGGGAGTCCGCATGCCTGCTGCGCACCTCGGTGCGTGCGGAAAAGAGGCTTCGGTCCTCCTTCTCTACTATATTATCGGGTACCAGGGCCCTTGTAAAGCTGGGCCAGCCCGTGCCGGAATCGAACTTGTCCCTCGAACTGAACAGGGGTTCGCCCGAGACGATGTCCACGTAGATCCCTTCACGCTTGTCGTCCCAGCAGGAGTTCTTGAAAGGAGGCTCGGTTCCGTTGTTCTGCGTGACCTGGTACTGCATGGGGGTCAGACTGCCACGGATCTCATCGTCTGTCGGACGCGAGTATTTCCTGCCGGCTTCACTGGAAGCCGGCACGGAGCTTGGCACCTGAAGTTTTCGTCCCCATGTCCTTTCCAGGAATGCGTCCCGGCCTGATGCCGACCGGTAATTCCTGTACCTCAGGGATTGACGTTTGAAATAGTCCTGATGGTAATCTTCGGCCCTGTAAAACGGACCCGCAGCCAGAATGGGGGTCGCCACGGGTTTAAGGAAGAGTCCTGACGCCTCAAGATCCCTTTTGGACGCCTCGGCAAGCCGTTTCTGCTCTTCATCATGGTAAAAAACCGCCGTTTGGTACTGGGAGCCCCGGTCCACGAACTGTCCTCCCGGATCGGTGGGATCCACGTGCCGCCAGAACACGTCGAGGAGTTGCCGGTAGGTTACCTTGGACGGGTCGTAATAGACCTCCACGGCCTCAACATGCCCTGTGGTCCCGGCCGAGACCTGTTCGTAGGTGGGGTTTTCCACGTGACCGCCGGTGTAACCCGATATGGCTTCGATCACGCCTTCCACCTTTTCAAAGTCGGATTCCATGCACCAGAAGCACCCGCCGGCAAAGGTGGCCCTTTTTAAGTCGTCTCTTTTCTCTGTCATGTATGTGTCCTTTCCTCCATCCGCCTTTGCGGTCCCGGCACCTGAAGCCGCAAATAGGGAAACAAACGCCACTGCGAACCACAGAATCGCATGCAGTTCAAAAGGTCTCATGTGGGCTCTATTCATTGTTTCTCGCCGATACGCCGGGAAACGGGTTTTGTTGATCCTCATCTTCTGATAAAAATAAGTACGATTTTGTGGAAGTCAGCCGTTGGAGGAACGGCTCAGAAAATAGAGGGAGAGAAAAGGGGGCATCACTGGACTGAAAGAGCTGAAAAGGGTGGGGGAAGAAGAAAAAAAACGCGCCGCCGTTATCAGGCGGCGCGCACGTTAACCTGTGCGTGTCTTACACGATGGTTACGTTGGTCGCAGCCGGACCTTTCTGTCCTTGCTCGATGTCAAAGGTCACCCGGTCCCCATCGTTGAGCGAGCGAAAGCCGTTTCCCGTGATGCCAGAATAGTGAACAAATACATCCGGTCCGTCTTCCTGCTCAATGAAGCCGTAGCCTTTGCTCTCATTGAACCACTTGACTGTTCCATTTGCCATGTCGCCACCCTCCTTTCTTCAACGTCTCACGTTTCAAACCCTCGGGCGGCCACTTCAGCAAAATGGTGCAGACCCTGCAGATTGAAACCGACTTCCCATCCTGGGAAATCCTTCGTGGAGCATCCACTATACGCAGTTTTCATTTTAATGCAAGGAAAAAACAGAGGCAGAAACAAAAAGAGGACTTTTTTCAAAGGCTCTGTGTCGTGCGAGGGCCGAATGCTTGCCAAGACCGTGCCTGTTCCGCTATGCTGATTTCCGTTCGGAAACGGTGAGATTCGCAGATGCTCGCGGTCCGGCCGCCACCCTGAGGATCCACCGCGAAAGCCGTGGGCTGAGCCGGCGCCCGTCCCGGGATAACTCTTCAAAAAGTCAAACGTTTCAGGCCAGGATATGTGAAAAGGAGGAGGCGCTTGGAGGTCTTGGAAAAGGATCAGGCAAGGGTAATTCGCGCCTGGGGCGAGAACCTGGCCGGACATGTGGAAGTGACTCTCGTGAGGACCGGGGACGAAAGGACCGCCTATCTTGAAAGATTCTGCGAGAGACTTGGGGAATCCGCGCCGGCCGTGGGGGTCAGCAAGGTGACGGGCGAAGAGGGAGATCTTCCCGCTATCCTTATCGGAGATTCCTGGACTATTCACATGGCACCGGAAGGGAAAGAACTGGCACCGTTTCTTGATCTCCTCTCCAGGGTGGCTGCAGGAGAGGGGAGAGAGGGGATAGCTGTTGAGCTGTCAGGCTCTGTTGGGGCGTGACCACGGACACGAGCCATGGCCTTTTTTCACGAACCACGAACACGGATGTTTTTCATGGATGAATGGGAAGTTGTGGAACTCCCCATTGACGGGACCCTGGATCTCCATACCTTTTCTCCCAAAGACGCGGCTTCCGTGGTGAGGGACTACCTGGAGGCATGCGGGGAAAAGGGCATACAGGAAGTGAGGATAATCCACGGAAAGGGCAAAGGCGTGATTCGACGCATAGTCCATGCCGTTCTCGAAGACCACCCGTCGGTGGCCGAATACCGGCTCGACGACGGCCCTGGAGGATGGGGCGCTACCCTGGTGGTTCTTCGTGCTTGACGTCGGAGTGCCGACGATTATTATTGCAGAATGCTCTCTGCGTCTTGCGGGAGGCAAAGGGTTTTTCGAACCCATCATGGTTGTGGAGAAGAGAAAGGATAGAGGAAACGGAGAATGGAGAACTGCCGGCATCTCAAGCTCGTTCTTGTGACCCCGAAAACGGACAAGGTCCGGTGCCGCCGGTGTAACCTGACCATCTCCCGGAGCGAGCTGGAAGGGGACTACTGCCCCGAATGCCTCGAGGTTCGTGGAGAGCGCCACTCGGATTTCGAGGAGGTCGCCCTCGATGAAATCCCCAAAACCCACTTTCGCTGCGAATCCTGCGGCGCCATCATTGACGGCGGTGCAGGAAACCAGGGGGGCTCATGATGATCCCCTCACGTTCGCGTGATCTTCAGGGTGACCGCGTTTCCACGGTCCGGGCATTCGAGGACCAGTTCGTCCCTGGAAGCCCAGGGGTATTTGCCCCCGGTCTGCATAACGCTCAGGCCGGGAAAGATGTCGTGATAAAAAAACCCGCAAAGGCCTCCGCTGTCATAGCAGCTTATGAAAAGCACATCCCCTTTCCGGTGCCCGGCGGCGCAGTCCCCCTTGACGTCCAGGACCTCTGCTTTATAAGGCCTGAAGGTATCGTCGATCATTTGAAATCCCTCCTTGCGGCCGTGATCCGGCCCATATGCCTTGATTATTGTTTCCCCGACAGGGCCGCCCGATCGATTTTCAGGGGCTTGAAGTAGGATACAGTCCCTTTCTCCTTGAGCTGCTCCCCGGCGGCCCTGGCCGCTTTTTCTGTATTGAACTGTCCAATGTAGACGCGAAACCACCTGCCTCCGGCCAGTTCCTCGTCTACGTAAAAGGCCTTTTGCCCTGCCTTTTCGAGCTTTTGGGTCTCCTCTTCGGCGTGTTCCCTCTCTTTGAAGGAACTTACGTGAAGGAGGTAGGCCAGCCCTTCGGTTTCTTTGCCCGGCGGGGAGGGCGGCTTTTCCTGTTTAGGTGGGGTTGCGGCCCGGGCGGCGGGCTTTGACGGCCCGTTACGCAGCAACCGGATGTCGTAGGCGTCGATTAGTTTGAGCTCTCGAAGCAGCCGGGCTTCCTCTTCCGCCTGCTCTCGGGTTGAATAACGCGCGATGTACACCCGGTACCACTTGCCCTTGTCCCCCACGGTCTCGTACCTGTAGAACGCCTCGTAACCAAGCCGCTTGAGGTAGTTGACCCGCTCGACCGCATTGTCCAGATCCTTGTAGGAACCTATCTGGATGCCATAACTGTTTTCAGCCCGAGCCACATCATGGATAAGCAGGGAAAGGACCATGATGAACAGAAGGAGAGAGACGTTCCGGACCGGCATGGAGATCGTCCAACGCATGATAGGTTTGGATGCGGCCATCATCAACCTCCTGATATAAATTCTGAACCATCCGAGTCGTGGAGTCAATGGCCTTTGTCAAACTCTTCCGGTTGTGTTAGTTTCCATACGGACCAACAAGCCTCGAACAGGAACATAAGGAGAACCGGCAAGATGAAACTGAACGAGCTGCGCATTGTTATCCGGGGAGCCGGGGATCTGGCCTCGGCCATTGGCTGGCGGTTTACCATGGGCGGCTTTCAGGTGATCATGATCGAGGCGGCCCGGCCCCTGGCGGTTCGAAGGCGTGTTTCCTTCTGCGAGGCCGTATGGGATGAAGCAGCCGAAGTGCAGGGCCTGAAGGCCTGTCGCATCGAGAGGCCGGCCGATGCCGGGGGAGTGCTAAAACGCCGGGAGATTCCCATTCTCGTGGACCCTAACCTGGAGAGGCTTTCCGAACTGGCCCCCCATGTCCTCGTGGATGCCGTCCTGGCAAAAAAGAACCTGGGCGTTCGCATGGACCTGGCGCCCCTGGTGATAGGTGTAGGGCCCGGATTTTGTGCGGGCCGGGACGTCCACATGGTGGTGGAATCCAAGAGGGGGCACAACCTGGGCAGGGTCCTGACTGAAGGGGAACCGGCCGCCGACACGGGTGTCCCCGGCGTTATTGAGGGTTATGCGGCAGAGCGGGTCCTTCGGGCCCCGGCCGACGGTGTCTTCGAGGCCGGGGTGGAACTGGGGGCAATGGTTTCGGCCGGCCAGACCGTGGCCGAGGTGGCCGGAATCCCGCTTCAATCGGAGATCGGAGGGCTTGTGCGGGGGCTCATCCGGCCGGGACTCGAGGTGAAAAGGGGCATGAAGGTCGGGGACGTGGACCCGAGGGGCGACATCACTTACCTGGATACCATATCGGACAAGGGGTTGGCCGTTGCAGGCGGGGTTCTGGAGGCCGTTTGCCGAGTGTACAACCGCTGATTCTGGCCCGGTCGGCGGGTCGATACGGCTATCTTCTCCCGTAGAATCCGCCGTCCCGAAACTCCCGGGTCGTATCGACCGGCGGAGGCGAAATGCGTTGGACCAAGGTTGGAGGAGTCCGGACAAGGCTGGTTGAGTTGCCGGCCATGTCCGGCTTGAGGTTGATCCCGTTTCTCTTCGCGTTAGCCCTTGTGATCTCCTGCTCCGCTCACCAACCCGGAGATCCGGCCGGTGAAGCTTCTCTCGAGGAACTCCTGGCCGGACCCGGACCCAAGACCGTGGCCGTCCTGCCCTTTGAGGCCCCGCCCGGAGAGCCCGATATTGGGCCGCTGGTACGAACGGCCTTGTACAGTCATCTAAGCCCCAGGAATTACCATGATGTCGAGCCGGCCCGGGTGGACCGACTCCTCCTGCTGAAGGCCGAGGAGTCGGAGATGGGGTGGCAGGATCTTTCGCCGGCTGAGCTCGGTTTCCTGTTCCAGGCCGATTTCCTGATCTACGGGAGGGTCCTAAACTATAAGCGGACCTTTTTGGGGATCTACTCCCAGATCGTTCTGACGGTCGGGCTGGAAATGGTCTGCTGCACGACAGGAGAGAGCGTATGGCAGAAGACCCTGACGAGACGATCCCACGACGGAGGGATTCCGTTCAGTGCCATTGAGATTGTTCCGGCCGCCCTTCGGTCCGGCCTTCACATGAAACATAATAGGACTGTGGGGCTGGTGGACCGTGTCAGCAGGGAACTCGCCGCGGAAATTCCCGAACCACCCCTGCCCCTGCCTGTCAGGCGGTCTTTCGATCTTCAGGTGGCCTCTTTTCTGGACCCGGAAAAGGCCGACATGGCAGTGCGTCGGTTCGAACAGGAGGGAACAAAGGGGCGCATCGAACCGGTGTCGCTGGACGGCCGTGTCTACCATCGCGTTCTCCTGGGCCCCTTTTCCTCCGCCGCCGAGGCGGAAAAGGCAAAGACACGCATCATGGAGGAAACTGCTTTTCGCCCCATACTCATCCACGGGAACCAGGGGGAGTGATATCACAGCAGCCGTTTCCGCACGGGGTTTGTATTTCAGCACGAAGAATATAAGACCTCTTTTGGTTATTGACAGATAAGATTCTTTACTTGTAAGCTGACAAGTTAATTGACGAATACATACCCCGCCTGTCCGTCTCATGAAGGACGCCTTCTCTAAGGGACTCCGTCGAGAGCTTCTTCCTTATCAGCTCAAGACACAGGTTGCAGGTGCCGATGAGGGATCCAGCATGCCCCCTGCGGCATGGGAAAAATGGGCGGCTGAATTCGCCCGGCAATATGAATACGAGGATGACATGCGTGCATGGAGTCACATAATCGGGACCGGATCCGCAACCCCCGAACGGGTGTTGACCAACCTTGATCTCGAGCGGATAGTAGAAACCTCGGATGACTGGATAATCCGTCGAACCGGCATACGGGAGCGACGGATCTCCTCTTTGCAGCGCCCCGAAAACACGGCCGAAATGGCCACAGCCGCTGCAGTTCAGGCAATGGAGACAGCCTGTATCGACCCCTCCGAACTCGACATGGTCGTCGTGGGAACCGTCACGCCTGATCGGCAGTTTCCGTCCACCGGGTGCATGGTACAGACCGCCCTTGGCGCGCACAGGGCCGCTGCGTTCGATATTTCGGCCGGCTGCTCGGGGTTCCTGTATGCTCTCAATACGGTGCACAATGCCGTTCAATGCGGAGCTGTTCAAAAGGCCCTGGTTATAGGGGTGGAAAGGTTATCGTCTGTACTGAACTGGGAGGATCGTGGGACATGCGTACTCCTGGGTGACGGAGCAGGGGCCGTTGTCGTCTCGGCCGACAGGGAAGAGGGCGGCGTCCTGTCGACCCACATCCGTTCGGATGGGCGGTACTGGGACCTGCTTTACTCCTACTACGGGGAAAACCACCTGCCCGCGTCCGTCGATCACCTCGACGCCAAGCCGTACAAGCTTCGCATGGAGGGTAACCGCCTGTTCAAGAAGGCCATAGGGTTTCTGACCGAGATCGCCCAGGAGGCCCTCGAGCACAACGGCATGACCTCGAAAGACATCAAGCTGGTGGTGCCTCACCAGGCCAACATCCGCATCATCCAGGGGCTGGTCAGAAACCTGGACATTCCCATGGAGCAGGTCTACACCAACGTGGACCGCTACGGGAACACTTCCTCCGCGTCCATCCCCATCGCCCTGGACGAGGCCCAGGGGCGGGGACTCCTCATGCCCGGCGACCATGTGCTGCTGGTCAGCTTCGGTGCCGGGCTCACCTGGGCATCAGCGTTAATCCGCTGGTCCATGGAGGAGGTTTTCCCCAAGGCGGAGGACGTGGTTCGCCGATCGATCGAGCAGGGGCAAACCGTCCTCCCTACTGTCCCATAACCTCCAAGATCTCCTTTCCGAATGCTTGCTGCTGCCACCGGCGGACGCCTTCTATGGCCGCCAGGTCCTCGGTGTTCCACGGCCTTGCCGTAGAGATTGCCAGTAGCTGGGCATTGGTAAAGAGGACCGAAGGGTCCAGCTTCAGCCCGGCTGCGCGCTTTTCCCGCCAGGCCTTAAGGACCTCGACACGCTTCATAACGTCCTGACCGGGACGCCGGGATTTGTATCGGGGATAGGTCGGCAGTTCACTCTCAGGCAGGCGCAGGGCCTTTTGAATGGACCGGATGAGATCCGGTCCCAGTGCTTTGACCTGCCCCTTGCTCATGCCGGGCACCGAGCAAAGCTGCTCCGGTGTGGTGGGCCGGTTGCGGGCCATCTCCAGTATCGGCTGGTTCCCAAAGACCTTAAAGGGCGGGCGATCCTTTTTGCGGGCTATGTCCAGGCGTAACCTCAGCAGTTCTTCTGCAACGGCCAGCCCCCTGGAATCAAGGTGCCCTGCTCCCCGAAGCCGCAGGCACAGGAATTCCTTGTCGGGCGGCGTGTACCGGACCGAGCTGAGGATAAGGCACTCCTCCTCCACCCAGGAAAGCCTGTCCAGTTCCGACAACTCCTCCCTGAGCATTCGGTAGAGCTCCAGCAGGTATGCAGTGTCAACGGCGCCGTATTTAAGCATATCGCCGGGAAGGGGCCTCACTGACCAGTCCTTTTTCTGGAATTTCTTTTCAGCCTGTACGTCGAAGCGCGCTGCAAGGAGATTGCCGAGGCCGGTTTCTTCCAGGCCGAGGAATCTTGCGGCGATTTGGGTGTCGAAAAGGGCCTTGATGTGTATGTCGAAGTCCCTGTCAAGGGAACGAAGGTCATAATCAGCCCCGTGCAGGACCTTGACGATGTCTTCAGACCCGAAAAGCGGCGCCATGGGGGAGAGGTCGTCGAGGGCGAGGGGGTCGACCAGGAAGACCCGCTCGGGTGTGGCGAACTGGAGCAGGCATACCTTTTCCTGGAAGTGAAACAGGGAATCAGCCTCGAGATCGAACCCGATCACCGGTTCGACGGAAAGCAGGCCGACTGTTCGAGAGAGGCCCTCCGGTGTATCGATCCACTCGAAGGGGGGGCACAAAGCAGGCGGATGGTCGGTTGTCAAGGCAGAGGGTTTCCTTTTATCAGGCGCGCATCGGGGTCATGCTTGTTTACCGGTTTTACAGTGCAAAGGAGTGATGTCTTCCTCGCTCGCTTCCATTCTGCCCAGCATGCCACCCGCTTCGCAAGTACAAAATCAACCTCCAGGAATGGATTGACATTTGCCTGAATACCTATTTAAATTTTAGGAACGCATCCGCATTCGGCGACGGATTGGAACGGAGATCATCAGTCATGGAAAGGATACCCATCACCAGAGCGGGATTGGAAAAGCTCAAGGCGGACCTGCATCAACTCGAGAGTGTGGATCGCTTGAATAATATTCGGGCCATCGAAGAAGCGCGGTCTCACGGAGACATCAGCGAGAATGCCGAGTATCATGCCGCCAAGGAGAAACAGGGTTATATCGATGGGCGGATCAACGAACTGAAGGATTCCATCGGCAGGGCGGAGGTCATCGAGGTTGAGTCCGGGCCGGCGGATCGAGTCTTCTTCGGAAAGACCGTACTCCTCTATAACGTGGAAGCGGACCGGGAAAGCGAGTACCAGCTCCTGGGGCCGTTCGAGTCGGACCCGGAGAACGGAAGGATTTCGGTCACCTCTCCCCTGGGAAAGGCCCTCATCGGGCGGGAGGTGGGCGAGGAGATACGGGTCAACACGCCGGGCGGCTTAACGGCCTATGAGATCATGGAGATCTATTGAGTCACCAATCGGCGGACGGCCTTCTCACCTGTTTCAAACGATAAGACAATCTCATGGCGTTTCGCATATTCCTCCACGGGCTCGAGAGCAGCAACCAGGGAACCAAGTCCGTGTTTTTCAAAGAGCGTTATCCGGACATGGTCATTCCGAACTTCTCCGGGCCGCTCGAAGAACGCATGTCCAAGCTCAACCGGCTCCTGGAGGGGAAAGAGGGCCTTCGGATCGTCGGGTCCAGCTTTGGGGGGCTCATGGCAGCGCTCTTTGCCATGGATAACGAGCCCCGGGTGGAGAGATTGATCCTTCTTGCCCCTGCCGTCAACCTCACGGCCTTCACCCTTCAGCGGGGGAGGACGATTTCCGTGCCGGTGTGGATTTTTCACGGTCGAAACGACGAGGTGATCCCCATCGATGACGTGAGGCGGGCGGCCGTAAACGCCTTCACAGATCTCCGTTTCAGCGAAATGGACGACGACCATTCCCTTCACCGGACCTTTAAGACGCTTGACTGGAAAGCCCTTCTGGGCTAGCCCTGAAGAGGCGTCTCTCAACTCACATACGGAAGAACGGATTGGTCTGCTTCTCCCGGCCTACAGTGGATACCGGGCCGTGACCCGGGAGCACGAGCGTGTCCTCGGGCAGGGTGAAGACCTTTTCGCGTATGTTGCTCAGCAGGAGGTCCATGTCCCCTCCCGGAAAATCGGTCCTTCCGATGCTTCCGGCAAAAAGGGCGTCGCCACATATTACGCCCCTCACGTGTTGACGTGTCCCGTCGGCGTCCATGTCTCCCTCGAACACGAAGCCGAGGCTTGCCGGAGAGTGTCCCCTGAGGTCCAGGATTTGTACGGGTATGGAGCCGATGCCGAGGGTATCCCCTTCCTCGATAAACCGGGACGCCTCGGAATCGGCGGCCTCTGATCCGTATACCCGGGCCCTTTGGCTTACGGCCTCGAGATAAGGGGCTTCTTCCGCGTGGGCCAGGATCGGGGCCCCGGTGCGCTCGTGAAGCTCCAGGTTGCCCCCCACGTGGTCCCAGTGCGCGTGGGTGTTGACGATAAGGGAAAGGGTGAGGTTCAGGGAGGCGAGCATGTCGAGGATTTCGCCCGCATTGCCTCCCGGGTCGAATACCCCGGCTTCCCGTGTCTCCTCGTCTCCCAGGATATAGCAATTGACCATGAGTGGTCCGGTCTGAAGTATCTTGAGAATCATAGAATCTCCTTTCGTACATCTTTGGAACAGGCTTACAAAGATTCCGGACTGTCACAGGCGGATCGCCTGTGAATCAGGCGTCCACAACCGCATAGACCGGCCGCTGAAGGTGCGACTCCTTGCACCGTGGACAGCGGCCGGGGCGGCTCCAGCGCTTACGGTCCCGAAAGACGTATCCGCAACTCAGGCAACGCACGGGCGTGATGCGGACCTTCTTTCTCATGGGGACCAGAGATCGGGCAATGTGAGAAAGGTGCCCATAGACGTCCTTTTCCGGAATTCCCAGGGCCTGGGAGAGGTCCCGGTCGGTCATCTCCTTCTCGCTCAGAAGATCGATCATCTGCCTGCGGATGGTCAGGGCCGAGGGATTCATGGGTTCCTGTTCCGGTTGCAAACGGTTTTAAATCGTTTCCTTTCCCACTATAATGCCCGCAGGGGTCACTGCCAACCCCCATTTGAATCAGGGAGAACCTCAGCCCGTTCGGCCTCCAGATGCATAGGAAGGGGTCGGGCCGGCGCTGCCTTGACAGGAGGGCCTTATGAGCCGGCACATGCAGATCGACATTAGACTTATCCCTTTTTACGAGAAACCCTTCATAAAGGTGTTCTCAAGGATCGCAAAGCTTCTTCAAAAACACGAATACCTGAGCCCGCTGGAGCAGGATATGTCCCTTTATGAGCTGGTGGACATTTTTGTGGACATGATGCACGCCCCGAGCATCACCACGGAAGAGAAAGAGCGGATTTCCCCTTTTGTATCCAGGCTGGAGTATCTCAAGGAGACCGCCAGGGAAGAACTCCTTTCGAGGCGGTTGAACGAGCTGGACAAGACTCTCTACCGAATCGAGGACGAGTTCGAAAAGCTCGAAAAGAGCCTCTGACAGCCCTTTCCGTCAGAAGACCCGACCCCCTCCCGGCGCCTGGTTCAGAAGGGTTTCCAGGTTTTTCCATGCAATGGCTTCGCGGGCCTCATCATCCATAGGCAGGCTCTCGAACCAGCGTCTCTCGTTCACCGGCCTTCGCCAGGGCGCATCCGTGCCGAACAGGATGCGCTCCGGGCCTCTTCTGTGGATCACTTTGAAGACTTGGGTATCCGGCACGATCCCGGAGATGAAGGAGAGATCGAAAAAGATGTACTGATCAAATCAGGTGAGGACCTGCATAGCGCTCCGTCATGTCCTCGTCAAGTCCTTCCCGGTCGGACTTCAGGGCCAGGGGAAGGGTGTCCAGGATGTCCCGGGCCGTGATTCCGTCAGGGCCCAGGTCCTCGGCCGCGAGGTCCCCGGCCAGCCCGTGCAGGAATACACCCTTTAATACCGCCTCGGGAATGTCCAGGCCCAGCCCGTGCATGGCCGCAATGGTCCCGGTCAGCACGTCTCCTGAGCCGGCGGTTGCCATGCCGCTGTTTCCGCTCAAGTTGATGAAGACCCGCGCATCCGAAAAGCCCACAAGGCTGTGGGCGCCCTTCTGCACGATAACGGCGCCAAGATCACCCGCGGTTTCCTGAAGGATCCTTGCGGGATCATTCAGGATTTCGGGCACGGGTTTTCCGGTTAACCTGGAAAGTTCTCCGGGATGCGGTGTGAGTATGGTCGGGGCTCTGCGGTTGCGAAGGATGTCCAGGTTGCCGGAAACCGCAGTGAGGCCGTCCCCGTCAAGGAGCAGGGGGCGGTCCAGTTGAGCGGCCAGGCTTCGGGCGAGCTCCTGGGTCTCTTCCACCAGGGAGAGGCCGGGGCCCAGTACAACCATGTCAGCTCTCGAGCCCAGCTCCAGCAGGGCGTCCAGGTTGTCCAGGGAGATGCTGCCCTGTGGGGACTCCTTCTGTGGTGCGAACACTATCTCGCTGCCGCCGGAGGCGATGTGGGGGATCATGGATGCTGGTGCGGCCAGCCGTGCATATCCTCCGCCGGCCCGAAGAAAGGACAGGGCGCTGAACAACGGCGCCCCGAAATAGGCGGCGGCCCCGGCAATGAAAAGCACGTCTCCGAAGCTCCCCTTGTGACCCCTTGGGTCTCTCGGCGGCAGGGCGGCTGTATGGTTGATCGCGACCTTGATGTCCGCGGCGCCGATCATTTCCGGGGGAAAGGAGATGTGTGTGACAAAGAGGTCGCCGCAGAGTTCGTATCCTGGATAAAGCAGGTTTCCCAGTTTTGGCAGCCCGAAGGTCACGGTGGCGTCGGCCCGGATCGCCGTGCCCATGACCCTGCCGGTGTCGCCGTGGACCCCGCTCGGAATGTCCAGGCTCAGAACAGGACGCCCGCTCCGGTTGATCAGTTCAATTACCTCTGCATATCGCCCCTCAACGACCCTTGCCAGGCCCGTGCCGAAGATCGCGTCGACCACGCCGTCGCAAATGACAAGGTCCGGTTCGGCATCAGTGGGTGCTTCAAGGGGGGCGATTTCGGCCCCTGTCCGTTCAAGGATCTCCAGGTTCATGCGGGCGGCCCCGCGATAGGCGCTCCGGTCCCCGAGAATGAAGACCTTTGCCCTGCCGCCGCTCGATAGGATCTTGCGGGCCACCACGAACCCGTCACCGCCGTTGTTACCTCCTCCGCAGAACACAAGAAAGGTCCGGCCGGGCAGGCCGAAACGGGTGAGTAGCACAAAGTAGGCCGCACCCCCGGCGTTCTCCATAAGGAGCTCCTCGGGGATGCCGTACTTTTCTATCGCTGTTGCGTCCAGGTTACGCATTTCTTGAACCGTGGTAATTTTCATGATTTCCCTCCCCGGCTTATTCCCGCCCGGCCTTCCCGGCCGTGCCGCATGTAAAATAGCACGCCCGTAACCTCTGTGTCGAGACTTGGGCTCGCAGACCCGTTGACAATCGATGGAGCATTCTCTACTCTTTTATCAGACGACATGAGAATTCAGGCTTCTTCGGACCTCAATGGCAAGAGATCTTCGCGATCTTCGTGCTCTTCGTGGTGAAGCTTTAGTTTTTCCGTGGACAGCAATATGAATTGTTTCAGCGGGAACCTGCCTCCCATGGGGTAAGCACATGGGCAACGTGTTCGACAGGGGCACTGCCGGGCAATACGCTTTGTGGGCCCGGGGCCCTCAAGGTCAGGCCATGGACCGTTGGCTCGAGTCCTGTCTTCCGGGACTGCTTCGTGTCCACCCGGGGGAACGGGCCCTGGACATCGGTTGTGGGCATGGCTCACATCTTCTCTTACTGAAGAAGCTGGGGCTTGATATCTCCGGCGTGGATGCCTCTCCGCACATGATCCAAAAGGCCCGGGAGCGGCTGGGACACAGGTGCGAGCTGAGAATTGCCATGGCCGATGAGCTGCCGTTCGAGGACAATGCCTTTGACCTCTCGGTCATGATCCATACGCTCGAGTTTCTCGAAAACCCGATGGAGGCCCTGAGAGAGGCCGGCCGGGTGACCCGCAGGGCCGTGTTCGTGGGAGTCATGAACAGCGTTTCCTTGGCCGGGCTGGTTCGGAAGATTTCTATCACTTCGCCGCCGCCGCCCCTGGATCGGTGCCGGTATTTCAGCCTCTGGGAACTCAAGGGACTGGTGCGAGCGGCCTTGGGCAGCGTGCCCGTCCACTGGCACTCCAGCTCGAGTTTGCAGCCTGTGATAGGCAGGGTATGCAGCATGGTCACAGGTTCCAGGTTCGAGCCGTCGCTTCCGTTCGGCACCTTTCTAGGGGTCTCCGCCGACGTGGTGTACCGATTCAAGACAGACAATATGACCCTCAAGGTCCCTGTGCGCTCCAGGGGGCGCACGATCCCCGACGGGGCCGCCATGGGAGAACACAAATATATCATCAGGAGCCCGAAGCCATGAAAGAGGCTTATCTATATAAAAAAACCGACAAGGTCGGGGTCCAATGCAGTCTATGCAATCACCGCTGCCGTATAAAAGAAGGTAAAAAGGGTATATGCGGTGTTCGTGAGAACCACGGCGGTACCCTGTTCAGCCTGGTCTACGGCAAGGTGATCGCCAGGCACGTGGACCCTATTGAAAAGAAACCCCTGTTTCACTTCCTTCCCGGGAGTTTAAGCTACTCCATGGCCACGGTAGGCTGCAATTTCCATTGCCTCTTCTGCCAGAACTCGGACATCTCCCAGATGCCCGTGGATCACGGTCGGGTCATGGGAGAGGACATGCCGCCGGAGGCCCTGGTGGACGAGGCCGAGCAGAGCGGTTCCGCCACCATCGCCTACACCTACACCGAGCCCACCATTTATTTCGAGCTGGCCCTGGACACTGCTCGCCTTGCCTCGGTCAGGGGTATAAGGAACGTATTCGTCACAAACGGATACATGACACGGGAATGCCTGGAAGAGATCCATCCGGACCTGCATGCGGCCAACGTGGACCTCAAGGCCTTCACGGACGGGTTTTACAAGGAACAGTGCGGTGCCAGGCTGGCCCCTGTCCTTCGTACGATCGAGACGATGAAACAGCAGGGGATATGGATCGAGATCACCACCCTGCTCATTCCGGGTCTGAACGACGATCCGGGCGAGCTTCGGGACCTGGCCACGTTCATCGCCGGCGTGGACCCCGGCATCCCCTGGCACATAAGCCGGTTTCATCCCACCTACCGGCTCAATGACATCGGGGCCACTAAGAGCACATTGATTCATCAGGCCCGTGACATCGGCCTCGAGGCCGGCCTCGAGTATGTCTATACGGGGAACCTGCCCGGTGACGATGGTGAGCGCACGGTGTGTCACGCTTGTGGGGAGCTCCTGATCGACCGGTGGGGGTTTTCTGTCGGCAGTAACCGGATCGAGGACGGATCATGCCCCGGCTGCGGGGTGAAGATCCCGGGTGTGTGGTCGTGAGCTTTGCTGTTTGATCTTTTACCGGCAAGCTGCTAAACTGATCTAAGTCGTGTAGGGAGGGCCTGTCCGGGTTCTTCTTACCACAACGGGACCCCCGCTGATCCGTTCACGCGCCTTCTATCCTTCAGCGGGGGTTTTTTCGGAGGTCAAGAGCCATGCTCAAGAAGGAAGACGAACTGGCCTTGAAGGTCACAAAGGAGATCGTGGTAAAGTTTATAGAAGTCGGACGTCTGTCGGTCGACTCGTTCGACAAAGACTTCACAAGAATCCACGAAACCATTCGAGAGGCCCTGGTCCATGTGGACCTTGAAGACCAGGCCCCGGTGAAGGAGGAAAAGGACTAGCCTGAATCAATAGGCCGCCGGCGCCTGTCCGTCACCTTCGTAAACCACACGGACGAGAAAAAGCCCGCCTGCCGGCGCCTTGAGCCCCGCCTTTTGACGATCCCTTGCCCGCAGGATATCCAGGAAACCCTCCACCGAGGTCTTGCCCGTCCCCACATCCACCAGCGTGCCGGACATGCTTCGCACCATGTGGCGCAGGAATCCGTTTGCCTCGAATACCAGGCGGATGAGGCCGTCTTCCGGGCCCCTGAGTTCGGATCGAAGGATGTGTCTTACGGGATTTTGGTTGTTGCTGCCGCTGGACCGGAACGAGGTGAAGTCGTGCTCGCCCTGGACAAGGGGCAGGCAGCGAGCCAGGGCCTTCAGGTCGAGTGGGCGGGAGATATGCCAGACATAGTGACGAAGAAACACGTCCGGTTCGGGCCGGTTGAGGATTCGGTACTCGTAGACCTTGCTCTTGGCGCTGTACCGGGCGTGGAACGCGGGTGAAACGTCCTCTGCCCGGCGCACGAGGATGTCGGCTGGAAGGAGGCTGTTGAGACCCTTTAAAAATTCATCCGGTTCGAGGCGTGCGCCTGTCTCGAAGTGGCAGACCTGGCCCAGCGCATGGACCCCGGCATCAGTCCTGCCTGAACCGATAACCTTTACCTGCTCCCGGGTCATGACACTGATTTTTTCTTCGAGGACCGCCTGAATGGAGAGACCGTTTTTCTGGAACTGCCACCCATGATAACGGGTGCCGTCATAGGCGAGTACTAGCTTGATCTTCCGGGGATCCGCCATGGTTCACGCCGGTAACGGTGTGCCGATATTTGTTCAACCCTTCGGGATGGCGCCGTATAAGAAAATCAGCGCTTCGAGTACTGGTAGCGTGCCCTGGCCCCGGGCTGACCGTACTTCTTGCGCTCCTTCATCCTGGGATCGCGGGTGAGCAGAGAGGCCTTCTTAAGAGAAGGTCGCATGTCGATGTTTACATCCACAAGCGCCCGGCTTATACCATGCCGAATGGCCCCGGCCTGGCCGGTGTGTCCGCTGCCCCTCACGGTTGCCTGTATGTCGTAGTTGCCGGTTGTGTCCGTAATTTCCAGGGGCTGTTTGATGAGGAGACGATCCGCTTCGCGGGTGAAATACTCCTCCAGGGGCTTCCTGTTTACAGTGATCAGTCCCTGGCCCGGTTTCAGCCAGACCCGCGCAACAGCGGTCTTTCGCTTGCCGACGGCGTGATATACCTGTTCAACCATTTAGATCTCCAGTGTCTCCGGTTGCTGTGCCTCGTGGGGATGTCGGGGACCGGCGTAGACCTTGAGCTTTTTGAACTGACGCCGCCCCAGGCTGTTCTTGGGTAACATGCGTTTGACCGCCATGCGGATGATTTCCTCGGGCTTCTTCTCGAGCAACTCTCTGGCGGTGGTCTTCTTCAGCCCACCCTGGTAACCGCTGTAGCGGTAGTAGGCCTTCTGGTCCCACTTCTGGCCGGAAAAGACTATCTTTTCAGCGTTGACCACAACGATGAAATCTCCGGTGTCCGCGTGCGGAGTGAAAATCGGCTTGTGCTTACCTCTGAGGCGATGTGCGATCTGCGAGGCCAGTCGCCCCACGATCTTGCCCTGCGCGTCCACGAGGTACCACTTTCTCTCGACGTCTTGTTCCTTGGCCACGAATGTCTTCATATCCCTAATCCTATAAGTAAATTCGAAACTGTAATATCTACGGCAAACCCGGTCTGCTGTCAAGGAAATTTTTGGGCTTTCCCCGGTTTCCACGAGAAATGGCATTGACAACCGGGCTCAGACTTGCTAAATGAAATGTTCTCAATTTGAGGGGCGCCCGTAGCTCAGCTGGATAGAGCGCCGGGCTTCGAACCCGTAGGCCGCAGGTTCGAATCCTGCCGGGCGCGCCAGATTTGGGCAGCGAACCAACCACTCACAATGGGCGTGTAGCTCAGCTGGTAGAGCAGTTGACTCTTAATCAATTGGTCGGGGGTTCGATCCCTCCCACGCCCACCAAGAAAATCAATGAGTTAAGGCCCTT
Source organism: Desulfatiglandales bacterium (assembly GCA_041685835.1). GTDB lineage: Bacteria > Desulfobacterota > DSM-4660 > Desulfatiglandales > HGW-15 > JAIPEI01. The sequence continues at coordinate 27,989 of JAWLEX010000025.1, forward strand.
CTTCGGAAGGGCCTTTTTCTTTCGCGGGCCTCTAGTGGAAGGATAGTGGAAGGATTTTCTTTCAATGGAAGCCTTCCCGGGCCTGCCGTGGCAACAGAAAAGGTTATGCCCAACACCTCCAGAGGCGAAACGGGCGATTGGGGCGAAACGCCTTAAGGGACGAGGGTTCTGGTGGGGCGAATAGGGGCGAATCTTCTGAAGAGTCTCCTGGATTAAACGAGTCTCCCGTTGACCAGAATAGACCGACCACGGCATCCTCAGGCCCGTGTCCCAAAAGATATTCAAGGACGTATGAAGGCACGATGGCGTTTCCTTTGACCGTTCGTACGAGGTCCTTCCGGACCACCAGTCCAGGAAAGTGTTCGTTGATTTTTTGGTTCAGTTCGCTCATCGGTCACCTGTCCGTCAAAAATCAAAATCGCTGGTAAATGAACGCCTCATCAAATACCGCATGGAACCGTATTCCTTATAGTGCGAGGTTCCAGGGTGCTTCTCCATCAATTTCAAAATGACCTCTTGGCCGTTGACCTGGTCCGCTTTCCGTGTGAGCAGGAAACGCACCTGAAGTTCCCTTTCCCCCGGGTTATTGGAGGTCCGGTCGAAGATCAGGTCATGGCTGTCTGAAATCAGCTCCCCCTCCCCCGTATAGATACCCGCCTGAAGCATTCGAGGCTGGACCTTGGAAGTAACGGGTTGTGTCTGGTAGAACACAACGGCGATTTGGCTGGAGCTGATTGTCGAACTGGATCCTCGCAATTATCGCGGGATTTCTCAGCGGGTACCGGGCTGCGACACACATGAGCCAGGGCGATAAACCAGACTCCGCCGAAGCAGCCGCATCTGAAGAGTCTGCGGAATGACCAACCAATTGCGATGCGCTGTCTAACAGCCATATCAACCCGGAACATACTGATCCGCCGCCAGGTCTCAATACGTGCTTCTTTCTTCATCACTCCCTCCCATTGAAATACGAGCGTGGTGTGCGCGCTCAAATGGGAGGAATCATATATCTTGCCGGGCGCCCTCGAAAGGTGGGTCGGCTAGACGCTTACGGCATACCTTTTCCTTACTCCGACATGACCACAAAAAAGAGACGTCCGGTTTTCGTTGTGACAGGATCTGGCCGTCATAATGATTTCATGGGGCCGGCTGTTTTATCAGCCGAGACCAAAGAATCAGCAGTTGCCATAGACGCCGGGGATATGGCTGCAGGAACATTGCCTAAGAAAAGCTGGATCCGATATGATAAGCTTTTTACGCTTAGCTCCCACATAATCACAAAAACCTATGGCTCGTTGTGGATCTGCCGAATATAAAAATATAAAGGGCGTCCCTCCTTAGCGTCCCATCCCCGATGGGTATAATAATCCTTCACCATGGTTCCAAGCTCCTGCTCCGAGATTCTGTGGCCCGATGGAAGGGCCTCTCGACAGAGCCGCATGGGAAGTCGATCCTGTTCCGGTTTCAGGCCCTCTCTCAGGTTAAAGCTTCTTGTCATATCAGCGATAAAAGAGGCCTTCCCTCTAAGATCCTCCGTGGATGCAGGGATGCCTGTCGTCAGGAGAACGATTTTTTCAAGTTCCTCCCAGGGATAGATATCCCGGTAGAACCGGCAGAAAATCAGGGAATCAAAGATATTGAGGCGGTCTTCATAATCGACGAGCATTTCAGCCTTGCCGTGGATTGCGTCCGGCGCAATGAGTCCGGCCAGTTCCGGCTTGTAAAAGGTGGTTCGCAAGTGACAGGCCCCCCGGTCGGAGGTTGCATAGGAAAGCCCCATCCCCTTTAGCACTCTCGGCTCATAACCTGCAGGCTCCATGCCCTTCACGTGAACGGCGACTTCTTCCAGGTCCCAGATTTTTGCGGCATGAATAATGCCTTCGGCCAGAACATCGCCGATGCCTCTTCGGTTCGAGATGAGATTCAGAAGGTCTGCAACACCTCGGGCATCCCCATATTCGATGGGATAGTCCACCTTCTTTTGTTTTGCCGCTTCCATGGTAAAGGCGCACAGGTTGCCGGCAGTGATCGTGTCCATACCCAGGCGGTCGCATAAATCGTTGAGATGAGCGATCTCGCCAATATCATCGATCATGCACAATCCCCCAAAGGCATAGATGGTCTCATACTCCGGACCTTCGATTACCAGGCCTTTGTGACGGCCGCTCATCAAGGTTGCCTTGCGACCGCAGGCCATGAAGCACTTAAGGCACGCACTGGGTTTGACCTCATGCTCCTGATGGAATCTTTCCCCGGATATTTTTTCCCAATGGTCACAGGTGCCCTGATACCAGTACCTTGCGGGAAATGCTTGCATCCGGTTCATAATGGCCACCATCATGGTGGTGCCGAGAGACTTGTATGCCTTTACCCCGGGTTGTTCCGAATTCCTCTTGGAAAATGCCTTGGCATAGGCTGCCACTCCTTTCGGATTGGCAAGTGGTCTTTTCCGGTCTCCCTGGAATAAAGCGGCCTTGAGTTTCTTGGCCCCCATTACCGCGCCCACGCCGGTTCGGCCCGCAGAGCGCCAGTAGTCGTTCTCAATCACCGCAAAGCGGACTCCGTTCTCCCCTGCCGGTCCGATCACCACGGCGCCGACTTTTTTAATGCCTTCTCCAGGAAGAACGAACCTTTTTCTTGCCTCCTTTTCGCTGCGATAGGTATCTGCACCCCAGAGATCGCCTGCATCGAAAAACTTGCATCCTCCCGGATGGATGCAAATAGCTGTGGGCGTCTTTGCAGCGCCCCGGATCACGACTGCGTCGAATCCTGCAGAGTCAATAGCTTCAGGGACCTTGCCACCTGAATAGGATTCGCTGTAAAAGCCGGTCAGCGGAGATTTCGTGAATACGCCGTAGCGGCTCCCGCCCCAGAGCATGCTCCGGCAGACAGGACCAGTTGCAAAAATCAGATGGTTTTCTTCTGAAAAAGGCGAAACACCGGGTGGATTCTTGTCCAGAACCAAATGGGTTGCCAATCCCTTGCCCCCGATGCATTTTTCCAAAACTGTCTCGGATAAGGATTCGATCTCAAAAGAGCGATCCGTAAGATCGACAACCAGGATCCTTCCGTAAGAGCTGTGCATACTCCCTGCCTTTCTTTCATACCGGCCGATATAAGAAGCCTTTACCTTGATGGTTTATTACAGCTCAGCAGCTCTCAATCCATTCTTTCAAATGAATGGCTAACGGTTGCCGCACCAAGCTGCCGTGGCTAGGGCTAAGGCTTTTGTGATTGTTATTACTGAGGGAATCTCCACATATTCATCAATACCATGTAAGCCTGCACCTTTCGGGCCGGTGCAAACTGCAGGCATTCCGAAGTACGAAGAAAACCGCGCATCTACCCCTCCAGTCCTTCCCACGAAGACGGTCGGTGTCAAGATAGATGTCACCTGAATTGATCATTTAAGCAGCCAGTTTCAAGTCGACCTGACGCCTGGATCTGGTATCAGGGTTCAAGGGAACCTCATGTACCGGTTCCCAGTTGCGAGTGAGGCCGGACCAGCGATGCGGATTCCGTTGCCGGGCTTCTTCGTAGACCTTTTGTCTTTGTTCCAGGATTTCCTTTTCACGGCCGTAGTGGCGGTCGTCAGGTGTCACGAACCGGATGGCGCTGTGAAGGTGCTCGGTATTGTACCACAGCACAAAACCATCCACCCAGGCCTGAGCCTCCTCAAGGGAGGCAAAGGGCTGTGACGGGTACTCTGGGCGGTACTTCAT
>JAWLEX010000142.1:0-7532 GCA_041685835.1 Desulfatiglandales bacterium
TCGGGATCGAAATCGATTTCCTCTAATCCATAGACCTCGGAGTCTTCCTTCACACAGCCGTAGACACCAAGCTTTTCGTTTCAAGTATCATTTTGTTCTCTTTCGATCCCGATCCCGATCCCGATCCCGATTTCGAGTATACCAACATCAATACTTCTTGTTTGTCTGACAGCTTTTCAGGAGTAATCCACTAACGAACAGGATCACCGGCCCCAAGAATGAGTGCCCCGTGCATCCCTTCGGGTATTGGTTTCATCCACGGATACGACCGATATATCGGCCACGAGCATTTGAGTTGGAAATCCCCCCTGCCCGTTCACGGTCTGGGAACGCCAGGGGGGATTTCCTTATAAGACGGCCGGCACGGGAAAGTAGAGATTCAGTCTCAGCGAGAGTTCCAGCATCAGCTTCAACATTCAAAGGTGATTTCGTGTCCGAATTCGCTTCCGCTTTAGCAGGTTCCGCTTCAGATCTCGGTAATCGTCACCGCTTTCGATTTGCACACAGCTTCACATGTTCTGCATCCAAGGCAGTTCTGAGGCCGCACCGGAGTCGCCTTATGCGACATGTCGAACACATTCACCGGACAGTAGATAAGGCACAATTCACAGCCGTCGCACTTGTCCGGATCGATGTGGACCAGATAAATTTCAAAATCACGATTAGTTTTAGGCATATAGCTCCTGTGTTTCCAGCCGATGCCTCACCAGGAAGAACACGGAAACACTTAGTCGTTGATGAGCTCCGTCAACACCCCGTTGAGCTTCTTGGGGTGAATGAACGCGAACTTCCCGCTCCGGAAGGGACGAAGCACCTCCCCGTTCGGGGTGGGAATAAACGGGTAATCCTGCTTCTTGAGTTCTTCCACCGCCTCTGCGGTATCGTCCACGCCGAAGCTGATGAGCATGACGCCTTCGCCGTTCTTTTCGATAAATTGGGCCACAGGGCCGTCCGGCGTAGTGGACTCCATGAGCTCAAAACCGACCTCTCCGATATGGTAGCGGGCGACCCGGATCTTTTCCGGCTCGTCCACGTAGGGATCATCCGGTTCAGACTTGCCCAGGACGGGTTCCCAGACCTTTCGGGCGGCATCCAGGTCCTTCACCGCTATGCAGATATGATCGACCTTATTGACTTTCATGGGAGCAACTCCTTGCTTTGATGGGCTCGGCGCGGTCCCGGACCAATGATCCCGGAGGTTGAGTGCATCACCCCAACCGGTGACGGAGGGGACCGCTGAAAGGAAAGGTGCTCCGGCCGAATCACGCCGGCCGGAGCGCCCCTTTGAACCGTTTCAGAATGTCACCTTGGAAAGAGGAATTGTGATTGCCTCATCGGGGCAGACACACCCGCACTCATTGCAATCCTCACAGATGAATTCGGTAACCACGGGCCTGCCGTTCTGGACCCGGATGGCCGAGTCAGGGCAGACCTCCACGCACAGTGGCTGGACCAGCCCGCCACACATGTTGCATTTTTCCATATCGATCTGAGCAGCCATGTTTCACTCCTCTTTTTACTGTTTCAAATACAGCTTGAACACCCATTCGCCCTCGCCCCTGGGAATCGCCTTCTGCATCTCGATGGCAAGGGGCCGGTTGAAGAAGACACTTATGTCCACGAGCATGCTCTCGAAAAGCTTTTCGCGGGACCTCGTGACTTCCTCCATGGGCACGTCAAAGGTCTTGGCCGCCGTCGGCCACGTATCGCGCTTGCATCGGATGACAGCCTCAGTGGCCTTTTCACCGGGTTCCACCGTAACCACAGCCCCCTCGTTCGCCCAGGTTCCCGCTAGCTGCTTCGCCACCATACCGACAAAGGCCTCGTCTCCCTTGAGCAGGTTCAGCCGTGGCAGCATGCCCTTGCCGATGTAGCGTCCAAACGCCTCGGCGGCGTCCAGGGCTACGGTCATGGGATCGGCTTTATCGCCGGCCAACCCGAGGGCAAACTCGCGCCACCGGTAGTAGGTGTTGCAGATCTCACCTTGGGCGGCCTGCTTGGCTTTCCACAGTTTTGTGATTTCCTTTTCGGCGTTCACTGGCATAATATTCCCTCCTCCCTATATCCTGAGACCGATCCGGTAGCCGTCGTGGACAGCGCTGGACAGGTTCCGGGGCACCAGGGCGTCCCCGACCACGTACAGCTCGATGCCCTCGCTCTGAACGGCGCTCTTAAGGCTCTCGTTGGCATCCCGCTCCGTTACGATGATCGTATCGCACTGAACCGGGAATCGATGGCCGTCGAAGGTCTTTACCACGATCCCGCCGTCTCCGACCTGATCTATGGTGCAGTCGTTGTAAGCGGTCACGCCGTTCTGCCGGAGGTAGATCATGTAACGCCACTTGAAAGAGGGGTTGATATCAAAGCCCGCGGACTTCTCCTCGCCCACGATGGTCACCTTCTTTCCCTCCTTGGCAAGCTTGAGCGCCACGCCGATGCCGGGCTTACGGTTGCCCCAGACCACGACCTTCTCTCCTACCTCGGCCCTGCCGGCGAGTACGTCCAGGACATTGACGATGTTCTTTGCGTTATCGTCCACTCCCGGGACCTTTTTGTAGACCGGGCCCGTGGCCAGGATCACCGTATCCGGGGCCTCTTCTTCGATGAGCTCCTCCGTGACCTCGGTGCCAAGGTGCAACTCCACCCCGTATTTCCCGCACATGGTCTTCTGGAAGTTCACACAGGTCATGAGTTCCTCGTCGCCGTAAGGCGCCAGGGAGGCCTCGTTCAGGGTTCCCCCGATTTCCTCACGCTTGTCGTAGACATGAACCTCATGTCCCCTCTGGGCGGCCACATAGGCGCACTCGAGACCGGCCGGTCCGGCCCCGACGATCATGACTTCCTTCTTGTCGTCCTCGTCTTCAACAGGCTTGGGAAAAAACTCCGGATCGTGCTCATGGGCGCAGACCGGGCTGATGTAGCAGGTCATGGGTGCATCGCGGAAGAGCCTTGCCAGGCAGAGGTTGCAGGCGACGCAGTGCCTGATCTCGTCCTCCCTGCCCTCGGCCACCTTCTTGGGCATCAGGGGATCTGCGATCATGGAACGGCAGATCTCCCACATGTCCAGCTCGCCCTTGGCGATGGCTTCCTCCGGAAACTTTGGGAGGAAGATCCGGTAGGCCATCTGTATGGGGACCTTTACGTGCTCCTTGGCCCGCTTGGCCAGGTATAGCCAGTTTCCTTGAGGAATGTCGCGGCTGATCACCGGAAAAATCGACTCCTGCCAGCCCAGCGTACAGCTGATGTAGTCGACCCCGGCCTCCTCTGCGATCTTGTAGCTTTCCATGGACTCCTCGGGGGTGTTGCCGCCCACATCATCCAGGAGCTCTTCGGAGCAGAGGCGGATGCCTACCGGTACGTCAGGTCCTACCGCCTCCTTGACGCTCCGAATGATCTCCACCACCGCCTGCATGCGGCCCCGGATGTCCCCGCCGTACTCGTCGGTCCGGCGATTCGTGTACTTGGAGATGAAGTTGGAAATCAGGTAGCCCACGATACCTGAGATCTCCATTACGTCGAACCCCGCCTCGACGCCCCGCCTGGCCGCATCCGCGTGCTGTTTGACCACCTCCTTGACCTCGGCGTTCGTCATCTCGGCCATGGGCTTGAAGATCCTGAGGCGCTGGGGCACTGCTGAAGGACCGTGTCCTACGGGCGCTTCCACTGCGCCCACACGGCCGCAGTCCATTAGCTGGAACCCTGCGACCGCCTTCTCCGAGTGAATGGCGTCCGCGATCTTTTTGAGGCCCGGAATAAACTTGTCGTCCCATGCCGCGGCCTGGCCCACATAGCCCTGACCCTTGCCTGGCTCATCCATGTACACGCCCTGCATGAAGCATAGGCCTCCTACCACTCCCTCGGCCCTGCGCCGCATGTACTCCACATCCGCATCCGTTACAAACCCGTCGTGCCGGTTAAGGTTGTCTTCGGTGGCGGCGTACTTGATACGGTTCGGGACTATCAGGTTGCCGATTTCGATCGGCGTGAACAGATTGGGGTATTGCTTCGCCCCAGGGTACGATGAGTAATCCCATTCAAACAGTTGTTTTGCCATCTATCCATCCTCCTTTACACATGGTCTGAGGGTTTCACGGAATGCCGTCGACGGCTCCCGTATTACCGCCGCGACATCCCACCCCGGGTCTCGTCTCGGGCGCCTCGAAGACCGCGAGGGATCTCCCCGCCTGCCGGCCCCTGGAGTGAGCTCGCTTTGCACCTGTTTGGAGCCGAGTTTACTGCATACTGTATACAATCAGCCCCTGTCAAGGGCTCCCTCAACCCCTGCGGCGCCCGGATCAGCCGGCTCCGTATCCGCCCCCGCTGCGGGCGCGGGTCTGAATGCGCTCGACAGGAGTTCGAACAGGCTGTCGAGGTTTTCGAACAGGGAGTAGGACTGATCCTTGAGCAGCCACCGCGTCACGATGTGGTCCATTGTGCCCACAAAGAGATCCCGCGCCACATAAGGGTTCAGGTCGGGGCGCATCTCCCCTGCAGCCCGCCCCTCTTCGAATATGTCCAGAAGATATGCGTAAAGCCTCTTGACGTTTGAGTAGACCTCAGTCGCCATGAAGTTCGCATTGGTCTTCAGAAAGAGGTACACCACCTTCGCGTCCAGGGGAGCCTGTTCCACCCGTCGCATGTACCACCAGAGGTACTTGCGCAGCTTGTTGTAGGCGCCCTGAATCCCAAATAGCTGCTCTTCAAGGTCATCAATCAACTCCGACACCCAGAGCTGAGGTATTGCAAGGAGGAGGTCCTCCTTGCCATGGAAATGGTCGTACAAAGCAGCTTCGGACAGCCCCGCCTGCCTGGAGATGTCCATTACAGTGGTCTTCTGGTAGCCCTGTTCGGCGAACAGGATTCGGGCCGAATCGATAATCCGGGTGCGGGTATTTCCCTTGTGATTGCGGTTCGCCAATGCCAGATTCCTTAAGGCCGTTAGCAAATGGACTGTCGATAGCTGATTATTGTAATTAAATATTTGTATTTATGGCCTAAATTGTTACTAGTGTAATTATAAGAAACAGGTTTTTTGGTGATAATTACACAAAAAAATGTTTTTTGTTTTAAAAAAAAGCTCTCCAACATCCAATTTGGTAACCCCGCCTTTAACCTCAGAACGCTAGTCTTTTTAAACTATTGTTTTATCAGTCTTTTTATAAATATAATGGGTCTGAAAACACAATTTACCTAATAACATTAGGTTCTGAGCCTGTCAAGGGAAAAATTTTTGATACGCCCTTATCTGTGTCGCCCCGAAAACCACTCCCTCAAGGTGCCGCCGCTATCGCCCGAAAACCGTCTGGTTTGTGACGCCTTTTTTGTCAGGAATTTGGCGACCCTGACAGGCAATCATGGAGATAGGGGCTCGGCACTAATTCAGGCCGCAGTTATTCCCGGTACTTTGCCCGGACGAAGGGCTGAGAACATGAGACCCGAATGGTACCTTTTTTGCATCAAGCTTTGTAATAAGTGTGAAAATTTAAAGAGGGTAAGGAGGTTACAGCCATGCTGCGAGAAATGACCCTGGGTAAAAGGATCGCGTCGGGAATCGGCCTGATGCTGGTCTTAATGGTGGTTGTGGGTGCTGCGGGGTATTACGGCCTGAGCCGGGTGGACGCTGTCATGGGTTTTTACAGGCAGGTGAACTCACTTCAGGGACTTACAGCCTCGTTCAGGGATGAATCCAGCAGGTACATGCTTTCGGAGATGAGGGACGATTCCGAGGGTAAGGAGACGTCACTCGCTGAGGCTTTGTCTCTTCTTGATCAGGGAAGGGAAATGCTGGTCCGCCTGGAAGCCTGGCAGGGAATAAGCGACCGTGAAAGAGAAGCTTTTTCCTCCGCCAGGGGAGCGATAAACGAGTACAGGTCGGGTTTTAGGAGCTATGTATCTGCAAACAGGGTCAAGGCCGGCCTGGTTCAGGAAATCGAAGCGAAGTATCAAGTGATTTCTGAAGAGACCGAACAGGCGACGGTTGATGCCGAAAACATGATCTTTTCGGGAAGGATACTTCCCAATTATGCAGGATCCTACTTTGATAGGTCATCCGAGGCCAACTGGCTGGAATTGGAGAGGGGCATTGGAGAATTCGAAAAGAATCGGGCTGACTGGGCTGACATGATCTCAAAGAGCGAGATGCTTAGCGAGAGGGCCCAAAGGATAGAGAATGCGCTTAAGGATTACGTCGAGTCCGTGGAGCAATATCGAGAGCAGGTTATGCTCCAAGACCGGTTGAGGGCCTCTATGGACCAGGCCCAACAAGAAATCTTCACCACCTGCGAGACACTGGGCGAAGAGGCGGAAACCAGGCTACAGGCCCAAACCGCTCTTTCCAACAAAGCCATCTTCATCAGCATCATCACGGCCCTTATAATCGGGATCCTTTATGCGGCGTTTTCCATAAGAAAAATAGTCGGAAGGATCAACAAGGTTATAGGTGGAGTCATGGAAGGGACCGAGCAGGTGGCCTCTTCATCGGAGCACGTGGCCGGGGCCAGTCAGGACCTGGCGGAAGGGGCCTCACGCCAGGCCGCATCCATCGAGGAGACCTCCTCCTCCCTGGAAGAAGTATCCTCCATGGTCAAGCAAAACGCGGAGCACGCGGGCAAGGCCAAGGGAATGATGAAAGAGGTCGAGGGCATCGTGGACGAGGTTGATCGCAACATGAAGGACATGAGCGTAGCCATAAAGGAGATCTCCGATTCCAGCCAGGAGACGGACAAAATAGTCAAAACCATAGATGAGATAGCCTTTCAGACCAATCTGTTGGCCCTGAATGCAGCAGTGGAGGCTGCACGGGCGGGGGAGGCCGGCGCCGGATTCGCCGTGGTGGCCGACGAAGTAAGGAACCTCGCACTGCGGGCCGCGGAAGCGGCCAAGAACACGGCAACTCTCATCGGCAACACCATAAAGTCCGTGGAAAAGGGGAGGCACTTCACAAAGGCCACTCAGGAGTCGTTTAAAAACAATATGGAGATATCCTCCAAGGTGGGCGCGCTGGTGGACGAGATCGCAGAGGCTTCCAAGGAGCAGGCCGAGGGCATAGACAGTGTAAGCAAGGCCGTGGCCGACATGGATGGGGTGACACAGCAGAACGCCGCGAGCGCCGAGGAGTCGGCCAGCGCCGCAGAAGAGATGAACGCCCAGGCCGAGAGCATGAAGGGACATCTTGATGCGCTGATTAAGCTGGTCCGCCGGCAAGGCAAGGACGGCAAGACAGCTCACACCGGACTACCGGATAATACCGCCGAGTCAAAAGGGCGGCACGATTTTCGGTCCCAGCCGGCCGTGAACCAACAGCCCGGGATTGATGTTCCCACCCGCCGGGAATCCAGGGAAATACACCCGGAAAAGGTGATCCCCATGGAAGACGAAGGAGATTTCAAGGATTTCTAATGCTCATGTAAAATATCCTTTAAAATGCTGATGGTTAGATAGTGCCCATCCAGAAACGCTTTTTGGGCACTAGCAAGTTTCCAATTCAGAAATGAGGATTTTTTGTCAAGATCAAGGAAATCAAGAGGTTGCGC
>JAWLEX010000143.1:0-7377 GCA_041685835.1 Desulfatiglandales bacterium
GGATTCTCCTGATGCAGTGCCTCGAGGGTGGAGTTTTGAGGTCTACTGCGTTCCAGACCTGCCAACCTCACTCGCAGGTACGCTGATGGGGACCCCTTCATAAGGCGTCCTCCTTTTTGACTTCATGGACCGCGGATCCTTCAGGGTCTTCAAAATCTCTATGCTCTCCTTCAACCCCTTGTAGTACCTCGCCATTTCAATGGCCATGCCCGTCATTTGGGCCATGGCCTGGACAAAATTGACGTCCTCCAGGGTGAAATCCCATGGTTGCGAGGTGTAGATGCGCATGGCGCCGATGACGTTTCCTCGAACGATTATGGGGACGGACAGGATGGAGGCGATCCCTTCATTTTTTGCAGCCTCCGGATACTGGATCCTGGGATCGTCCCCGACATCATGGACCGCCACAGGCCCCTCCTCCAGCGAATCCGCTATGGACTTCAATGCGCTGACCGTCCCCTTGTTGATATACTCCTCGCTCAATCCGAAAGAGGCGGCGACTTCCAGTTCGTTTGTCTTCCGGTTCATGAGAAAAATACAGCAACCCTTCACCTCCAAAGCGTTGGTGATGCTTTCCACGGTCATTAAGACGACTTCCTCCGGATCCTTGGAATGGGATATGGCCCGTGTTACCTTTAGCAATGTCTCGTAATTGACCAGTTGCTTTTTCATGTCCCCCTCCTTTCGTATATTGCCTTGCCTTTATACCCACACTGAGTCTTCCCTAATGGATTCTTTGACGGAAAAACACAGGGGCTGGGCTGCTGGACATCCTGATGAGGACAGAGGATGATGAACCACACAGATCAAGGTCTGGCTTGAGCATTCTGGATATGGACAGACTTGGTCGAAGATGAGCTGATTCGCGCTACCAAAGGACAATTTCCCGTCAGAAGCAAGCCATGCAGATTTTGGCGGGTTTTTCCATGGCACCCCTTTCTTGTTCCAAGGTCGATTCTAACCTTCACGAAACAGATGCATTTATATATCAGGATGAAAGAGTTCTATGCCCAAGTCAAGAACAAACGCCGATGCCGCCTTGTTTTCACAATAAAACAGGATGGTTATCAATCAAAAGGAGTTGATGGCCGGACCGCTTCGAGGAGTGTCGGCGTCGGCGTCCCTGCATGTCTGCGCGAGAAAAAAGTCTTTGCGAATTCATCAAGCCTTTCTTCCCAGGTCGCGACCGCTGTGCCGCTCGGGAAGCATGGGAATCAGTGCGATGGTGAGCAAAGGGGCCAGGGCCACAAAGCCCAGCACAGGCCGGACCCCGAAGAGGTCCCCCAGTTTTCCGGTAACAGGCGCAAGCATCCCGCCCGTGCCGAAAGCCAGCCCCATCATGAGGCTCGACACCATGGACTTGCCCTTCGGTGCCATCTCCTGGGCCATGAGCACCCCCAGGGGCAGGGTCGCGAGGACCATGAAGCCGGCCAGGAAGGCGCCCGCATGGACCCGGTATCCGGACACGTTGAGCATAAATAAAAATGCCGGTGCGGACAGGCCGTGGGTTACATAAAAAAGCTTTCTGAACCCCATCCGGTCCGAGAGGTGGCCGGCAAGTATTCCGCTGAGGGCCCCGCCCACCGTAAAAAGTGATACCATGACCCCCACCGAAATCAAGGAGTACCCCTCGCGCGCGAAAAGCACGGGCAGGAATGTTATAAAGGACTGTCCCGTAAAGGAACGCAGGACCATAATGAACCAGAGCACCAGGATGGGCCGCCACACGCCGCCGAACGCGTCCTTCATGGAACCGAGAAACCCCAAGTCCCTCAATCCCTCCCCACGGGGAGCCGGCAGGACGCCCAGCAGGTATAACAGCACGGCTATCCCGAGTCCCGTGATCCAGGGCATCGCTGCCAGGCCGTACGCCCCCACGTACCAGGAGATGAAGATCGGGCCAACGCCGAATGAGAGGGTTCCTCCTGTATTGAACAAGGACATGGAAAGCCCGGGCTTACGTCCCGCGTAGTCCGGGACCATACCCGCGCAGGTGGGATGAAACATGGAGGAGCCTATTGATGCCAGGGCAACCAGCACGAGAAAAAGCCAGAACCACGGGGCCACGCCCGTGAGCGGCACGAACAGGACCACCAGAAAGAGTCCCCCCAGTGCAAAAAGCCTGGTCTGGTAGCGGTCGGCAAAGTAGCCGACCACAGGCTGGACAATGAATGCCAGGATGCGGCTGACACCGGTTACCAGTCCTGCCTGGGCCAGGGTCAGACCGAACTTGTCCACGAAGAGAGGTAAAAGCGGAATAATGAAAGAACTGAAGAAGTCCCCGGTGAAGTGGACCAGGGTGATGGCGAAGATAACCCGGGTGTTAACGTTCGACGCGAGCGTCGCTCGCTGTATTGTCGGGTGTGAGCGTTCGATGGGAAAACCTCCGGCTGATTCCAGTTTCAGGTATCGGCTGATTCTTGGTACGGGTTTTCATAACCAGTGCAACGAATCGCGGGTTTTGTTTTCCACCTTCATGTTCTTCATGCTCTTGGTGGTGGATTAAGCCCTTTTACTGTAAAAATATCCCCCGTCTTACAATCAAGCAGAGTCGAAACCGCATAGTGTGTGGTAAACTGTGTAAATGATTATGCGGTTAAGTGGTTATGTGTTTGAGCTGCCAAGATCACGGTTTTTCATGAACAGGAGTGACCGACCCCTTAGGTCATGTCCGTTTGCCATGAAAACACACGAAGAGCTGGAAGCATGACAATACATAATCCATTGACCCCGAAGGAATAGCGAATGCTTTCTCTTCCGGCCATGTTTGTCAAGGGGCCGCGGACTTCACAGGCTTTAAAGCGGCCCTTCCCTGCTTTCGCCTGGAGAGCATGCCGGCCATCATGACACCTATACCCTGGTAAGGCGTACCGGCGGTTGTAAGCCCGTGCAGGATGTCGAGGAACGCCTTGGCCGCCGGCGAGAGGCGCTGGTCCTTCAGGTGCGCGATACTTACGTCCAGAGTCAGGTGTCTGCCCTCCAGGGGCACCGATCCCACCCTGCCTGCCTGGAGTTCGGCGGCCACCGACTCCCTGACAAGAAAGGATACCGCCTCCCCTCGATGCACCAGGTCCTTGATAAACTCTGTATTGCTCGTCTCCATGAGGATGTTGGGCTCATATCCGCTTTGAGTGAACAGTCCGTTGATGACCCTGCGGGTCCCTGAGCCGATGTCCTTCATAATGATCGGCTCCAGGGCCAGCTCCTCGATCCTGACAGACTTGCGCTGAGTCCATGGGTGACCGGGCGGGATGATGAGGACCAGCTCTTCCTGGCTGAACGGCGTGAAGGCCACTTCAGGATGATCTTCGGCCCTTGCGATGACGGCGATCTCGTTTCGAAAATCGAGAAGGCTGCGGGTCATGTCCCTGGAGCTGCCCTCGTCCAGAATAATGCGGATGTTGGGGTACTGCTTGTGGTAGCCGGTGATCAGGGCGGGCATGAAGTACCGCGCATACGCCTTTGTGGTGCCGAGCCGGAGAACGCCGCGCTTGAGTTTCCGCAGGTCTTCGACGGCCGCCTCCAGTTCCTGTTCTATCTCGAAGATCTTCCTGGCGTACTCGTAAAGCATCCTCCCCTCGTCCGTCAGAAAGACCCGCCGGCCCTTTTTCTTGAAGAGGACCAGGTTGCAGGCCTCTTCGAAGAGCCTTGCCTGGGCCGTCACTCCGGGCTGGGTGATGTGTAGATCCTCCGATGCCCTGGTGAAGTTCTGGTGCCTGGCCGCGTGATAGAACACCCTGAGCTGGTTGAGGTTGATCACGGTATCCCCCTCCTTTAAGGTGATGGATCGCCTACGACCCCTTTCCAAAGAAATAATTATGATGGCCTTATAATACATAAGCATAACTTATGTACACTATAAAAAAATCCGATTTGACAGTTCTGCATGGATTCGCCATCCTGTTTCCCGGGAACCAACTCTGCCGCGTCCCTGCCGACGTGGACAAGCATCTTTGCAGAATTTCACAGGCCAGAGAGCCTTGTGACGGACCGATCGACGATACGTGACCGATCGTCACCGCACGCCCTTTCTCCACAGTGATTAGACCAAGAGGGGTTCCCGGATTCTTCCTGTGTTTGAGTGAGCCGCAGGCCTAGAGGCTCACTTTCGCCGCGGCCCGTTGCCTTAGAGGCAACCAAAACCCCAACTGTTTCAGGCAGGGAGGTGCACCATGGCAGAAGACAAGGCAGGAAGGTTCCCGGATCCACACGAGTTTCAAGTTCCTCCGGAGCTTGAAGGCTGGGAGGAGATGTACCCCTCCCATTTTCTATTCACCCTGGGTGAGAGATCAGAATGGGAAAAAGCCAATTTCTGGTACCAGGACAAAATCCACGCACCCGACCCGATGCCCCCCCTGGATCTCATCTTTCAGGAGGCATGGCAGATCTCCCTATCCCAGTACACCACACGCGTGTTCTGTATCCCGCCGGCCCAGGGCATCGCCCAGCGCCTGGTGGGCGGGTACCTTTACATCTGCGCCGTGGCGCCGCCATCCGACGAGGTCATCGGTGAGAAGGCGGCCCACTTCGAGAAACGGGTGTTCTACGTCTTCGAGCACTATGACGAGCTTTGGGAAAAGTGGCTGACCAAGTTCAAGGCCCTGGGCGAGGAGATGAAGGGCCTCGAGATCCCCACGGAAATGCCCAAGTTCGTGCCGGATGAGGAGGTCTTCCCGGCGCCCAGGGGCTGCTACGTCTCTTACGACATCCTCGAGACCTTTGATCGCATGGTCAATCAAATGATCAAGGCGTGGCAGTACCATTTCGAGATGCTGAACCTGAGCTACCTTGCCTACCTCATGTTCGGTGATGTCTGCCGCAAGCTGTTTCCGGGCATCAGCGAGAGCGCCATCGGCAAGATGGTTGCAGGAGCGTACGTCTCCATGTTCAAGCCCGAGGAAGAGCTCTGCCGCCTGTCCCGCCTCGCCGACTCGCTCCCCGGCGTCAAGGAAGTGCTCAAGACCGACAAGAGCGCGGCCGCAAAGATTCAGGAGCTCGAGGGGATCGAAGACGGCAGGAAGTGGCTCGCCGAACTCGAAAAGGCCAAGGATCCCTGGTTCTCCGTGTCCTGCGGGAGCGGGTGGTTCCACTACGAGGGCAGCTGGTCCAATACCCTGGACATCCCCTTCAGTTACATCCAGGGATACCTTGACCTGCTGGACAAAGGGGAAACCATTGAACGCGCCATCGGGGACATCGACAAGGAACGTGACCGGGTCGTGGCCCAGTACAGGGACTTGATCGATTCGGACGAGGACCGCGAGTCCTTTGAAGGGGCCTATAACACGATCCGAACCATTTACCGCTACGCAGAAGACCACCTTTTCTGGGTTGAGCACTGGTTCCACACCATCTGGTTCGAAAAGGTAAGGACCTTCGGTCAACTCCTGGTGAACAACGGGTTCATCGAGGAAGTGGACGACATTTTCATGTTCAACCGCTACGAGATCCCCGAGCTGCTGACCGAGCTTTCCACAGCCTGGGCCCTTGGCGTGGATATACCCGTGCGCGGCCAGTATTACAAGAGCAAGGTTGCCAAGCGGAGAAAAATCCTGGACGCCGCCCAGAAGTGGAGCCCGCCTCCGGCCCTGGGAGTCCCGCCCGAGGAAGTGGCCGAGCCCTTCACCATCATGCTCTGGGGTGTGACCACGGACAAGGTCAAGGAATGGCTCAAGGGATTCTCGGCCGAAGACGCCAAAAACCTATCCGAAATCAAGGGATTCGCCGCCTCGGCCGGGGTGAACGAAGGCCCGGCCAGGGTCCTGAAGCTCCTCAAGGACATCACCGACCTGCAGGACGGCGAGATTCTTGTCTGCCCCAACACCAACCCGTCATGGGCCCCCGTATTCGCCAAGATCAGGGGCGCCGTGACCGACATAGGCGGCCTGACCAGCCATGCGGCCATCGTGTGCCGGGAGTACGGCGTGCCCGCGGTCACAGGGACCGGGATCGCCACAGCCGGCATCAAGACAGGCGACATCATCCGGGTTGACGGTGACACCGGCGTAGTGACCGTTCTGGAGCGTGTCGGATAGGCTGATTTGAGTTCCATTTTGCCCGGGGGATTACACATCCCCCGGGCGGAACCACGGAGAGGGAACATGGGTTATACCAAGAAACTCGAGGAGCTCGACAGGTCCTCCCTTGCTCTGGTGGGGGGCAAGAACGCCAGCCTGGGCGAAATGATCAAAGCGGGCATCAGGGTGCCGCCCGGTTTTGCCGTCACCACGACCTGTTATGAGGATTTCATCACGCGCACGGGCATAGTGGACCGGATGTACGAACTGCTTTCCGGGCTCCAACTCGGTGCCGTGGATGCCGGAAGCAAGGCCGCCCTGCAGGTGCAGGACCTGATTCGCAATGCTCCCATGCCCGACGACATGCGATCGTCAATCACCGACGCCTACGCCCTGCTCTGCGACGAGTGCTCTGATCAAGACCTTCCCGTGGCCGTTCGTTCCAGCGCCACTGCCGAGGACCTGCCTACAGCGAGCTTTGCGGGCCAGCAGGACACCCACCTGTGGGTGACCGGGGCCGACAGGGTAATCAGACGGGTCCAGGACTGCTGGGCGAGCCTCTTCACGCCCCGGGCCGTCAGCTATCGGATTCGAAACGACTTTCCGCACGAAAAGGTCTTTATCAGCGTTGGTGTCCAGAAAATGGTGAACGCCAAGTGTGCCGGCGTAATGTTCTCCCTTAACCCCACGGACGGAGATCCGTCCAAGGTCGTAATCGAAGGGGCCTGGGGTCTCGGCGAGACAGTGGTGGGCGGAACGGTGAACCCGGACCGGTTCGTCGTGGACAAGGTGCTGCTGGAGGCAACCGAAAAGAACATTTCCACTAAACACATAGCCTGCGTGTTCGACCCGGAAAACGGGGAGGTCATGGAGGCCGAGCTGGACCCGGAAAAGGGTTGCAGGTGCTGTCTGGAGGACCGCGAGATCAAGGAACTGACCAAGCTGGCCAAGGAAATAGAAAAGCACTACGGACTGCCAATGGACATCGAATGGTCCATAGACGAGGTGGAGACTTTTCCCGAAAGCATCTTCATTGTCCAGGCCCGTCCCGAGACCGTCTGGAGCCGGAAAATGGGGGAGTCCAGGCTCGGCAAGAAGAGCGGCCGGGAACTCCTCATGGCCCAGGCCATGAAGCGTATCAAATTGAGCTAGTAAGCCGAGAAAAAACGGGGCCGAACCGGAGACAGGATGGGGGCCTCACGGCTCATAAATAGCAGATCGCACGAAATCCCGATGCAAAGGCTCAATAACTAGTG
Source organism: Desulfatiglandales bacterium (assembly GCA_041685835.1). Taxonomy (GTDB): domain Bacteria; phylum Desulfobacterota; class DSM-4660; order Desulfatiglandales; family HGW-15; genus JAIPEI01. The sequence continues at coordinate 7,274 of JAWLEX010000143.1, forward strand.
CCCATCCATAAACGTTTTTTTGGCACTAGCAAGTTTCCAATTCAGAAATGAGGATTTTTTGTCAAGATCAAGGAAATCAAGAGGTTGCGCGGAGGCGTACTGAA
>JAWLEX010000144.1:0-7354 GCA_041685835.1 Desulfatiglandales bacterium
TTCGTGGTTCGTTCTGAGTACCGGAGATTTTTTCAAACCTTGGACCGGTACAGGCGCAGGCTGTTGGATACCACGGTGATGCTGCTCACGGCCATGGCCAGGGCCGCCAGAATGGGATGTAGCTGGCGAAGCATGAAAGGAATCGATTCGAACGGGTTCAATACCCCGGCCGCCACCGGAATCAAGGCCACGTTGTAGGCAAACGCCCAGAAGAGGTTCTGCCTGATGGTCCGCATGGTGGCCCTGCTGAGCCTCAGGGACCGCGGCACACCCGTGAGTTCGCCGGCGGCGAGAATAATCCCGCCTGTCTCGATGGCCACGTCCGTGCCCGTGCCGATGGCCACTCCCACGTCAGCCTGGGCCAGGGCCGGGGCGTCGTTGATCCCGTCCCCCACCATGCCCACCCTGCGGCCCTCCTTCTGAAATGCCAGCACCCTCGATGACTTGTCCTCAGGCCTTACTTCCGCCGCCACCTCGTCAATACCGGCCTCCATTGCAACGGCCCGTGCCGTCTGCTCGTTGTCACCGGTGAGCATGGCAACGCGCAGCCCCATGGATCGAAGCTCGTCCACCGCCCGCCTCGATTCCGGCTTGATGGTGTCGGCCACGGCTATCAGACCGGCCGCCTCGCCGTCCACGGCCAGTACCATAACCGTCTTTCCATGGCCCTGGAGATCATGAATCCCGGGTTCCAGTGACTTCAGGTCAGTGCCTTGCCCGCCTATCCATTCCGGGCGCCCAACCATGACCTCCCTGCCCTCGATCCGAGCACGCACGCCCGCCCCGCTCGATGCAAGGAAGTCCTCCGGTTCAGGGACACGGATTCCACGGCGCTCGGCCTCTCGAACTACGGCCTTGCCCAAAGGGTGCTCCGAGCCCCTTTCCACGGCCGCGGCAAGCCGCAGGACCGCATCCTCCCGGGAGAGCGATTCAGTCCCCACCACGTCCACCACCGAGGGCTCACCCCGGGTGATGGTGCCTGTCTTGTCCAGCACGACGGTATCCAGCCGGGCCGCGCTCTCCAGTGCTTCACTGTTCTTGAAGAGGACGCCGCGCTCCGCTCCCTTGCCCATGCCCGCCATTATGGCGGTGGGCGTGGCAAGGCCCAGGGCGCACGGGCAGGCGATAACCAGCACGGCAACCAGGCGGATCATGGCAGGGACAAAATCGCCGCCGATCGCCCACCATAGGCCGAACGTCACCAGGGCGATTCCGATGACCGCCGGGACAAACACGGCGGCCACGCGGTCGGCAAGGGCCTGGATCGGGGCCTTGCTCCCCTGGGCCTCCCGGACCATTCTGATTATGCGTGCCAGGGCCGTGTCCTTTCCCACACGTGTGGATCTGAACTTGACACGCCCCTCCTTATTGATGGTCCCCCCGGTGATCTCGTCGCCCGGCTTCTTGTCCACCGGCAGGGGCTCGCCGGTGAGCATGGACTCGTCCACACTGGAGGCGCCCTCCTCGACCAGCCCGTCCACCGGCACGCTCTCGCCGGGGCGAACCACGATCACGTCCCCGACCCGGATCTGCTCGATGGGGATCTCGGTCTCGATACCTTCCCGAACCAAGGTGGCGGTCTTGGGTCTGAGCCCCATGAGCTTTCGAATGGCACCGCCTGTCCTGCCCTTGGTCCGGGCCTCCAGCATTTTTCCCAGCTTGATCAGAGTGATGATGACGGCCGAGGTCTCGAAGTAGACATGATCTCCCAAAAGCGGATAGATGAGGAGGGCCAGGGAGTAGAAATAGGCCACGGAAGAGCCCATGGCCACGAGGACATCCATGTTCGCACTGCCGTTTCGAAGGCTCTTCCAGCCGCCGGTGTAATAGTCCCAGCCCGTATAAAACTGGACCGGCGTGGCCAGGGCCCAGAACAGCCAGTTGACCCAGGCGGCGTGACTCCAGTACCCCAGGAACCCGAAGTCCCGGCCCATGCTCAGGGCAAAAAGCGGGGCCGCAAAGATCACACCTGTTATAAACTTCCGGGTCTGGTCCTGAATCTCGGCACGCCTCGCAGCCGTCTCCGCATCCTCCACATCTTCGTCCCGGGGACGGATCACACCGTACCCGGCCTTTTCCACGGCGGCTGTTATTTCGTCCAGATCCGTCATGGAGGGGAGATACTCCACAACGGCACTCTCAGTGGCGAAATTGACCGATGCGCTCAGCACGCCCGGGACCTTGCGGTTAAGGGCCCGTTCGATGCTTGCGGCGCAGTTGGCGCAAGTCATGCCGGTCACCGGCAGCTCGACACGGGTCGCAGGCACGCCGAACCCGCTGCCCTCGATCCGTTCGATCAGGTCCCGGACCTCTACCGCCTCCGGGTCAAGGGTCACGGAGGCCTCTTCCGAGGCGAAGTTCACGTTCGCTCCTTTCACCCCGGGGAGTTTCTTCACGCTGCGCTCGATATTCGCGGCACAGTTGGCACAGGTCATGCCGGTTACCGGAAGTCGAATGGTCTTTTCAGGCATTACAGCTGACTCGTCTGGTTAATGGTCGACGGCTGACGGCACAAATCGCAAAGACGCCATGAAAGCCAAGAAAACATAGCGGTTCGTGCCGGGAAAAAGAGATGCAATCCGGTTCTACTCGGCGGCGGGATAGTTGGCCTCCCGGAGCGCCGCCTTGATTTGATCCAGGGTCGCGGGAGGGCCCCACTCCACGCTGATCTGTTTCTTGTCCGGATCCCCCATAACCTTTGATACGCCTTCAATCTCATTCAGCTCACGCTTAATCGCCATGACGCAGTGGCCGCAGGAGATGTTCGGAACGTTAAGGGTTATGCCTTCCATGTCGACTCCCCCTTTCATGCAAATCATACAAAAACCATGGGCTATAGAATATAAAATAAAGCATGTTTCCATGCGTGTCAAAAAAAGCGCCGGGTGCAGTGCACCCGGCGCAGGTCTTGGTGTTTCGGCGATGCGGCTCTTGAACTTGCCCTTCTTTGGAATCCAGGACAAAAGATCCGCTTGATTATCGGTTTCAGCTCTTAGACTTTCTTTGTGATCTTCGTGCCCTCCGTGGCGAAGCCTTACTCAGTTCCAGCACTGACCCGGACCGTATCCGCCCTTGAAACCACGACCCATCTTTCCGGCACCGGGGCCCCATCCCTTTTGCCCGTATCCGCTGCGGCCGGAACGGCCTGCGAACCGTGCCTCGGGGTCAATCTTACGAAGCTCTATGTGCATTTCCGTCCGCTTGTCCGCCAGGTCCGAGCGAAGCCCGTTTATCTCCTCCTGAAGGGCGTTGACCCGGCCCTCGTCCAGGGTCTCAGCTGCCATCAGGCCCCTCATTTCCTCAGACTTGGCCCAGAGCTCATTTCGAACCGGAGTGACCTCCGCGAGGTGCCTGCTTCGAAGCTCATTGATTTTTGCCTGCTGTTCCTCGGTGAGCACGGTCCCTCTATAGGCCTGCGCACCGCTCCAGCAGGCCCCGGGGCCGTATCCTGGATTTCCGGCCCAACGGCCTTTTGCAGGACCCTGGGCGAATACCGGAATGGCCAGCGTGCCGGCCAAAAGAATAACTGCTCCAATAGTCATTGCTGGTCTCATCATGGTGTTCCTCCTTATTTCAGATTAATACGTTATTGACTCCCGTTGTTTCGCTGTTTGCCCTCTTGTCAGGCAAGCAGCGTGCCAATTGGAAGGCAGGTCTTTAAAATCCTAATGATACCAAAGGGCTGGAATCAAATATGTGCAATGAAAACGCTCCCGGCTTGCCTTGTCCGGAAAAATCCTGGATACTTGTTACCCAGGGGACCCGGGTAGGCCGGGTAAAAGGGTTACGGTTTCAACCGGGTTTTTTGTTGCCGGGGCTGCATTCGCGTGAAAGACCGCTCCTGTTGACCTGAGGGTCCCGAACTTGCATCCAGGGTTGTGCAGGATCACCCCGTTTTCCGTTTGCCACGTGGCGCCAGGGCCTTGAATAGGCGGCCCGCGCCCCTTTGTGAGGGTCATTTACCTGATGTTGTTTCGAAGACAAGGCAACATGCAAAAAGGACGGACCCGCGCCCTCCTTGGAGTTCCTCCCTGGATACTCGTGGGTGCGGTGCTGATCCTGACCCCCATCTTCATGTTCTGGGCCGCCGAGAACATCCGCAGGCAGCAGGAGATGACAAATCTCCTGCTGCTTGAAAAGGGCGCCGCCCTTATTCGCTCCTTCGAGGCCGGAGCCAGAACCGGGATGATGGGGATGATGGGCATGGAGGGCACCTCCTTCAAGCTCCAGCGCCTTCTCATGGAAACGGCCCTTCAGCCTGACATCATTTACCTGATGGTTACGGACCAGGAAGGCCGAATACTTGCCCACAGCGACCAGGAACGCATCGGCGAGGCTTACGACGCCGTGGTGGACATGGATGATGATGTGCCTTCAAGGGTCAATCCTCTATGGCGGCGGATTCACAGACCTGACGGCACCGCCGTCTTCGAGGTCTTTCGAGGATTTCTTCCTCACCCGTCCAGATTTCGCCGCCACCGCGGCGAGCGGGGTCCAATGGGGAGAGGCGTCTTAACCGGAAACCACCTGGAGGAGCCGCCCGGACCCGGAATAATCTTTGTCGGTCTGGACATCGGCACGTTCGAGCAGGCCCGGAAAGAAGAGGCCCGACACACGGTGGTTATGGCCGTCATCCTGCTCCTGATAGGATTTGCCGGATTGTTTTCTGTCTTTGTGGTACATGCCTATCGCTCCGCCAGGACCTCTTTGAGCAGGATCCAGGCCTTTTCGGATCACGTGGTTCAGAACATGCCCATGGGTCTCGTGGCCCTGGAAGGGGAACACAGAATCGCCTCATTCAACCGGACGGCCTCCACAATTCTCGGCATTCCCGGAAGAAAGGCCCTGGGAAGAGCGGCCGCGGAAATACTTCCCCGGGAGCTGGGGACGCTGCTGGATGCCGCGCCTGCAAACGGACACGTGCTGGAACAGGAAATCGAATGCCCGCTGGAAGGCGGCGGAAGCGTCCCCCTGGCCGCCAGTGTAAGCAACCTGAAGAGCCCTGAAGGGGAATCCGCAGGAAAGCTCCTGCTGTTTCGAGACATGACCGAGGTCCGGACCCTCAAAAAGGAGGTCGAAAGGACACGGCGCCTGGCCGCAGTGGGACGACTGGCAGCGGGTGTGGCCCACGAGATCCGCAACCCCTTGAGCTCAATCAAGGGTTTTGCCACATACTTCAAGGAACGCTACAGCGACATGGAAGAGGATCGCCGGACAGCCGGCATCATGATCCAGGAGGTGGACCGCCTCAACCGCGTCATCGGTCAGCTCCTTGAGTTCGCAAGGCCCATGGTCCTGGACAGGAAACCTGTATCGCCGGGTGTGATCGTAGGCCACGCCCTGAAGATGATTGAGGCCCGGGCCGCGGGCCAGGGAGTCGGCATTGAGAGCAGGATCCATTCGGAACCGTTGCCCATGGATGCGGACCGCATGGCCCAGGTAATGCTGAACCTCCTCCTGAACAGCCTCGAGGCCATGCCTGACGGCGGGACACTGAGCGTGACCGTGGATATCGACGATTCGAACCGGTACGCCCGCTTCACGGTCCGGGACACGGGCAAAGGCATTGCGTCCGATGACCTCACCCACGTGTTTGATCCCTACTTCACCACCAAATCATCCGGTACGGGCCTGGGCCTTGCCGTGGTGCACAAGATCGTTGAGAGCCACGGTGGAGAAGTCCACGTGGAGAGCGAAAAGGGAAAGGGGACGACCTTTACGGTGCTGCTTCCCCTGGACCCGAAAGAGCCCACACAAAGAACAGACCGTAAGGAGAGGACATGAACCCCGCCCATACGCAATCCGTGCTGGTGGTGGATGACGACCCGGCCCACCGCACCATGCTTCGAACCCTGCTGGGGGGCTGGGGCCTCCGGGTCCACGAAGCGGACGACGGGGACACGGCCCTCCGCATGGTGCAGGAACAGCCCTTTGACCTGATCCTCATGGACATCCGCATGGTCCGGGTGTCGGGCACCGAGGCCCTGAAGGCGGTCAAGGCGTATAACCCGGCCATACCGGTCATCATCATGACTGCCTACTCATCCGTGGAAACCGCCGTGGAGACCCTCAAGAACGGGGCCTATGACTACCTCACAAAGCCCCTGGATTTCGATGAGTTGAGGCACGCCATGGAACGCGCCATGGACCACACCCGGCTCAGGGAGGAAAACCGGCGGCTCAGGGAGCGGTTGGGGGAACACTTCGACCGAAGGAATATCATCGGCCGGAGCACGGCCATGATTCGAATACTCGAGACCGTCAGCCAGGTGGCGCCCTCTGAGGCCACGGTGCTCATTTTCGGGGAGTCAGGCACGGGCAAGGAGATGATCGCGGGCGCAATCCATTACAACAGCGCGCGCAAGGACGGCCCCTTTGTCAAGATCAACTGCGCAGCCATAACCGAGACGCTTCTCGAATCCGAGCTTTTCGGTCACGAGAAAGGGGCCTTCACCGGGGCCCACCGGCTAAAGGAAGGACGTTTTCGCCAGGCCCACGGCGGAAGCCTCTTCCTGGACGAAATCAGCGAGATGTCCCTGGCCATGCAGGTCAAACTCCTGAGGGTCCTGCAGGAGCGGGAGATTACAAGGGTCGGGGGAGAAGAGGTCGTGCCTGTGGATGTGCGGATAATCGCGGCCACGAACAAGGACCTCATCGAGGAGATCCAGGCGGGCCGGTTTCGCGAAGACCTCTATTACCGGCTGAATGTTGTCTCCCTTCGCATGCCCCCCCTCCGTGAGCGCCGGGAAGACATTCCCCTCCTGGCCCAGCACTTCCTGGAACAATTCGCGGAAACCAACCAAAAGGAGATAACAGGACTCACACCGCAGGCCATGGACCTTCTCCTTCGGCACAACTGGCCGGGAAACGTGCGCGAGCTTATGAACGCGGTGGAACGCGCCGTGGTCCTCTCCCGCGCCGAGGTCATCGACGAGGGGGACCTCTCAGTCATGCCGGACCGAAGGGAAGAAAACCAAATTCAGGAGACAATCGAGGATGAAACTTCCGGGGGCCGCTCCCTGGAAGACATGGAAAGGGCCGCCATACTGAAGACCCTGGCCGAGGCCGGTGGAAACAAGAGCGAGGCGGCCCGGAGGCTCGGAATCACCCGGAAGACCCTTCACAAGAAGCTCCGGAAGTATGGGGCCGATTCGTGATCCGATGGACCTCTTCAGGGCCTCACTCATGAAGGCCTCCCACAAAAAAAACAATAAGCCGGCGATGTCCCGCCCCGGCAGGTAAGCTGGAGAGCTGTTTTTAACCGACACCGGTTTTCTAGGCGCGGGTCAAAGGGCGGTATGTGATACGGCCGGGGATGACGGCATCCGCGTCCAGGCGTTTCTTACGATCCGCT
>JAWLEX010000145.1:0-7277 GCA_041685835.1 Desulfatiglandales bacterium
TCGACGGCTTCTTCAAGAGCCCCTCGGGAAGAGCCCCATCCCACCAGGATGGTGTCTGCGTCCTCCACCTGCAGTTCTTCCGGAGGGTTGATTTCCTTTTTGAGCTCGTCCCATTTGGCCAGTCGCTTTTCCACCATCGCCGGTACGGTTTCAGCGAGATCCTCCGAAATATGGCCCTCCTCATCGTGTTCGTCACTATCCACGCAGACCAGGTGTTTGCTTTGTCCGGGATAAAGCCTGGGTGAAATCCCGTTGGAAGTCAGCTGGTAGCGCTTATAGACGTCGATTTCTGAGGGATTTGACAGGTGAAAGGAAGGACCCGGCGAGGCCACATCAAAATCACGGTAGGCATAATGGGAATCGGCCAGGAATTCGTCGGTCATCAAGATCACCGGAATCTGGTACTTGTCGGCCAGATTGAACGCGCGTACGGTTTTTTGGAAGGCGTCTTTGGCGTCACTCGGGGCCATCACCAGCTTGGGGAACTCCCCGTGCCCGGCATGTACGGCAAAGAGAAGATCTCCCTGGGCGGTCCGGGTCGGGAGACCGGTCGCCGGTCCGGGCCTCTGGGCCAGAACGATCACCAGAGGCGTCTCGGTCATTCCAGCCAGGCTGATCCCTTCCACCATCAAGGCAAAGCCACCGCCCGAAGTGGCGGTCATGGCCCTCACCCCCGCATAGCTCGCCCCCAGGGCCATGTTGATGGCGGCGATCTCATCTTCGGCCTGTTCTGCAAAAACGCCCAGCCGTTCTTCCTTGGCCAGGAAGGTAATGATCCCAGTGGACGGGGTCATCGGATATGCGGAAATAAACCGGCATCCTGCATAGGCCGCTGCCACTGGAATGGCTTCGTTCCCCGCGATGAGGAACCAGGTATCGTCTCTGGCCGGCAATGTCCACGGACACCTGTCCCGGCAATCTCGTTCCGCCCGCTCAAAGCCCTCCTCGGCTGCCTTGAAGTTCGCATCCAGCACCTTTTCACCCTTTTCCGAAAACATCTGTTCCAGCACCTTTTTCAGTGTCTGAAGCTCCATGCCTAGAACGCCCGCCAAGGCCCCCACAGCAACGGTATTGGCATATATCTTTCCACCTGCCGTCTCCCTGGCAATGTCTTCAAAAGGAATGGCGAGAACGCCTGCCTGCTCTTCAGCCGGTGCAACCACGACGCCGTCCTCCCTGACTCTTTCCCGGTACTTCTTGACAGCGCCTTCATTCAATGCCAACAGGATATCCGCCTGAAACAGCGGCGCATTCCGCGGTTTCTCGCCCACCCGAATGGAATAACTGTTCTGCCCGCCGCGAATGCGGGATTCATACTCTTTCCAGGTGAATACGGCATATCCCTGGGAAATGAGGGTGCTGGCCAGAACCTCTCCGACAGTCTGAACCCCTTCGCCCGCTGCACCTGCAATGATGACATTTAGATCTTCCATAAAAAATCCTCAATCCGCACTCATGTTTTTGGGTCAGCAAATTCGTACCATCTCAATATCGAGTGGAAAAACAGATATAATTCTTGCTCAAGCTTACTTCAAACATCTTTTTCATGTAAACGGGGTGAACACCCCATATGGTCCGCAAAATGGCTTTATGCCTGTTGAGAGCTTTGGCATTGGGCCAGCTTTAAGGCATGACGAACGTATGTGAACGGTATGATACGCAGGGATTAGGCCAGCATCCAGACAATCGCTGCTTTTACTGCATGGGAGGGGTGCGATGTGATTTCTGCTCTAACGGACCCTGTCGAGCTTACGCAGAGACGGATAAACGTGGCGTTTGCGGTATCACCGCCGACGGGATGGCCATGCGCAATAAAGCGCCGGAGTGATTGGAAAGCTCCTGGGTTTCTTGCGGACCACCAGGATCAGCCGGGCGATTTCCTCCAGACGTCCGGGGCTCATGACGTGCCTTCCTGCAGGCCTTTGGCCAAGGCCAGGGTTCGCTCCCCGAGCATGTGGGTGAACGAACCCAGCTCGTTGTCGTACCAGCCGTACACCACGATCTGGTTCACCGGCACCTCCACCGAGCAGCCCTCCCCCTGGAATGCGGCTTCAGGAGTGATGCGGCAGCCGGGGGTGACCGCGACCCGCACCTTTCCGGTTTGAACACGGGTTTCCCGCCCCTCCACCACAGCCGCAGCCGCCGTACCGATGATGTCGGAGCTGACGTTCTGGGAGTCGGAGTAGGAAAGATAAGGGCTCAGGTAGCCGTCGGCCGCGTTCCGGTACATATTGTTGATCTCCTCGCGGGAGACCGGCCGCTCCGGGTCGTCCTGCAGGTTCACCATCAGTATCACGATGGAGCCCGTGGTGTTGGGGACCCGCACCGCCTCGGCCACGAAATCGATTTGCTCCATTTCGGGAATCACCAGGGCGGCGGCCTTGGCCGCACCGGTGCTGGTGAGGATGATGTTGTCGAGCACGGCCCGGTTCTTGCGAAGGTCGCTTTTCCCCGCCTTGGGCAGGCTGTCCAGCACCCCTTGGGTGGAGGTAACGGCGTGCACGGTCACCATGGAGGCGCCCAGTATGGCCTTGATTCCGAAACGGTCCAAAATCGTCTTCATCAGAAAGGCCAGGCAGGTGGTCGTGCAGGAGGCCGTGGAGACGAGGTGGTGCCGCTTGGGGTCGTAGGCCTCGTCGTTGATCCCCTGAATAGTGGTGACGGCATCCTCGGGCATGCCCCCGGACTCATCCTCGATCCTGAAAGGGGCCGAGAGCACCACCTTCCGGGCCCCCGCCTCCAGGTGCCCCCGGAGCGCGCCCTTGGGGGCGTCCACCGGTTCCGCAGGGTCACGGAAAACGCCGCTGCAGTCCACCACCAGGGAGACCCTATGGCCGGGCCAGTCGATCTCCCTGGGGTTCCGATGGGTCCTGAGGACGGTCACCGGGATCCCGTTGACCCGCATGGTCCCGGCCTCCTCGTTCAACTCCTCGATGACCCGACCCCCGCGGAACCCGTGGATGTACCGGTTCAGCGGTCCGTAGGTGCTGTCGCGGGCCAGGTAGTCGGCGATGTCTTCGATCCCCTGACCCGCCTCGCGGCCGATGTTCACTACGATGCGCTCGAAGGAGCCTCGTGCCGCGTGGTGCCACAGCAGGAGCTTTCCGATCCTGCCCATGCCGTTGATTCCAAGGGGCATGGGGAGAGGAGCCTGGAGTTTGGTGAAAACAGGATGATCCTTGGCGTCCAACATCTCAACCTCCTTACGGGTCGCCACGGTGTCGTCCGGATCGTCTGGAACCGGATCAGGAATAGGCGAATGCCTGTAATAAACCGCGGACGGTACATTTTTTTCAATTCACCAGGCAGACCATGAATGCCCTGGCGGCGCAGAGCAGTTTGTAGGCCTTGCTCCCCAGGCCGAATTCCTTTATGTCCTTGGATCCTTTTCGACCCGCCACCAGGATCCCGTTATCACCCGATTCCATTTCCGTAAGGATATCCCTGGCGATTCCCTTTTCCTGCACTTTCTTCTTCACCTTTATATTTTTTTCTGGAATTCCAGATGCAATCAGTTTACTTTTTCCTTCCTCCAGTATCTTTTCAGCGTTTTTAACACGAAGATTGAAATCATCCAGAAGCCGCTCCCGTCCTTCCTCGGAAGAGCACTGCGAAAGAAACTCTGTGACATGATCCGCCTCCAGGCTGAGGGGCGGGATCACGTAAAACAGCGTGAATCGACTTTCATTCAAATGGGAGAAACGGTTTACAGCGTGATCCAACACCCGTTCCCCGACAGGCGCTCCTACCAGGCATATCAGACAGTTTCGGGAACGAACGCGATGGTCCACAATCCAGACCGGAATCTTTTCAGAGGAGCAGGCGACCCGGTAAGAAACGGACCCTATTACGTGACGGCCAATGGTGCCCGTTCCAAGCCTTGCCACACTGATAACGTCAAAACCCTCCTCCTCTGCAAGGTCAAGCATCGACTCGGCAGGATCGCTGCAGTTTTCTCCAAGAACGGCTGAAATCCTTTCTTCATTTATTCCTGCGTCTATCAAGGCATTTTTTGCTTTATCCAGGCTAATTTTCGACTCCAAGTGCAGCCTTTTCACATATTCTTCCACAGAAGCATCATCCAGACGGGCCAAATTTGTGAGCATATTCCGCAGGTCAAGCGCGCCATGAAAGATTGTCATGCTGAATCCCTGCTTTCCGGCGTTCAACCTCCCCACGGCTGCAAGCGACTCCCTAGAAAACTCGGACTCATCGATGCCAAAGAGCATCCTGAAGGTTTCAGTCATATTTTTCTCCATTTCTCACGAGCATGGCCGTGTATCAATCTCCTGTCCCACGTAAGCATATGTTAACCCGCCTTTGGTCCTGAACTGAAAGACAAGCCGCTCTTTATGCCGAAGGCCGGCGCAGCGCGCGACGAACCAGCAACGGTCCCAGAATCTCGAACACCACAGTAGACGCTACCACCGCTGATAGCAGCACGGCCCTGTGCTCGGGAAAACGCTCCGCGGCCAGCAGCGCCATACCCATGGCCACACCTGCCTGGGGGGTCAGGGCCAGGCCGAGGTCCAGAGGCAGTTCCGCCTGTCTATGCCTGGCCAGGCGGCCCCCCAATACTCCGCCCAGAAAGCGTCCAGTCAGTCTCAACAGGATATACGCCAGCGTCAAACCTATGGCGTCGTCCAGTTGATATAGATTGATGCTGGCGCCGGAGAGCACGAAGAAGAACACCAGGAAAGGCCACTCGATATGTTCGATCTCGTTGAACGAACGGGTATGGTGGGTAGATAGATTAGCCACGAGGGCTCCGGTGACCATGGCCGCCAGCAATCCTGAGACCCCCAGCCAGGACGACAGCCCGGCCAGCAGGAGGATCAGTGCAATGGCCTCCACCTGGGTCGGTTGCCCGGGCGACAGGCGTCCGGTCAGCCAGGCGGCCGGCAGGCCGATGACGGTCCCGATCAACAGCGCACCACCCAGCTCCCAGCCGGCATGCAGCAGGGCCGGGGTGCCGTCGCCGGCCTGCGCCAACCCCAGAAAGGCCATTGCCAGGCCGAAGACGACGATGCCCCAGGCGTCATCGATGGCTACTGTGCCCAGGAGCAGCCGGGCCCGCAAAGAGTGATCGCCGCCCGCACCCACCGCCTCTCTGACCGCAGCCGGATCGGTGGCCACTGAGATCGCAGCCAGCGATACCGCCACAGACAAAGGGAAGCCCAGCGCCAGCAGTCCGGCGCCTACTGCCAGTGCACCCACGCCGATCACCGCCAGCGAGAAGACCAGGATCAGAGGGCCGGTAAAGCGCAGCCGTTCAACGGTCAGCTCGCCGCCCAGCAGAAAGGCCACCATCACCAGAGCCACTTGGATCAAGGGGTCACCGAGCCCATACAATGGGCTGGTGTACGGCTGCTCCAGCACAACCTGCTGAAACACAGCCACGCCGATCCCCACCAGCACCAGCAGTGAAATGCGCGGCACCCTCAACCGGCCCGCCACCGCATCAACAAAAATGCTCAAGGAGAGGATCACCCCCAGCAGCAGCAAGCATGCTGCAGCCGGGGTCATCTCAACAGGAATCCAGGAAAATTCACCAGCCATTGTCTCGACACATATCTCCTTTAACCTATTCCGATGCGTTCCCCCGCCCATTCAACCACAGGCTTTAGACGCGCAGCCGCCAGTTCCTTGAGTTCGGGGTAAGACACCCATCGATACTCATGATGTTCGGGTCTGCCTATTTCCGGATTGATGGAAAAGACCACCTTCGAGGAACGGGTTTGGGCCAGGTAGTAGCGGGCTATCTTCTTTCCCCCCGAGTAGGGCTGGGTCTCCCGATACTGATACCCCCACCGAAATTGCAGATCCTGTATCCCGGCCTCTTCTTTCAATTCCCTTTTCGCCGCCTTTAGAGGATCTTCGCCCGGTTCCACGACTCCTTTTGGAAAATCCCAGTTTCCATATGCCCTGAGAAACAGAAACTTCCACTCGTCTTCCTCCCATCGGACCAAAACGATTCCCGCTGAAAGAATCATCGTTTTATTCAACCTTTATCAAATCAACCCTTTTTCTTTCTCAATCACCTCATAGGTTACCCCTTGCTGAAGTTTTCTGAGATATAGTGGTATTCATTCCGAAATCCAGACTCCGTCGACTATCGCGCCGCAGTAGCGGCATTTGCCTTGGTCGATATTGACGGCGCGCACGCCCATCATCGATCGCTGCACCACCGGCTTTCCGCATTCAGGGCACCGGGTATCCCTTTCGCGTGCCACATTTCCCATGTAGACGTATTTCAAGCCGGCTTCCCTGCCGAACCGCTCGGCCTTTTCCAGGGTTTCCATGGGCGTCGATTCATGGTCCCCAAACTGGTAGTCCGGATGGAACCGGCTGATGTGCCACGGAATTTCGGTGCCGACGTCGGCGATAAAGCCTGCAATACCTTGCAGATCTTCGTCGGCGTCGTTGTCCCCGGGGATGACCAGGGTCGTCACCTCCACCCAGATGCCCAGGCGTTTCATATAGCCGATGGTGTCCAGCACCGGCTTGAGCCGGCCTTTGCAGACCTCCTGGTAATAGTCGTCGCTCCAGGCCTTGAGGTCCACGTTGGCGGCGTCGAGCCAGTTTGCTGCATCATCCAGCGCCCGGCGGGTCATGAAGCCATTGGTGACAAACACGTTCTTGATGCCCCTTTCCCTGGCCAAGAGCGCCGTGTCCCGGGCATATTCGAAGAAAATGGTCGGCTCCGTGTAGGTATAGGCGATGCCGGCACATCCCTGCCGCTCTGCCTCCGCCGCCACGTCTTCGGGGGGAAAGGGCCGCCCGTCTCCGACCCTGCTCCGTTCCGAAGTGATCTGCGAAATCTGCCAATTCTGGCAGAACGCGCAGCGAAAATTGCAGCCGGCCGTGGCAATGGAATAGGAAAGGGTGCGCGGCAAAAAATGATACAAGGGCTTTTTCTCGATGGGATCGACCTTCCGGGCGATGGTTTCCCCATACGCATGGGTCACCAGCGTACCGTTTTCGTTTTCCCGGACTTTGCAGAATCCGGTTTCTCCGTTTTCAATTTTGCAGTGATGGGAGCACAGGTGGCACCGTACCGAACCGTCCTCCAGTTTCTTGTAAAACATCGCCTCGCGTTTCATTAAACGATCCTCTTCGGTTTTGCCGGCCACGATGATCTTTCGACCAGAGGAGCAGCCCGCTGTTCAGCCTGCATCAGCGCCATCCCCTTTTCGCCTTCTTCCTTCTTGGAAAGCTCCTCGGCCTCGTCGTAGCTCAAGCCGCCACCTGGTGCCGGAATCATGACTCTCACTACT
>JAWLEX010000146.1:0-7222 GCA_041685835.1 Desulfatiglandales bacterium
TTTCCCCGTTTGAATAATCACTATATTTCCCTTTTTCATCCATTAACCTCCAACCAGGAGGGTCCACAATGGAGAAGCCCCTCAAAATGTGCTTACCTCGTGCCCGTCCAGAAACGCTTTTCGGGCACTGGCAAGTTTCCAATTCAGAAATGAGGATTTTTTGTCAACCTCGCAGATTGACGCCGAGATTGGCAAAAAAGACCATTTCTGGATGGAAACTACCTCGCTCCTGACAAGGGACAATCAGTCCTGTTGAGGGTCTTTCAAGGCGCACTCTTCTATATACTCGATCCTTTCACCTGGTGGCCCAAACGCGTTTTGCACCATGCAGTCCTCGAAAGGAGGCGATATGGCCGACTACCAAACAATAGTGATAGGAAGCGGGGCTGGCGGTCTTTCATCTGCCCTGTATCTATCCAAAAACGAATACTCCGTCCTGCTTCTCGAAGCCATGCCATCTTTCGGTGGCTATCTAAACCCTTTCAGCAGAAAGTCATATGAGTTCGACATAGGGCTACACGATATGGGCGAACTGGGAAAAGGACAGCGTTTCTGGAGCTTGCTCGATAATTTAGGAATAGCGGACAAAATGCGGTTTATAGAACTCGATCCGGACGGGTTTTACCGATATGTTTTCGGAGATTACGAATTTCGACTTTGCAAAGAAAAGCATCGTTTCAAGGAAAGACTCCTCCAAGCCTTTCCGCAAGAAAGCAGAGGAATAAGCAAGTTTTTGAAGGTGTTGGATAAAATAACCCGAGCAGTGGAAGAAGCAACATTAATGTCAGGCGGGCCTGTGGGGATGATCAAGTTTCTTTTAAAGAATCCGGTGATGCTGAAATACTCCCGGGCGCCATACCAGAAACTCCTTGACGAAGTCACTTCAGACAGGACGTTGCAAGCTGTTTTAACTGGTCATTGCTGCCTCTACGGTTTACCCCCACAAAGGGCGTCGATTATTGCAGCCATGGAGGTGCTGAATCATTTCCTTACAGGTGCATACTATCCGCATGGTGGGAGCAATACCTTTCGAGACGTTTTTCTCGATGCTCTGCGGAATCACGGTGCCAAAATGAAGAACAAGGCGCGTGTTGTAAGGATAAACAAGAAGGGGAAGGAGTTCTCCGTTGAAACGGAGTCTGGCGAGAGCTTCACAACAAAGGCTGTGATAAGCAACGCCGATCCGGTTGTAACGTTGGGTAAGCTGGCCGATCCTCGAATAGTGCCGTCCAAAATCCGAAAAAAGGTGGAACGTCTGCGTCCGTCATTAGGGGGTTTTTATGCATTTATAGGGACTGATCTTGATCTCCCCTCATTAGGAATAACCGATGGGACCATACTCCATTACGAGGCTTTTGACGTGAACCGGATTTATGAAATCATGACCGCCTCCAGGTTCCAAGAAACAGTGCCATTTTGTTTTATCACGAGTCCCTCGGTAAAGGACCCTCAAGGGGAACACGCTCCTCAGGGGCGACACACCATCGAGCTAATTACATATATCAACTACAGTGTCTTTGAGAAATGGCGCAATGCTCCTTCGATGAAGCGGGGTGAAGAATATAACCTCCTCAAGGAGAAAATTGGAAAGCAATTGATAAAGACAGCTGAAAGATACATCCCCAACTTGTCTGAACATCTCGATCATGTTGAATACGCCAGTCCATTGTCTAATGAGCATTGGGTCAATGCAGTGAAGGGTGGTGTTTTCGGACCGGAGCAAACCCCGGATCAAATCGGGCCAGGACGATTCAGTTCAACTACTGCGGGCATCGAAGGACTTTTCTTAGTCGGTGCCGCCACTCTGGGTGCTGGAATTATGACTTGCGTTGCATCAGGCGTTCTCGCAGGACAAAAGGCTGCCAACCTATTGGTATCGAAATCTTGAGAACTACGGGTGCATGCGAAAGACAATTTGGGCAAATGCCTTGTCAAACCCTAATTCGGCGCCGTGGATACTCGAAGGGGACATCAAGGGCTGTTTCGATAACATTTCTTTTGAATGGGTGTTCAAGAGATACAGGATGCTCGACACCTTGGCCGCAGAGGTGAAAGAGTCAGTGGCTCAACTTGAAGCGGTGAAGCAGGCTGCCATGGAATGGGCTGATCGCAACAACGTCCCAGTGGAAGTTTTTTCTGAGCCAATGGCCATCCTGAACCTGGGCGAAAAAGCCGACAGTGTGAAGGCGGATGAAGAAACTTTGAGCTCAATGAGGGGAGTTGTTGAGGCAGAAGGCCCTCGGCGTCATGCCTCTCGCTTCTTGCTCCGTGATGATACGCCGCCAGCCCTCAATACGTGCTTCTTTGTTCATGGCACCCTCCCGTTCTGAAGTATAGGCCGGGGTGTGTCCGCTCAGATGGGAGGGATCATATACCGTGCCGGGCGCTCAAAAAAGATGGGTTGTCTGGACGCTTACGTTTTCGACGAGGTTTTGTTGACTTGGTGAAAGGTGGCGAGGGGGATCGGGTAAGCGGAGTTATCACGGCAGACTTCTTATCGTATCATGGCGTTCGGGCGAGGGCTGGATTTGCAGGCATTCCAGAGCAATGCTTGAGCTATAGACATGTTTCTTCCCAATATTTAATAGAATTGTAAAAAGCCCTTTGAAATCTATCTCAGTGTTATAAATGGGTTAGGGCCTATCCAGCAGCGGCTGACCTGGTTTTTGCGAAGCCGTAAATATTTCAATTAGAGCCACTGTGCAGGAAGAACCGATCACGTGTGAATTCCGCTGTCCTTTTGATTTTCACATCCAGCTGCCCGGGAGAACAATTCACCATTAATGTGCACGGCACTCAAAATCCTTGCAGCTAACCGCTTAGCCGATTTGTCTTGGCTCTTCCCTCCTGGCAATTGACATTTTCCATAACCCTTGCCTAAGATGCTTCTCGCCGAGAGAGCTCGTTTCATGCCTCTTGCAGCAGCCCGAGGCCCCCAGTCACCCCTTCTGAGAGGGAGAGATTGCATTGAAGATAATTATCGTAGGTGGAGGCGAGGTCGGGTTCCACATCGCCCAGCGTCTCTCCGCTGAGAACCAGGACGTCTTGCTGGTCGACAAGGATCCGGAGAAGGCCAACCGCATCAATAAGGAGTTGGATGTCCAGGCCCTCATCGGTTCGGGCACGAGCCCCGGAATGCTCAAGAGTTCGGGAATCATAGATGCCGACATGCTAGTGGCCGCCACGGACAGCGACGAAGCCAACCTCATCGCATGCATGCTGGCCCGGCACCTCAACCCTTACATCCTGAAAGTCGCCCGACTGCGAAACCCCGAATACCTGGAAATGAAGGATCTGCTGTCCCGGGATATCCTCGGCATTGATCACGTCATCAACCCTGAATCCGCCGTTGTGGAGAACATCCAGCGCCTGATGAAGGTCCCCGGAGCGTCCGACGTTATCGACTTCGTCGACGGCAGAGTCAAGCTTGTCGGCGTGAACATCAGGGCGGACTGCCCTTTGGCAGCCAGGAAGCTCTCATCGTTTCACGGCATGGAAGGCAAGCTCCTGATCGGGGCCATTGTCCGCGGGAGCCGCGTCCTGATCCCCCACGGTGAGGACACCATTAAGCCCGATGACCTGGTATACGTAGTGGCGCGGCGGGACGAGCTCCTTAACGTCCTTGGTCTTTTCGGGATCAAGGAACAGGAGCTGAAGCGCATCATCATCGTGGGAGGAGGACAGACCGGAAGTGCTCTGGCCAATGCGCTGGACGGCACTCGTATCTCCACCAGCCTCATCGATCGAAGTCCGTCGCGGTGTGAAGAGCTCGCAGGGTCTCTGCAGAGGGTCATGGTTATAAACGGTGACGGGACCGACCGGGAACTCCTCCTGGAGGAGAATGTGAGCAGTGCAGATTTCCTGGTGACTCTTACGGGCGACGAAGAGAGCAACGTGCTCATATCACTTCTGGGCAAGGGGCTCGGGGTCCGCAAGACCATCACTCGAATCAATAAGCTGAGCTACATCCCGCTCGTCTCTTCCATAGGGCTCGACACGATAGTCAGCTCCAGGCTGTCCGCCATTAGGGCCATCCTCCAGCATATCAGGAGGGGCAAAATCGTGTCCGTGGCCCCCCTCAAGGGGGAACACGCCGAAGCCATCGAGGCGGAGGCCCTGACTACCTCGGAGATCGTGAACACCCCGCTCTCCAGAATCAAGTTCCCCAAGGGAGCACTCATCGGGGCTGTGGTGCGGGGAGACGAGATCATCATTCCCCGCGGGGATACACGGATTCAGGCCGGGGATCGCCTGATCATCTTCGCTCTTCATGAGGCAATACCCAAACTGGAAAAGCTCCTGACCGTCAAACTGGACTACTTCTGAAGTACTTTGCGGGGATCCTCATCTTCGTTTGAGAAATGCCGGCTTGCCACGGGCGGTAAGTCGGGCTTACACTGCCATCAGTTCCTACTGCGCACTCCTGATCTGTAAGATGGAACCCTTGATTGTCGTCTCACCGGGAAACCGTGGCCGGTTCGGCTTTTGTGAATGATGATCCGGCCTATGGAGGTCAATGCACAATGAAGCTTCGACTCAAGATCCTTTCCGGCTTCATGACCCTGGTAGTGACCCTGTTTGTTGCAGGCGCGTGGTCAATGTACCAACTCACGACCATTGGCGCGTCCGTACAGGGAATTCTGGATGACAACTATCGGAGCATTAACGCCGCCAAGAAAATGATCGAAGCACTGGAACGAGAGGATAGCGCCGTCTTGTTGCTTCTCTCAGGACAATGGAAAGAGGGCCGCGAGATTCTGAAATCGGCCCATACTGTTTTTCAACAGGGATACGAGACGGTCCGAGGCAACATCACGATTCCAGGAGAAGAAGAACAGGTAAACCACATAGAGGCCATGTACAACGCCTACAAAGATCAATGGGAACATCTAATCGTTGGGATGGACCGTGAGAGCAGGCTCGGAAGGTACTTCCAGGAAATCCACCCTGCATTTCAAGAAGCGAAATTCAGTGTTGAAAAGCTCATGGCCATGAACGACCGGGCTATGTATGAGATGGCTACGAGTTTGAAGAACCGCGCCCACAGGGCTGTCATGCCCGGTATTGTCGCTATTGTTGCTGCCCTGGTTTTCACGCTGGTATTCAATTACTTTATCAACTATTACGTTGTGAATCCAATTATACGGCTGACTGATGGGATACAGAAGCACTTACTAACAGGAGAGCCGTTGAATGTTGAAATAGAAACCCGGGATGAACTTCTGGGCCTCAAATCAGCTGTCCAGGACCTCTTGACCAAGAGACACGAGGAAGAACCGCGATGAGACTCCATGTAGTGCTTCGCTATTCAGGAGTCGTTCTCATCCTGAACGCCGGGTTTCTGTTCATCTCATCCATTGTTTCTGTTTTAGAAGGAGACTCGGCCCTCTTTCCACTTCTTTACAGTGCCGTCATATGTGCTCTCTTCGGCATGTTCCCTCTATTCTTTGTGCCTCCAACCTCGGACATCTCCGGGAAAGAGGGGCTCATAATCGTAGTGGCGAGCTGGCTTCTATCGTGCCTTGTAGGGCTTCTACCCTATGTACTGTGGGGAGGAGAGTTTACCGTCGCAAAAGCCTGGTTTGAGAGCGTTTCAGGCTTTACAACGACCGGATCCACCATTCTCTCGGATATTGAGGCGTTGCCGCCGGGGTTGCTCTTTTGGCGAAACACCACACAATGGATCGGAGGGATCGGGATCATTGTTTTTGCTCTCGCTGTGCTCCCCTCGGCAGGAAGGGCCGGGATGGTCCTTTACCGAACAGAGATGTCCTCAGTGGCAGTGGAAAGCTTCAACTTCAGAACGCGGAAAGTCTTAAAAATACTGCTCTTCGTCTATGCAGGGCTGACCTTGCTGCAAACCATTTCTCTGCTGGCCTGTGGTATTGGCTTGTTCGACGCGGTCACCACGGCTTTCTCCACGGTTGCAACCGGTGGTTTTTCCTCTCGGAACCTGAGTGTGGCCCATTACGGGAGTGTCTCCGTAGAAATCGTGATAATGGCCTTCATGGTCTTATCCGGACTGCACTTCGGACTTATCTTCACCGCTGTTGTTGAAAGGTCGGACAGTATTTTCCGGTCCCCGGTCGTTCGATATTACCTCTTGGCCCTGATCGCCGGAACGATACTGGTCACCATCAATATCCATGGGACCATTTACGGGACATGGCCTGAGTCCTTACGTCGCGCCTCTTTCCAGGTGTCGTCTCTTGGCACTTCAACGGGATTCGCCACGGCGGATTCGTCGATCTGGCCGGGTTTCTCCCAGCTCGTCATGATTTTCTTCACGCTTCAATGTGCCTGTGCAGGCTCTACATCAGGAGGGATCAAGGCGGATCGCATCGCAATATTCTGGAAGTCAGTTCAACGGCACATCAAAAAGATACAACATCCGAAGGCAATCATCCCGGTCCGAATGGGAGAAGATACCATTGGGGAGGACCTCATGGAAGCGATCCTCCTCTACATTTCCCTGTATTTGGCGGTGGTATTCACTTCGAGTATCATTCTTGCCTTCATGGGTATCGATGTCCTGACGGCCTTTTCCGGGTCAGCCGCTGCAATGGGCAATGTAGGGCCCGGTTTCGGAGAAGTGGGAAGCATGGGAAATTTCAGTTCAATTCCAGATGCGGGCCTGTGCGTACTTTCCGCGGTCATGCTGCTGGGACGGTTGGAAATCTTCGGCCTCGTGCTTTTCATTTTTATTCGAGGGTGGAAGTGATGAGGACCTCAGGAAGGCTCATTAATCCACGGCTGAAGCCGTGGTATTCTGTCTGCAACAGCACAAACATATTGGTATACTATCGGGTGGCTAATGCGATTTTTACTGAAACAAGAATCGTCTGGAAATGGGCACCACTAAGACACACTGTGGTACCTAGGACATTCCCTCACTCTGATGCGATGTACTTCTTGATGTTGATGGCCAAGGTTTTGAAAATTAAGGCGGCTCGCGACCTATCAAAGTCCATGCACCATATACTTTTGGCCCCATTATCCTCTCCGTGCCCATATGGTAGCATTGTTCCCATTCCCTGAAATCAGTACTACTAAAACAATTGTTGACAGCCACCGAAGTGCAACAAAACCCCAACTCCTTAATAATCAATCGGCTTCAGCCAAAACCCCGAAATCCTGAATCCGTTTCTTACGTACAGTCTTATCGTATCATGCACAGTTAGGACTGCCTAACATCGCCAGTATTCCAGAGCAATCCTTGAGG
>JAWLEX010000026.1:0-30356 GCA_041685835.1 Desulfatiglandales bacterium
CGATCCCGATCCCGATCCCGATCCCGATTTCGATTTCGATTTCGATTTCGATTATACCAACATCAACACTTCTTGTTTTTTCTGACAGCTTTTCAGAAGTAAGACACTAAAAGGGGGGTTGGACCACTTGTCCAGCCCACTGAAGAAATGGTGCCGTAGGTCGAGATCGAGCCGACCCGGTACAAAGGGTGAGGTGTAGTGATAAATGGTCGAATTTTCGCAAATAAAAAATTATGAGAGGTTTAATCTTGTATGTCAAGCAGAGACGATGCAGAGACGATGCATTATGTGGTGGTTCTTTATTTCCACCGGCGATCGGCTAAATCTGTCTCTGCCCTGAAATTCTAATGATTTTGAAAAATCAGGCATGAAAATACTCCAGACACCGGGAATCGGCGTAGAGCTGTTTATTGAAAGTAAGGGGTCTCATGTGCACAAAAAGATACTTATGTAGAGAAAGCCACAATATATTGGCCTAGATGTTTCGGAGTGTAAGCCTATTGTTGCCTATAACCTATTGGAATAACGAATTTAATAAATATGTGCACACAAATAGGATATTTGGCATCCTGTTTGCTTGGACAAACAAGATCAGTTACCTGTTGAGTTCGCCGAAGCCGGGCTCCTCTAATTCCATGTTTAGGATTCGGTTCATTCAGTAGAAGCGGGTACCCATAATCATGAAGTGTTCCATGCTGTTCAAGCGATGTTTCGTCGCTGTGCTGATGCTGGGTCTCCTGGCGGGTTCCTTGGCGGGCTGTGTAGTTCAACAGCAGGTCCGGCAGAATTACTATACCCTGAAGTACAAGGTGCAGGGGGTCCACTACCTCGACGGTGAGAGGTACGAGGAGGGCATACGCACCTTTGAAAAGGCCGTGGCCGAAAACCCCGAGAATGCAGAGGTTCACTACTACCTGGGACGCTGCCGAATGGGGGCGGGACAGGAAGCTCTGGCCTTGGATCCCCTGAAGACGGCGGCGGCGCTTGACTCCTTGGAGCCGGATTACCACTACTGGCTCGGAGTCGCATTTCACGAAAACGGCGAGATCGGGTCCGAGCAGGCGTGTTACGAGCGGGCGCTCGAGCACGACCCTGAGCACGTTCCGGCGCTGACTTACCTGGGGCACATTCATTTGGAAAACGGCAAACTGCAGGAGGCCCTGGACATCTATCAGCGCCTTGTTGGCCTGCAATCGGAGAGCCCTTCGGTCCTGTACAACCGGGCCCTCATTCTTCACAGGCTCGATCGCACTCCTGAAGCAAGACTTGCCTGGAAGGCCTATCTGGCAAATTATTGCGACGGTCCTCTGGCAAAGAAGGCGACCTCCCACCTCAATGCACTCGGAGATTTCGAGTATCGAAATTACGTTATAGGCAAGCGGACTGTCATCCTTCGAAAGATCTGGTTCGAGATCTCATCGGATAGGATCTGGGAAGGCTCGATGCCTTCCCTGGATCGACTGGGGGAAATTTTTCGGCCCAGCAAGAACCTGACGCTGCACATCGTGGCCTATCAGAAACAAAACAAGCCTCTGGCCGAGGCGCGGGCAAAGAGCATCAAGCAGTACCTGTTGAATCGCTTTCCAGACCTCGAGTCCCATCGCCTCCTAGTGAGTTGGTTCGGGGTGCCGCAACGGATTACTGTCGCCTCTTCCGAATTTCTGGAGGATGCCTCCATTCAATTTTTTGCAAACACACCCGGAACCCGCGCTGAGATGGAAAAGGGCCCGGAGGGAATAAATCTCTCCGGAGCTTCATGATCATGAACATCTAGTTTTGGGAATTAACTTTTTACCATCCCTTTTTGCCGGATATCGAGGTACCGGGGATGAGGGAATCCGAAAGGAGAGAGTTATGAAGGATCGATTCGTACTGGTAACGTGTATGTTTTGCCTGTCACTGCTCCTGAATCTGAGTCTGTTTTCGATGAGCCTTCCGCTGAGTTTTGCAGAAACCAGCGGGGCTGTTTCCGGGGAGACGTCAGACGGGGATACCGCGGGCGATGACAACGGAGACGTGGCAGACGGAGACACAGGCGACACTGGCGATAGCAACGGAGACGTAGCAGACGGAGACACAGGAGACGCCGCGAATGGTGAGGAACCGGCCTTTGCGAATCCCGCCCAGGCAGCCCATGCGGCTAACCTGGCGGCGGCTGCCGCCGAACAGTCCGATGAAGCCGTTTCGGAGGCCCTCAGTGCCGAGGCCGAGGCCGAGGCTGCGCTGGCCGGGGCCCAGGATTCCGGGGATCAGGACGCTATTGCGGCTGCTGAAGCAGCGCTTGAAGCCGCACAGGCTGATACAGCGGCGGCCATTGCGGCGGCTGCGGACATAAGCGTGGAGAGCATTGCCGCGATGCGTGGAAACGACATGGGGTGGGGTGTTATTGCCATGTCCATAGGGGTTCATCCGGGCTCCCTGGGGCTCGGTCACGGTCATGCACACGCTCATGCACATGGGGGGAACTCCGACTCGTCGGATGCTACGAGCATGAGTACGTCTCGAGGCAGTCAGGGCCTTGCTTTAGGTCATGGATCGGCCGGCGGCAAGGGCTTAGGAGAAAACGGGCTTGCCCTGGGCCATGCCGGCATGGCCGCAGGACGCGGCGGCAATGGGAACGGCAATGCCTTTGGTCACGGTGAAGGAGGCATGGCGGTTGCCGCAGCCGGGTCCGGTTCAGCCGGTGCAGACAATGGCAACGCCGGAAACAACGGCAATGCAGGAAGTAACGGCAATGCAGGCGGCCAGGGCAACGCAGGCGGCAACGCAGGAGGCAACGGCGGCGGCAACGCAGGAGGCAACGGCGGCGGGAACGGCGGCGGGAACGGCCCGAAGTAGCCGATGCGTTTGAGCGGTGATCCAAGAGGCGGGGCCCGGCCCCGCCTCTTTCTTCATGGTCACCTGCTGAATTGCCGTGGCCTGGACCTGTAACTTCGCTTCGATTGTCGTTCCCCTGGTAAAGAGGAAGCGGCCGCTGTCGGAGTCTTGTCCGAAGAACCCTTGACAATATGTTAATGAAGGGGGTAAAATCTTTAGATTGACGGCAAGAAGCCGTCTTCTCTAGTCATTTAAAACAGAACAAACACGGGATTCAGGGCCACGAAGGCCGAGCTCCAGAATGGGAGACGGGCGGTCGTGGCCTTTTTTTATGCCGGATATTCCATTTCAGCTAGTTTCCATCCAGAAATGGTCTTTTTTGCCAATCTCGGCGTCAATCTGCGAGGTTGCTTGTGCGGCGTACTTCAGTACGCCTCCGCGCAACCTCTTGATTTCCTTGATCTTGACAAAAAAATCCTCATTTCTGAATTGGAAACTTGCTAGTGCCCCAAAAAGCGTTTCTGGATGGGCACCAGTTAAAAAAGGAGAAAACAGCCATGAGTAATGAAAAAAAGGAGGGCCGGGCGGCATTCCAGCGGTGTGCCGATTTTCACGGACACGTCTGCCCCGGTCTCGCCATAGGGTATCGCGCGGCCGTTGCCGGCATGGCGTGGCTTCGGGAAAACCGGGCCGAGGACGAGGAACTGGTGGCCGTAGTGGAGACCGATGCCTGCGGGGTTGACGCTGTTCAGGTGTTGACCGGGTGTACCTTCGGCAAGGGTAACCTGATCCACAAGGACCACGGCAAACAGGCGTTTACTCTTCTGGAAAGGCGTTCGGGAAAAGGGGTGCGCATGGCCCTCAAAGATGGGGCCTTGTGGCTGGATGACGGGCATCGTGCGTTGCTTCGAAGAATTCACGAAGGCACGGCCACGGAAGAGGAGCGCAACGCCTTTTGGGCCCGACACCGGCAAAAGTGTGAAGAGATACTTGATAAGCCCTTTGAGGCCCTTTTCTCCATTCAACCCGTGGACACGGACCTTCCGGCCAAGGCCGTTATCGAACCATCCGTGAGGTGCGAGGCCTGCGGAGAGCCAACCATGCCGTCCAGGATGGTGGACCTGGCCGGCCGGCGGCTCTGCAGGGGTTGTGCCTGAGAACAAGGAGCAGGTAATGATCAACAAGATGGTTATAGCAAGGAAGACTTCGGCGCTCGCGCTCCTTGTCCTTTTTTTGATCGTGGGATTGCCGGCATTTTCGTTCCTGCAGGCCGGAGATCGAATTCCCGAGGTCCGTATAGCCGACAGCAAGGGCGACTGGGGTTATCCCAACCCCTTTCGGCATTATCCCCGCGGTCCCGGGTATGTGCGTATGAGCTGGGTCTTCGACACCCTGATCTGGAAGGACAAGGAAGGATACGTGCCCGCCCTGGCCGAGTCATGGTCCTATGATCCGGCCGAAACGGCCTTCACATTCAATTTGAACCCCAAGGCCGAATGGCACGACGGGCGGCCGGTTACGGCCGATGACGTGGTCTTCACCATCGAGTATTTCAAGAAATATCCGTACAGGTGGGTTACGGTCGATGACATAGGCCGAGCCGAGGCTCGGGGCCCCAACAAGGTCGTTATTTACCTCTCGAGACCTTACGCCCCTTTCCTTTCCGATATCGGCGGCACCATGCCCATCATGCCCAGGCACATATGGGAATCGGTGGAAAAACCCGAAGCATACAATGACCCCAAGGCCTTTATCGGCAGCGGTCCTTACAGGTTCATTGATTTCAACAAGGCCCAGGGTACGTATCTATATGAGGCCTTTGAGGGCTATTACCAGGGTCGGCCCAAGGCCGATCGGCTCATATACGTCCGGGCGGGCCAACCCATGGTATCCCTGTCCACCCGCCAGGTGGACCTTTCCAGCATCCAACCCGACATGGCCGAACCTCTGAAACAGAAAGGTCTCGTGGTGATACTTGACGAGCGCGGGTGGAACAAGAAGCTTATGATCAACCACAAGAACGCGCCTTTCAATGACAAGCGCTTTCGTCAGGCACTGGCATTTGCCATCGACCGGCAGGAGATCATAGACAAGTCCCACAGGGGATTCGGTACGCCGGCCTCCTGCGGACTTCTTTCCATTGACCACGATATGTACAATCCCGACACTCCTTCCTACGCCTTTGATCCTCAAAAAGCCCGCTCCCTCATCGAGGCCGTGGGATATGAAAAGGGAGATGACGGCTTTTACCAAAAGGACGGACAACCCCTGAAAATTGAAGTCCTCTCCTCCAACATCACCGTGGCAGGTCAGAGCATGGCGGACAGGGATGGGGAGGTGATCAAGAGGCAGCTTGAAAACGCAGGTATTCGTGTGGAGTTGGTCAACCTGGAGCAGGCGACCACCGACAGCAAGGTCAGGAACTGGGATTTTGATCTCGCCGTCTCCGGTCACGGCGGGATAGGCGGTGACGCGAGGATTCTCAGTGAGATGATCTCTTCCAAGTATGGCGCAGGGTCGGTCAACAGTGCGCGTTACGATGGCGACCCGGAGTTGAACAGGCTCATTGAGGAACAGATGCTGGAAATGGATGAGGATCGGAGAAAAGCGATAGTTCACAGGACCCAGGAAGTGTATGCAGACGAACTGCCGGCCATATCCCTGTACTATCCGGATTCCATGGCCGCCTACAACCCCGACAAAGGGATCGTCTGGTTTTACACCAAGGGGGGAATAAGCAAGGGCATCCCCATCCCCCAGAACAAGATGTCCCTGATCAAGTGACATGAACACATGAACAGAAGCAGTCGCAGACAATATATTATAGCCTACCTCCTTGCGGCCCTGGTAATGATGTATGCCAGTTACAGCCTGCCCCGATGGCTGCCCGGCGATTTTGTCACCGCCATGTATTCGAGCTCCCACGTGACCCTGACCGCAGATCAGGAGCAGGATCTGAGAGCGTATTACACGGACCGGCCGGGGTTCGGCCGGTACCTGGCCGACTTATTCACCCTCAACTGGGGATACTCCTATGCCTTCCTGACACCCATTTCAGGCCTGATCCTGGAGGCCCTCCCATGGACGGTCCTGCTCATGGGCGGAGCCCACCTCCTCTCCATGATTCTGGGCTTTATCGCCGGCGTGGAGGCGGCCTGGCACCGGGGCGGTATAGTGGAAAGGGCCGGAGTCGGGTCCATGACTATCCTGGAAGGGGTTCCCGAGATCGGGACCGGAGTGATCCTGCTGCTGCTTTTCGCCCTCCACCTGGGCTGGCTCCCCGCGGCGGGCGGTGAAACCGCTTATGCGGACTATTCCGGGGGGGTGTGGCTTCTGGACCTGTCGCGCCACCTTGCGCTGCCTCTGGCCACGCTTTTCCTCGCCTACTTTCCCGGCAACTTCCTGCTGGCCCGGGGCAGCATGGTTATGGTGCTCAAACAGCAGTTCCTGGAGACGGCGAGGGCAAAGGGCCTTCCTCCGCTGCGGATCCGCTACGCCCACGCGGCACGAAACGCGCTTCTGCCCATGGTCACGCGCTTTGGCCTGAGAATAGCATTTATGGTTACAGGCGCCCTTGTGGTCGAAACCATCTATGCCTATCCCGGCCTCGGCACGCTCTTGTTCAACGCCATTGCCGTGCGTGACCTTCCACTCATCCAGGGCATCGTACTTTTCTCCTCCCTGGTTGTTCTTTTCGTCAATCTGGGCCTGGAATTCGTCTACGGCCGAATCGATCCCCGGGTGAAGCATGCATCTTAATGCACGAAAAGAACTCACGAACGATCCCTGGTTCGTGACGGGCGCAGCGCTCGCACTGGTTGTGGCCTTTCTCATCGTCGCGGCCCCCTGGCTGACCGTGCACGATCCTTATGACATGCGCTTTCAGCCCTTAAGCCCCCCCTCTTTCGAAAACTGGCTCGGGGTCAATGACGGCGGCATGGACATATTCTCCGAGCTTCTTTTAGGAATCAGGAACACCGTGGCATTCGGCCTGCTGACCGGCGTGACCGCCCTGATGATCGGTGTGATCATCGGATTGACCTGCGCCTGGTTCGGCGGTCTGACGGACAATGTGCTTATGCGCCTCTCCGATATTCTACTGGCTGTCCCGTCCATCATGGTCCTGATACTGGTGGCCACCTTTTTTCGCCCCTCCCCTGTGATGCTGGGGCTGCTCCTTGCCGCCATGGCCTGGCCCACCACGGCAAAAGCTGTCCGCGCGCAAGCCCTGGTGATAAGGAAAAGCATGCACATCCAGGCGGCACGCCAGATGGGCGCTTCAGGCGTCTACATTATCGGACGTCACATGATGCCCGAGCTTTTCCCGCTTTACCTGATCGGTTTTGCGGCAAAGGCCAGGATGGCCATGTTCATGGAGGCCTCTCTGAGCTTCCTTGGGCTCTTTGACCCTTCCCGCAAGTCTCTGGGGATGATGATCAACTACGCCCTCAAGTACTATTACCTGGATATCTGGTGGAACTGGCTTATTCCGCCCGTCCTGTGTCTGACCCTCCTGATTATGACGGTCACCTTCCTGGCCGTCAGTCTGGAAAAGGTGTTTGATCCGAGATTAAGGGAAGCATTGTGAGCGTAAGAATCCACGAATTGAGTGTGACATACAGGGACAACGATCATGCGCTGCTCGCTCTGGACCAGGTCAATCTGAGCTTGAAGCCCGGTCGCATCACGGCCCTTGTGGGCGAGTCCGGATCCGGAAAGACCACCCTCGGCAAGACCGTCATGGGTCTCCTTCCGGATTATGCCGAGGTCAAGGGGAGCGTTAAAATCCGTGACCTGGAAATCCCGGGCGCAAGCGAGGTGAGCCTGAACGAAATCCGCTGGTCCAAGGTTGCAATGCTTTTTCAAAACGGCCCTCAAAACCTCAACCCGGTTCACCGAATTGTCGATCAGGTGGCCGAGCCGCTGATCAGGCACCATGCCGCACAAAAGGTGGAGGCCGGAACAAGGGCTCATGAGGCCCTGGAGAGGATGGGGCTGAACCCTTCACTGAGCCGGCGTTTTCCCCATGAACTCAGTGGAGGAGAGATCCAGAGGGCCCTCCTGGCCATGGCCCTGATTATGGATCCCGAAGTTTTGATCCTGGACGAACCAACAGCCGCCCTGGATGCAATGTCCAAGGCCTTTGTGAGCCGTATCATCATGGATACCCGGGATCAAGGTAAGGCGATCCTTCTGATCACCCACGATCTGGACCTGGCAAGGAACATGGCTGACGATCTGGTTATGCTTTATCTCGGCCAGATAATGGAAACCCTCCCGGCAAGAGATCTTTTTTCCTACCCCCTACACCCCTATACCCTGGCCCTGGGTCGCTCATACCCCAGCCTGGAGACACATCGGGATCTGGGGGGGATCCGGGGAGATGCATTTTATCGCGTTATCCATCGCCACCCGGAAAACAACGGGGCGGTCAGGCCTCACTCGCACGTGGTAGGGAATGCGTCTCATCATGAAAGCGGCCATTCGCCTCCCAGGGGCTGTCTTTTTCAACCCCGGTGCACCCAGGCTGTGGAGGATTGCACGGAGAACGGCGTTTCCCTGCTGCCGGTGGAAAATCACCAGGTTCGGTGTCTCCGGGGA
Organism: Desulfatiglandales bacterium; assembly: GCA_041685835.1. Classification (GTDB taxonomy): domain Bacteria; phylum Desulfobacterota; class DSM-4660; order Desulfatiglandales; family HGW-15; genus JAIPEI01. The sequence continues at coordinate 8,419 of JAWLEX010000026.1, forward strand.
GGCATTGTAACCGCTCTCGATCTTAAAGAGGTCGATAAGAAATACGGCAGTGTCAAGGCCCTCGGCTCAACGAATCTTTCATTGCGGGCCGGTGAAATTTTTTGTCTCATAGGAGAAACCGGATCCGGCAAAACCACGCTGGCCATGATCGCAGCCGGGGTTCTCGATCCTGACAACGGTCGCCGGGTTTTTGAAGACAGGGACATGGACCGGTGGATCAGGGATGACTACAGGTCTCTGGCAGGGAAGATCGGTGTGATTCATCAAAACCCGGCTCAAGCGGTCAGCCACAGGTTTTCGGTCTTCGACATTGTTGCTGAGCCTCTCAGGATTCAGAAATATGAAAAAGATAAAGGAGAGCTTCGAAAGCACGTTCTGGGGGCACTCAAGGATGTTCACCTTTCCACGGAACCGGAGTTTGTTCGCCGCTATCCCCATGAACTCAACATGGGGGCCCTGCAACGCGTGTGCATCGCCCGGGCTCTGGTGTCCAAACCCTCTATGGTCGTGGCCGACGAGCCCACCAGTTCACTGGACCCGAGCGTTCAGGCCAAGGTGCTCAAGATGATGCTTGATCTCCAGATCGAAAAGGGCCTCACCATGCTTTTCATCACCCATGACCTTGGATTGGCCCGAAAGATCGGAGATCGAATCGGTGTCATGTTGGCAGGAAAGCTTGTCGAGGCGGGGCCGGCGGCGCAGGTGATGGGCCGTCCGGCCCATCCTTACACCAAACTCCTGATTGCCGGGGCCAAAGGGAGGATTGAAACGGCGATCGGACCGGGAGAGACCGATTCCGGAGGGTGCCCCTTTGTTGCAAGGTGTGATCTGGCCCGGAATGCCTGCTCGTCGGACTTTCCTGAACAGGTTTGTGTGGACGGTGGACATCACTTTGTGTGGTGCCGTTTTCCTTCAGGCACACATTGAAGGAACGGTTTCCCCTGAAGAGGCGTGTTGCATCCTCCCCGGCTTCTCTATGGACGGTTGTAAGTGTTTTTTAGTGCATGAGACGATACCGCGATTTCAACAGTTACCTCCGTGAATGCTTCGGCGAGAGGGTCCAGAAAATCTCTCTGGACGCGGGTCTGGGGTGTCCCAACCGCGACGGGACCCTTTCGTCGAAAGGATGCATTTACTGCGATCACCGGGGGTCGGGGAGCGGCGCATATCTGGAGGGAGGCCTGTCCGTCGAAGAGCAGCTTCGTCGCGGGGCGCTTTTCGCGTCCAGGCGATACGGAGCACGGAAGTTTATCGCCTACTTCCAGTCCTTCACGAACACATACGCGCCTGTCTCTGTGCTCAGATCCCTTTATGAACGTGCCCTGGCTTACCCGGGCGTAGTGGGGATTTCGGTGGGAACGCGGCCGGACTGCGTGGATGATGATGTGCTGGACCTGCTGGCGTCCTTCCGGGACCGGTTTATGGTCTGGGTCGAATACGGCCTTCAATCGGCCCACGACGAGACTCTCAGGGCCATCAACCGCGGCCATGACACGGCCTGCTTTGAGCGGGCGGTTAAGGAAACGGCCCTTCGGGGACTGAATGTCTGCGCTCACATCATCCTTGGGCTCCCCCGCGAATCCCGCGAAATGATGCGGCAAACGGCCTGCTTCGTGGCCGGGCTCCCGGTGAGCGGCCTGAAGATCCACGGGCTTTATGTTACCGCCGGGACCACCCTGGCACGGCAGTACCGGGAGCAGCGTTTCAGCTGCCTGGATAGGGAGACCTATGTGGATATAGTGGTCGATGTCTTGGAGCGGGTTCCTGAAAGCGTCGTGATCCAGAGGCTCACCGGGGACCCCCCGCCCGGCCTCGATCTGGTGGCCCCGGAATGGGCCGGAGACAAGAGGTTGCTCCTGAGAAGGATTCGGGAACGCCTTGAGGAGAGGGATTCCCGGCAGGGGGAGAGGTGCGGGGATCAGACCTGTTGAGGCTCGCCCATCTTTTTTCTGAAGATCTGGTCCAGAGCGATGTCGTACTCGCGGGAGCCGGGAACAAGGGACTTGTCCTTGGCCAACTGCTTCAGGATCTCCTCCTCGGCCCGCTCGAAGTTCTGGTTGATCTGGGCTATGACACGATTGACCGTCATGTAGATCTCTTGATCCGTGCCGTAGACCTCGATAACCGACGGGTCGTTCATTATGACCTCGAGAATGTACTGGGTGATATACAGAGAAAACAGGTTGGGGCGGGGAACGAGATCGCGGATGGGGGCGACGAAGTATTTGAGATCGAACTCGTTGCTCCTCAAGGCCTGCTTGAGGCCCTTGAGGAGGAGATCGGACACGGCTGAGGGATTTTCCGTCTCGATCACCTTTTCCATAAGCAGGACCTGGGACAGCCGGCTGTGAATTTCCGGTAACTTGAATCGGAAGACCCGATCGCGCTGGAAGGCCTCCTGCTTTTCCTGACGTTCCAGCCTATTAATTATTTTGTCTTGAACGTTCCCGCTTCCGAAACGTTTCATGGGCCTTTTTACCTATCCCTTTTCTTTGGAGGCCTTCGCGGACGAGGCCTTGGACTCGGTTTTCGAGGACGCACCAGCGTCCTTCGCCTTTGCTGATCCTTCGGAACCCTCCGATGGGCTCGAGGATGCGGCGGGTGATCTGTTCTTGCCGGCATAATCGGTCACATACCAGCCCGATCCCTTAAGATGAAATGAGTTCATGGACATGAGCTTTTTCATGGCCCCGTGGCACTCGGAGCATTCGGCGAGCGGGGGATCGGAGATTTTTTGCATGACTTCCTCGTGATGACCGCATTTTGTGCACTCGTACTCGTAAATGGGCATGATGCGCCACCTCCCTGACTTCGTATTGATTAACAGGCCCCTCTGGCGAAAAAGCCGTGAGACCGGTAGGCGTCCAGTATGTACTCGAGGTTGTTCAAAGAAAGCCCCTTCAAGGCCTCCAGGGTAATGGCGTGGACGATTTTTTCTTCACGTTCCCTGTCCTCGCCGGTTATGTCGAAGCGCTGAGCGAAATTGCAGAAACGAACGATGTGAACAAGCTCATGGGTAAAGACATAGACCAGTAGAGGCAACAGGCTCAGTTTTTCATCCCTTTCCATGGCCGACAGTATTCGATGGTCCTGCAGGCATATGGAATAGAAATCCTGTTTCCAGCCGTGCCGGTCATATGTATGCCCTGCATCGGAATACTTGTTCAGGACGGCGAAGGCCGGTTCGGGGGCTATCTCGTGCCTGCACAGGCTTGCAAGAGTCTTTACGCCGTAACGGTGGCGTTTCCACTGGGTGAAGGAGAGCTTGTAGTGACCTCCGGTTCGATCTTCTGCAATGTCGAGCGCGTCACCGGCGGTCTTGATCTCTTCGATTCTGAAACAGGCCTTGGCATTCATGTTACAGCTCACCCGGGAGCCGATGTGTTCGGCGATGAAAAAATAAGACCGGCTTCAATAATGTCAATACCCTTGATTAAAAAATGGTGGCGGTGACTGGACTCGAACCAGTGACGCTACGGATATGAGCCGTATGCTCTGACCGACTGAGCTACACCGCCGTTTCAACTCGATGACCCTTTAGTATAGGCCGCTTATAAAAGCTGTCAACTAAATTGTTAGACTCCTCAGGGCTGATTTGTTCCGGTGTCCTCTGCATTCGCTTTTTTTCCACGAATCATACGGCGCGGCGCAGCCGCAACCAGAACTGGAAAAACAAAACGCAAACGGATGCCCCGGACACCCATTCTTCGTGCCGGTGATCCTTGCCGTTGGGGTTCACGTTAAAGACAGTTCCCATGGCACATTCTGCGTCCGACAAAAAGGGCGTCCCGGTGAAGAGACGCCCCTGTTTTCGGGATCACGAGGCGGGGCTGTTTACCCCATGACCTTTTTGACTTCCTCGGTAAGTACCGGCACGATCTTGAAAAGGTCGTCCACCACGCCGTAGTCGGCCTTTTGAAAAATGGGCGCATCGGGGTCCTTGTTGACGGCCACTATGACCTTGGAGGTGCTCATGCCCGCCAGGTGCTGAATCGCCCCGGAGATTCCGCATGCGATATAGAGGTTCGGTGAGACAACCTTGCCGGTCTGTCCGACCTGGTCTTTGTGAGGTCGCCATCCTGCGTCCACGGCGGACCGGGAAGCCCCTACGCTGCCGCCCACCGCATCGGCCAGGTCCTCGAGGATTTGGAACCCTTCGGGACCCTTTATGCCTCGGCCGCCGGACACGATCTTGTCCGCCTCGGTGAGGTCCACCTTGCCGCTTTCATCCTTGATGATCTCGGCCACTTTGGCTTTGGGGGCCCCTTCGTCCAGTTTGACCGGAGCCTCCGTCACATCTGCCGACCTGCCTGTGTCCGGCTCGGCCACCGCCATGACGTTGGGCCGGGCCGTGGCCATCTGTGGTACACTGTCCTCGCTGAAGGTCACCTTTGCGTAGGCCTTGCCGGCGTAAATCGGCCTGACGGCCGTGAGCTTGCCGTCCTCTATGGCGAATAAAATGCAGTCCTGGGCCATGCCTGCATCCAGCCGGGCGCTCAGTCTTGCTGAGAGGTCCTTGCCCATGGAGGATGCCCCGAGCAGCAGTATGGCCGGTTCGTTGGCCTTGACGAGCTCGGCGATGACCGGGACGTAGTTGTCCGCTGTGTAGTTTTCAAGTTGAGGGTCGTCGGCCGCGATGATTTTGTCCGCGCCGTATTGGGCAAGAACAGCGGCCTTTTCCTTGACGCCGGCCCCCAGCACGACCGCGGTCAGATCCTGCCCCAGGGCGTCGGCGAGCCGCCGGCCTTCGCTGGCGACCTCAAAGGATATCTTATGGATCTCTCCACTTCTCTGTTCGGCGATTACCATTACTCCTTGTGCCATCTTCTCAGTCTCCTTTGAATCGATGTATGGGAAAGGCTCTCGGGCCTTTGAATACCCGATAAGCCGTTCGTGTCGAAAGCTAGATGACCTTGGCTTCCTCGTGCAGGAGCTTGGCCAGGGCGGCCGCCTTTTCATCCGGGGACTCGCCTTCGACGATCTTTCCCGCCTCGCGTTCAGGCGGAGGCGTGAGCTTGATGACCTTGAGCTTGCGGGCCGCGGTCCCGAATTGAGAGGGGTCCAGACCCAGGTCGGCCAGGGACTTTTCCTCGAGGGGTTTCTTTTTGGCCTTCATGATCCCCGGGAGGGACGCATAGCGGGGCTCGTTGAGTCCCTTCTGGGCCGTTACCACGGTGGGAAGAGGCGATTCCAGGACCAGGGTCTGTCCCTCGACCGGGCGGTTGGCCTTGGCGGAAGATCCGTCCTCAGAGACTTCCAGCTTGGTGATCACCGGAAAGTGGGGAACCCCCAGGAACTCGGCCAGGGATGCGCCTACCAGGCCCTGGTCGTCATCAACCCCCCGCTGTCCGGCGAATATGATATCGTATTCGAGGTCCTTGACGGCGGCTGCCAAGGCCTTGGCCACGGCCGTGGCATCGCTCCCCTCGAGGGCGTTGTCCGTCACGAGGATGGCCTTGTCGGCACCCATGGCCAGGGCGGTCCGCAGGGATTCGGTCACACGTTTGGGACCGAGGCCGACGACAATGACCTCCCCGCCGAACTTCTCCTTGAGCTGAAGCGCTTCCTCCACACCGAACTCATCGTAAGGGTTCATAACCCACTTAATGCCTTCCTGAGCAATTGATGTCCCGTCCGGAGCCACCTTGATCTGGGTCTCCGTATCGGGGACTTGCTTGATGCAGGCTATAATTTTCACCGCAACCTCCTTTCCCGTTTTCCTTTAAATTCCATCGGCGTCCTGCCGGGGTTATCCACCAGGCCGTACAGAAAGGTCTCACTGATCTGTTTGGCCGCGGTCTCAATATCATATTTTCTGCGGGTTGACAATACCCAGTATCGGGACAGTTCGTCGAGGGCCCCGAAAAGGGCCCGCTTGGCCAGGTCGGGGACCACGTCTTTCTTGAAAAGGCCGTCCTGCTGTCCCTTTCGGACAATGTCGGCAATCAGGTCCAGGTACTCTGCGAAGTGCTCGTTTTTGTAGCTCTTCATGAATTTGCTGCTCTGCCGGAGTTCCACCTGGATGATCTCGGCCATGTCCTTGTTCTGTTCGATCAGTTTGAGGTGAGACAGGGAGAAACGCTCGAGCTTTTCGACGGGGCTCTCCGTGGCCGCGATTTGTTCCCTCATATTGGAGAGGACGATTTTCATCTGTTCCTCGAACAGGGAGATCAGGATGTCGTCCTTGTTCTCGAAATAGAGGTAAATAGTACCGTCGGCAACACCGGCCTCCCTCGCAATCTCCGAGACCTTGGCCTGATAGAACCCTCGCCGCGCGAACACGCGTGTGGCGGCCCCGATAATGCGCAGGTATTTTTCCTTGTTCTTATTCTGTTTCATAACGGGCAGTGAATGACCATTCATTCATGAGCGTTTGATACCCCGGCACTAAAGGCCTGTCAAGTCCTTTGTGCCGGAGGTCAGGGCGGATTTATTTTTGCATCACTTCTTGCTCTTATTTATACCATACGAGGCCGCGAAGAATCAAGTTGTTAAACAGTTAAGAAGGTAATCTATTAATGTATTAATTTGAAACGCATTTAATCTGCTAGCCTGTTAAGCAGTGAGGCTGTTGAACTGTCAGCTGTCTAGTTGATGAGGTGTAGCTTGAATAGGTGATAGGGTTGGGAACCCTGCGGGTTAGGGTTGTTGAGTTGTCTGGGTACGGACAGGAGCCATGAATTAAGCATTTTCTGTCTTCACCGGCACCGGCACTGACACACCGTAACTCACTTTTGCTATAAATCATCAGCTTCCCATGATCGGAATCAATTGGTTTTTGCCAAAAAATAAATAAGCCGCAGGAAGGGGTGCAACTGGTCTTGACAAGAGGTTTCGTGCTTCCGTATACTTCATCGCAACCTACAGAACCTGACCGCAATACGTTTTCTACCCCGGGCAACGCGGCTTGGGCCGGCCCGGGGGCGCTTTTTCCCCGGTGGATACAAGTGTGAGTCAGGGCTTTTTTGACCACAGAGGAGGAGCAGCAATGCCCGAGAAGACATCCCGCCTGGGGGGTAAGCACATACTGGCCGTGGACGATGAAAAGGACGTCCTGGATACGATAGCAGAGGCCCTCGAAGAGGCCTACGTGGACAAGGCTCAGGACTACAATACCGCAATGGACAAGCTTGACGAAAACAACTATGATCTGGCGATCTTGGACATCATGGGCGTCGACGGTCTCAAGCTTCTCGAGAAGGCCGTGGATAGAAACATCCCGGCCGTCATGCTGACCGCCCACGCCCTGAGCGCCGACACCCTTCTCGAGTCCATAAGGCGCGGTGCAATTTCCTATCTGCCCAAGGAGAAGCTCGCTGAGCTGGAGGAAATTCTCGATGAGCTGCTGGGCGCCATGGAATCAGGCGAGCCCACGTGGAAACTCCTGTTCGACCGGCTGGAAGAGTTCTTCAACGACAAGTTCGGCTCCGACTGGAAGGACAAGGACAGGAAGTTCTGGTCCGAGTTCAGCAGGACCTACCAGGTGAGCAAGGAGGTCCAGAGCCGCTTGAAGCACGGCCGGCGTGTTGGGTTGAACGTCTGACCACATTTTTTCGAACACAGCACACGTTCAAGAGAGGCTTTATTGCCTACGGCCGAAGAAAAGGCTGTTCAGGTGTTAATGGTTTCTCATTTGGTCCGGAGTGTGATGTGCACCCCCGAAAATGCAAGGACTGTAAACCGGTCGCCTGGAGAAGTGCCGGGCATGCACCGGGACCGGAACAACGGCCCTGAGTATGGCTACAAAAGGCTTATATTGTAGCTGAGATGTAGCTGAATTGACTTGACAGGTAATAGCCGCTCTGGTTCAATCCCGATCACAAGGCTTGAACGGGAGAGAGGTGAGGCGGACTTCTTCGTTTCTCATAACCTTACAAGGACAAGAAAGGAGTGTGGGTGGGCATGAAGAAGACAGCTTTATCTTTATATGTTTGGCGGGTCTTCTGTTAACCTGTGCTTAGTGTGAGCGCAAGCGAAGAACCCCCTGGATGCCTGGAAGCCGGCGCTTGCCCCGTCCGGTGCCAAGTATAAGGCCATCGTGTCCAACGTCTCGCACCCGGCATTGAAAGGAACGTATACCGGGTTCGCCATCCGCGACGAGTTGCCGCCCCGCGCGATGGGATTTGCCCAATAAGGAGGATTCGGTCTCATGAACTACGCCAGATACGCCAAGATCAATGCTCGCCACCTGCCCGACAAGGTTTGCCTGATAGAGCGAACCCCTTCCCAGGACCTGAGAAGGACCCTTACGTGGAAGGAATTCAACAACGCCATTAACCGCACCGCGAACTACCTTTCCAAGGAGCTGGGGGTGAAAAAGGGTGACTATGTCATGCACCTCCAGAATAATTCGCTTGAGTGGCTGATCACCTACTACGGTATCATCAAGCTGGGAGCGGTGATCGTCCCTCTGAACTTTCGTTTCGTCGGCGCCGACATACTCTATGCCGCGGGCGTTTGCGATCCTAAGATCTTTTTCCTGGGGTCCGAGTTCCTGCCTGTGGTTCAGCCCGTGCAAGGCGACCTCACCACGGTGGAAAAGTACATATGCGTGGGGCCTGAGGTCCCGGGCGATATGATCGACTTCAAGGTCTTGGATGCATACGATGACGAATCCGAGGCCATGGTGGAAGTGGACGATTCCCACGACCTGGCCATGATGTTCACCTCGGGGACCACGGGCAAGCCCAAGCCGGTTCTCCACACCCACTACTCCCTCAACCATACCGCCATCGGCAACGGGATGAGCTATTTCGTCCAGAAAAACGACAACTACGTCTTTTTCCTTCCCCTCTATCACAGCGGAACCATGTTCCTCTGGGCACCGTTTTATGCGACAGGGGCGACAGGCACCCTGCTTCGGGAATTCAGGGAGCCCAATTGGATCATCGAGGCCCTGGCCGAAGAAAAGGGTACCGATATCCTCTTTGTCGTGCCCGTGGCCGTGGCGATACTGAACGCCATCAAGAAGGGCGAAATCAACCTGGCCGATTATGACCTGTCACGCTGGAAATATCTGGAGATCGGCGCGCAACCGGTCCCGTTCGAGGTAATGAAGGGCCTGGTGGACAATCTGCCCCCCGCTGTCTCCAATATATACGGCATTACCGAGGGCGGTGGAGGGGGCACCTTCAACCTCTACCCGGAGGATGTGCTGCGAAAGCCCGGCTCAATCGGCAAGCCCACTTTCGGTGTCGAGGCCATGCTGGTGGATTTCGAGGGGAAGCAGGTTCCGCCCGAGGAGGTGGGGGAACTCACCTTCCGCACGCCGCGCATGATGAAGGGATACTTCAAGAATCCGGAGATGACCGCGGAGACCCTGAAGGACGGGTGGCTGTACACGGGAGATCTCCTGAAGACGGATGAAGAGGGCTATTTCTATATCGTGGACCGCAAGAAGGACATGATTACCAGCGGCGGAGAGAACATCTTTCCGGTGGAGATCGAGGACGCCCTCATGGAGAGCCCGAAGATCGACGATGTGGCGTGCATAGGGTACCCCGACGACCGGCTGGTGGAGATTGTAATGGCCATCGTGCAGGTCAAAGAGGGCGAGACCATGACCGAGGAAGAGGTCATAGAGTTCGCCAAGACCAAGCTGGCCACCTACAAGCTTCCACGTAAAATCGTTTTTGATCAGGTCATGCGGAACCCCACCGGCAAGCTCATGAAGCCCCAGATGCGTGAGAAGTACACGGGCCGCAAGGAGGCCTTCCGTAAGCTCGACTAGGACCGTCCTGAAAAAGGGATGGATCATGATTTCATGCCAACGGCCACAGGGACGGGTGCCCCCCCGTCCCTGTGGCGTTTTGAACTCATGGAGTGTGCCCGTCTTTCAGTGCGGATTTTTATATCACCACGAACAACACTGATCACACGAGTTGGGATGATGGTGAGAGGTGAAGTGCGCGGTCTTTCCAGCCGGGGTGGGACGTGGTATATTTACCGTGAAACCACTCCATAGTTCGCCTTATGGATGGGCTCGCGGCGCAGGAGGCCGGGGTTTGACTTACGCGTACATAAGCGGGAGGCCTTCGTCATTGCGGTCGTAACCGCCCGGCAATGACCCAGGCCGGGAGCGGAGGGAGCGGAAGAAAACCACGGACTCCGGAGCCGGCGACACGGCCCCGTGCCGTGCCGAAGCAAGTGTCATGGTGCATACGTAGCAACTTATTTCCCCACCCGCATAAGGGTAAAGCCCTTGAGGACATACTGCGAAAGACCGCCGGCGATATGGATACCGTAGAGACGCCCAACAAGAAGACCTGGTGGCGCGAGGACCCCTTCGGGTTCATTCCACCGGAATCCTTCGAATCCCTGGGAATCGATCCCGGCGATATCCCTGCCGGGACATTCGCCGCCCACAGGCACCCTTCACAGATAGAGAGCCGATTCGGGGGCAATGCTTACGGGTTCGGCCTTTTCGAGGTGAGTGATCGGCTTAGCCCCGAGGATCTCGAACTCCTCCAATCCTTTTCAGAAGACGATTCCGATTACATCCGCAGGCATTACCGGGAGCTGAATCGAATCTACAAGAGCCTGGGTCTCCTGATCCGCTTCACCCGCAAGGGAAGGCCCTTCTACCTGGTGCCCGCGCACCTGGTCTCAGTGACAATCAGCAACATTCGTTATAAGGCCGAGGAAATCAGCAAAGTGATTGATTTTCACCGGCGGAAGTTTCTCAAGGAAAGCCATCGCATCGGCCTGATTACCCATGCAGACGATCTCCTGATCAATGATCTGTCCCTAAGGTTCAAGGAACACAGTTTCGTTGTTTTCGATTCCCTCGAAAAGCTCCGAATACACAAGGAGCCCCTGGATTTGGTAATCCTCACCAGGGACCCTCATGAGGTCCTGGTCATGGAGAGGTTTCTCGGGCAGTTTGGCGGCAACCTATCCAAGACAGGCAGGGACAGATACGTTCGGTATCTTCTGGGAAAGATCTACCGCGCTCTGAAACCGGACGGTGAGATCTATATTATTGCCAATCACTATGCCCAGAAAACGAACCAGAGCGTCAAAGTCACATTCAAGACCAATGAGGAGAAGAAGAAGTTCCTGCTCTTCAGCCATATTTTTCGTACTCGACGGAAATACCAGGTCCGGGACCGATCAGAGCGGATTCATGCCTTTGATTTTCAGAAATACCTGCGGGGCGTGTACGTGGAAAAGGAGGTCATAGACAGGCTCCTGGGCCACAGGGACCTGGATGATATGACAACTGACGAGTTGGCGTCCCTCCCGTACCTGAATTATAGGCTGGATGAAGATGTTGACCATGACCAGGAAAAGACCTGGAACCGGCTGCTGTCCGTGTTTTTCGACGAGATCTCTTTCAAGCGGCTGCTTCCCGCCCCGCTCAAGTCCGAGTGGCGCAGGCGTTTCTCGGCCGCCGGGTTGGCACCCCGTTACAAGCTGACCTACCTGGGACAGAAGAAACCTCTGGTCGTGGAGCTCGATGCCATCCGAGCAGAGATCGACAAGTCCCGCCTGGCCGGCTGTCCGCTGGAGTTGCTGGCCGACTACCGGGACTCCTTCGAGTACGTACTGGGGACGCTCGAGGTGCTGGGCGAGATCAAGAGCAAGCTCTATTCAGGCCTGCCCGAGGTCTTCATGGCCCGCCTTCGGCAACCCTTTGAGAACAGACGCAGAAGATATGCGGGGCTCAACGACGTCCTTCGTCTTATGTCCAGGGTCAAGACCCTGGAGCGGGTCCGTTCCTACCTGAACCCGGACGGCATTGAGGGAGCGAATACGCCGATCCTCCAACATCTGGAAGTACTTCCATTTTTCGGGCTGAGCGCCGGAGAGCTTCGAGAGATCTACCTGATTGTCGCGGGACACACGACTATGGGGCGGGTCCTTTCAGGAAAGATGACCGAAAAGGCCCTGAAGCCCCTTTCGGATCTGGCTCGCAAGGAAGAGCAGGGCAGGGCCTTGAACCTGCTGCGCTACTGCCGCCTCATGACTATGGCCGAGACCGTGGCCTCACGTGGAAGTGAGTTGAGATCCGAACACCTGGCCGAGCTTTTCGATCTCTATGAATCAGTCGTCCGTGTAGTCACCAACCGGGAGATGGACTGGGACCGCCTGCTTGACGAGAAGATCAGCCAGATGGGCGGCATTCACAACATGATCGTCCGGAAGGTGCTTAAGCTCATGGATCTCGTGGATCATTTCGAGTTCCTTGACAGTTGGGCCGAACTGCGCCTGAAGGGCGATATGGAAAAAGAAAGCCTGGCCGATTATGATCCGGACAAGCTTCAGAAAATTGAGAACATCCTTAAGCTCATAAGGGCGATCGAGGAGTTCGAGGAGCTTTTTCTGAAAGACGATCCTCTGGCCCTGCCCATTTTTTATCGTAAGTTCCTGAACGTGGAGTTCCACGGCACCGGACACATCTTCGAAAGGATGGACAGCCGGCAGGCCTTTATTCTTCTATGGATTGCAGTCAACGTGTCCCGCGGAGAGGTCATCAATTTCAACCCGATCCTGGGCGACACCCCGCCGGGTAAAATGGCCGACCGGGTCAAGCGCGTGGAGGAAGAGGCCGGCTCCATCAACACGGCCTACCTGGACCTGGATACCCTGGCCAGCTTCAGCGAACACCTGTACCAGAGCGGTGCCGGCTTTGTCATCGGCACGGGATTCCAGTTCATAATCGACGCGCGGACCCAGTCCCTGGACCTGTACTGTATCGATGTGGACGAGGTGATCGAGCGGTTGGACCGCCTTGTCAGGTCCTTTTCGGGCAGCGGTATCGCGGAGATCACGTCGGAAACCCTCGAGGAAGTGGACGCATTGTTCTCAAAGCTGGAGGCCTTCCACCGGAACCACCCTGACCTCCTCAGTTACCACGAGGAACACGCAGAGGGTTTCCGGCTCCCGGAGCGGCAGCGAGCATGGTTTCGAAGGGTGACCGATGTTCGGGAGCGGCTTCGAAGCACTCTTCAAGCCGTCCTGTTTCAGGCCGAAAACCTGTATACGGACATCAACGCCCTTTTCCTTCATGCGCGGTCTCTTTTCCGGTTTTTCCTGCCGGAATTGACAGGGCTCGAACACCTGGATCTCGCAGGGAATATGTACCTCAACTCCTCTCCCATTGATTATATTCTACGCAACACCCGCAAGGTTCAGGCCCTCGTTCGCAGGGAAAGCCAGGATTTTCAGGACACCCGGCTGCTGCATAAGCTGGCTCAGCGCGAGTTCGGCCCCATGACGGCCGGCACTATAGGCGTCAGCGACCTTCAGATCGAGGAGCTGGAGGCCATCGTGGACGGTCTGAGAGAGAACCCGCCGCTCTTCGACGCCCTGATCAAGTCCTTTGTGTTTCAGGACCTGGGGCGCGTCCCGGAGCTTCGAAGGCGATATGCGGACAGGGTCCACCCGGTGGAGCACGCAGGGGCAGGGGCCAGGTTTCTGGAGGAGGAAAACATACCGGAGCGTTTCGGTATGGACGAGCAGGCTCGATCATACATGATTACCCTGGTCCGGTACCACGATTTCATGCATCATATCCTCAGGGGAGAGTTTGATTACCGTGCCCTGCGGGAGGTCGCGTCTTTCAACGACAAGGCCCTGTTCGATGCCTTCTTCGTCAACAGCTTCATCATGCTCTCGTCCCTTCGCGAAGATCTCATTCTGGAGGACCTGGCAGGAGAACTCTTCCGTGTACGCACCTTGTGTCATCGAATCATGGCGGGGTCGGTCGATTTCGACGAGCATATGGACGCGGACCTCCTTAGGGGCGGGAGGCTGTATCGCGCCTTGAAGGCATACAGGGAGGAGGGGCTGCCGGACAACCTTACGCCTACGGCTTATCTGGATGCATGGGAAGAAAGCGGGGAAAACTACGAAGAAGATCTGGAGGCCGGCCGGTGGATCTCCGCGCTGGAGCGGATTTTTAGACTTCGCGGGATCAAGACCGTTCGGTTTCCGGACCTGGCCAGGCTCATCCTGAAGGTCCCGATGCGCTACATTTACAACAAAAGGAGGCTTTCCGGCATCGGTTACCCCACCTTCGAGAGGGAGCTTTATGAGGCCTTTCGAATCCACCGAAGCCTACAGAAACTGTCCGGGAGCCTGCGGCTTTTTATCCTGAACCGATTGACAGGAGATCAGGTGCGGCTGTTCGGCTTCGAAAATGTGAGCCGCTACCTGAGCTACCAGAACCAGGTAAAGCTACTGCTCGTGGCCCTTATGGGATCCCTTCGCTTCGAAGATCGGCCGGGCGTCCCGATTTCCCTGAGCTTTCTCGAAATCATGCCCAAGATCCGCCGAAGATACGAGGCCCTGAACGACTTTTTCAACGGGTTCACGGCCGAAGAACTGTGGGGCAACCCACGACAGGTGGATCGTTTCCTGCGGGCGGGCGTCGGTCTCTTGCTCCGCGTGGACGAGAACACACGCTTGCTGACCCTGGACTTCATCGACCGTGTCAAGATTGGGAAGAAGGTCTCCTACATGGACTCCATCACCAACCTGGACCAGCTCAAGAACTACTTTCACTACTCCCTTCAGACCCTTCGCAAAATTCCATTCTACACGGATGACTACGAGATCGACCTGGAGCGGGCCTTTGATCGCAGGCTTGAACAGATCACCGACATGATGCTGGACCAGGCAGGCAAACAGATGGGGCTGCTGGGGGATTTCACGGAGATCCACGGCCTTTACACGGACCTGGAAGACCGTGCCCTGGACATCGGATTCACCGAAGAACAGCGAAGCAAGCTTCGGGACCTTTACGAACTGCGAAAGGACGATCTCAAGCGCCAGAAATTGGAGGAGATCGAGCGGCTGCTGGAAAGCATGCAGGACCCCCAGGAACTGAGGGATTACTGGGACGGTACAAAGTGGTACCTCTACAACAACCGTCCCTACCTCGGTAAGGAATACGAAAACATGATAGCCTGTAGATTCGATGAAGTCATGGCTGAACTCTCGGCGAATAGAGCCGGATGATTCCATAAGTAGTGCCCACCCATAAACGTTTTTTTGGCACTAGCAAGTTTCCAATTCAGAAATGAGGATTTTTTGTCAAGATCAAGGAAATCAAGAGGTTGCGCGGAGGCGTACTGAAGTACGCCGCACAAGCAACCTCGCAGATTGACGCCGAGATTGGCAAAAAAGACCATTTCTGGATGGAAACTAAGTAATGTGACAAATAACATTCAAAATTTACCACTGTCTCCTTCGTGTCCTTCGTGGTGAAACAGATGCTTTTTATACCACGAAGATCACGAAGTTCACGAAGAATGGAAATAAGAACATTTAATCGTATTTGTGGAACCATGCACTCAGCCGAAAAAATGGCAAATAAAAATAATGGCGAGGAACGAGCAGTGAAGATCAGCACCATGCGGATCGAACACCTGGGCCCTGTCTTCCAACTGGGAGAGAAGCTTTTCACGCTCTCCGAATCCCCCAGCCTTTACAGGACCTGGGATGAGTTCGAGGTGATCGATCTATACCGGAACGATCCCGGCTCATGCCTGGTGGCCGAGTTGGACGGGCGTGTGGTGGGGTTTGTCCTGGCAACTATCATCGACAAAAGGAATTCGCCACGGCGATACGGCTATCTCGTCTGGTTCGGGGTGAGCGAGACGCTACGGGGGCGGGGCATCGGCCAGAGGCTCTTTGCGGCATTCCGCGAGGTCATGGAAAAAGAGGGGGCGCGAATGCTGCTCGTGGACACGGAGGCCCGGAATAAAGATGCGTTGCGTTTCTTTGAAAAGTGCGGGTTTTGCTCGCCCCAGGACCACGTCTATTTGAGTTTACAGCTTACTGAGGACTGAGAGACGGGAAACCGCAGGGAGAGTCGGCCATGGTCCAGTCAGGCCTGCACATCGATCGCCAGCGATTGAGAAAGCTGCTCCGGGAGATGATAGATATCTACAGCCCGTCGGGCAAGGAGGAAGAGGTGGTTTCCTTCCTGGATGATTACCTCAGAAAGGCGGGTTTGAACGTCCTGCGCCTTTCTGTGGAGGAGGATCGGGATAACCTGATGGTGTTGCCCCCGAACGGGGACCCAGAGCTGGTATTCCTCGGCCACGTGGACACAGTGGCAGCGTTTGACTACGACCAGTACAAGTGCGAGGAGTCCGGGGACGAGATGGCCGGTCTTGGTTCAGCGGATATGAAAGGGGGCTGTGCGGCCATGGTGGAGGCCTTCGCAGCGTTCGAGAGGCAGATAGGCCGGGAAGTTCCGGCCGCCCTTGCCCTGGTGGTGGGGGAGGAGGAGAGCGGGGACGGGACATCGGCCCTCTTGGAGGATTACAGCTTCTCATGGGCCTTGGTGGCGGAACCCACGAACCTGGTCCCCTGCCTGAGTCACTACGGTTACATCGAGATGGAGCTGAGAACCACGTGCCGGCGCGTTCACGCCTCCCTGGCCAACCAGGGACGGAATGCGGTCCGGAGCATGCTCCAGGTGCTTATGGGGCTGACTGCACACCTGGAGAAATCCCGCCGGGATGTGATCTACAACATCCGCGACATGAACAGCTCCCACGCCGGTTTCGCCGTGCCGGACCGCTGCGATGTGGCCATCGATCTACACCTGCCCCCACAGTCCCCGGTCGGGGAGATCGCCGCGGAGCTGGAGGACGTTGTCTCCCGTGCCCTCCCCGGGGGGCTGGACATTCGGGATGTATTCGATTTCTGCACACTTCAGGGTGGGTACGTCCTGCCCGACAAAGGGTGGCTGCCTGACCTCCTCAGGCCGGCCTACAGCCGCCACGGGCTGAACTGGAGCCCCGGCGCCTTTCCCAGCCATTCGGACGCCAACCTCCTCTGGTCCGAGGGTATCCGCCCTGTCATCCTGGGTCCCGGTCAATTGGAGAAGGCTCACACACAAGACGAGTCGGTGAGCTTTTCCCAGGTAGCCCTGGCCTCTGACCTCTACCTGGACCTCCTTGCCTCTGTACCGTCCTGAGACGCGATTATTTTTGGCCGGGCTGTTGCCGAAGTGCATGGTTTAACAAATACGATTTAAATATTCTTCTTCAGCTTCTACGTGCACTTCGTGATCTTCGTGGTATAAAAAGCAGCTGTTTCACCACGAAGGACACGAAGAACACGAAGGAGGCAGTGTTAAAATTCCGGGCGTGATTAGTTGCAGTACTTGTGGAAAATCCTGCTAAGCGGGGACGAATCCGCGGAAAACAGGATTTGCGCTTTGTTTCACCCGGGCCATCATGGCGGAGACGTAGTCAGGTCGTTTCATATCCTGCCATCGCGGATACCCGCCCAGCCAAACATACTGCACCAACTCCAGGAATCCTGTCTGTGAGAAACGGAAGGGGCCGACGATGATCTCTCCTCCCTCATGCGGCTCGGCTGAGAACTGAAGGATTGTGGGCTCAGCGTACCGGTCAAGGATTTTGCGAACCTCCGCACGGGTCGTGTGCCCTTCGGTTTTCTGCCGGAAGTCCTCGGGTGCGGAGGGGAAGGGATAGCGACGATAGACCTCCCCGATGAAACCCGTGTGGCGGGCGTTGTGAATGGCGCCCATGAGGTCGCCTATGGAAGCGGGATCCTCGATCACATCCACATCCCATTGTGCCTCAAAGGTCGCTTGTCCCGGATCTTCAGCCAGCTTGATGATGTATCCGCAGAATTCAGGGGCAAACAGGAAAAAGCGGTCCATTAGAAGCAGGTCCGTGTCTATGTTGAAGAACCCAAAGGCGATGGTGCCCCGGTTAAGGGTCTGAAACGCGAGCGGCATAAATATCCTTTCATTCCATGCGTCCGTGGTTGACTTGTTCCCGGCCGGGTGGATACCATTGAAATATAATAATCGATGATTAATTTAAAGAGTTAAGGTGCCGTTTATAGTGCGGCGGGTCGGACTTAGGCCCCGACCAAGCGATTCCATTCACAAGTGAGGAGTGATTTCATGCCATCCAAGCCTGAACTGAAAGAGGGAAGCACATTCACCGGTTCCACCAAGTATGTGCTCGACAGCGAACTGGCCCAGATAGTGAATGTCTCCATGGCGCTGGAGATGCCGCTGCTGCTCAAGGGAGAGCCGGGTACAGGGAAGACCATGCTGGCGCATGCCATCGCAGAAGCCCTGTGGATGCGACTGATCGTGCTGAACGTAAAATCGAGCATGAAGCTCGTGGAAGCCCTTTACCAGTACGACACGCTCACCCGCCTCAACGACAGTCGGTTCGGTGATTCCACCCGGGATGTGAGTAACATCGAGGACTACATCAGGATGGGGAAGATCGGGCAGTCTTTCGTGTCGGAAGAACGAGTCGTGCTCCTAATCGATGAGATCGACAAGGCGGACACTGACTTCCAGGACGACATGCTCGATGTGCTTGACCAGATGGAGTTCGATATTATCGAAATCGACAAGACCATTCGAGCCATGCACCGCCCGGTCATCGTAATCACCTCGAACGCCAAGAAGGACCTGTCCGACCCGTTCCTGGGGCGATGCAATTTTCACCACATAGCCTTCCCCGACGACGAAATGATGAAAAGGATCGTCAAGGTGCACTTTCCGGAAGTCGCCCAGGATCTTTTGAACAGTTCGGTGGAAGCCTTCTACCGCCTGCGCGAGATTCGAGGGGTTGAGAAGAAGCCCGCCACCCGGGAACTCATCAACTGGATACGCGCACTCAAGGCCGATCCCGACTTCAAGCCGAAAAAACTGCTCAAGGGGGATATTCCTTACCTGGGTGTCCTTTTCAAGAAGAGCCCCGACTACGCCGTTGCCCAGAACAGTGTTCGGCGTTCGCGGTTCTAGGTGCCGGGCACTAAATAAGCCTGTGAGAGTTTTATCATGTTCATAGAGTTTTTCTTTACGCTGAAGAGGCTGGGGATTCCCGTCACGCCTACCGCCTTTCTCAAGCTTCAGCAGGCCCTGAGCATGGGGCTGATCCATACCATTGATGACTTCTACACGGCGGCCCGGGCCATCCTGGTCAAGAGCGAACGGTGGTTCGACATTTATGACCAGGTCTTTGCCCACCATTTCGAGGGGGCGGAACTCCAGGATCCCACCGAGCGAGAGCTCGAGGAGATCGCCCGGGCAATGCTCGAGGAGTGGCTCAAGTCTCCGGAAGAGCTCGCCGAGGCCCTCGGCGTGAGTGAGGAAGAGCTCGCCAAGATGAGCCCCGAGGAGTTGATCGACTACTTTCTCGAGCGTCTCAAGGACCAGACCGAGGAGCATCACGGCGGCAGCCGTTGGATCGGCACCAGGGGTACCTCCCCTGTAGGCCACTCCGGCTATCACCCGGGGGGCATGCGTGTCGGCGGGGTTTCCCGTAACAAGTCGGCCGTGAAAGTAGCCATGGACCGTCGATACAGGGACTACTCCCAGGAGGGCCCCCTTACCCAGGCCCAGATAGGCGAGGCCCTCAAGCGTCTTCGAAACATGGTGCCGGCCGGTCCCATGGATCAAATCAACGTGGACAAGACGATCTATCAGACCATGCGAAACGGTGGGGAGATCGAGCTGGTCTTCGAGCGCAGCCTCAAGGACCGGCTCAAGGTCATTCTTGCCATTGATAACGGGGGATGGTCCATGGACCCGTACATCGAAGTGGTTCAGACACTGTTCAACTATGCCCGCGCCCAGTTCAAGGATTTGAAGACTCTATTTTTCCACAATACTATCTATGACGTCCTTTGGGCCGATCCCCCCAGGCGAAGCAAACCGTTTCGGGTAAGCGAACTGCCCCGGCTGGACCCTGAAACCCGTTTCATCATCGTCGGTGATGCGAGCATGGCACCCTACGAACTGATGGCTACGGACGGCTCCATCCACTACGAGGAACGCTCCGGACGACCCAGCTACGAGCGACTCCAGTTTATAAAAGACACATTCCCGCACGCAGTATGGCTCAATCCGAAGATGGCCGATGAATGGCATTATACCCGAACCATTCATGTCATCCGGGAGATCTTCCCCATGTTCGAGCTCACGCTGGACGGCCTGGAAGCGGCTGTTTCCCACATGATGAGCCGAAACTGAAAGTCGAGGCCTGCCCGCTCAACTGGGTGTCTCGCGAAACATAAGTGTATCGTGTTTATTGTGAGACAACCATCTTGCCTTTAGATACAATCAAACACGATAAGAAACCCGCTGGTCGTTGTTTTAGAAAGCCCCGATGAGAGAGGCAGGTTTTTCATCTGAAGGACTGTCTCACAGTGTCTCGAGTTTCTGCCGGCTGAAGGTCCTGCCTGCGAGAGCGCTTGAATAAAAAACTTATAAAAACAGTTAGTTATTCTCCGTGAGCCAGGTTTGGGCTATTGGCATGTGTCTTGAATTGTCAATGTTTAAAAAGAGGTGTTTTAGGATCATCGGAAAAATTGATTCGTTGTTTCATGATCTTTTTTGAGGGCGCTATGAGACCCTGTGACGATTACCTGGCAGAGACCATCAGAATGACCGAGTCCATGCTGAGGCTTGCTGATGAGGGCGATGGTGCCAGGGAAGATGTGGGGTGCGGTGTTTTATATGGTGTGCTCCGTGACTCGGCATACAGGATCAGGCGTATTGCCGAGCAGGAGCGTGAGGCCCACATTCGAAAGGGTTGGTGGAACGAAAACGAAAATAAGGAGGGTGAAAATGGCTGAATTTAAGTGTTGCAAGTGCGGGCATGTAAAGGAAGGACGATGCAAACCTCAGAAATGCCCTGGGTGTGGAGAAAAGAAGACCTTTGAGAAGAAAGAATCTTAAGCCTCCAAGCCTGGTTGGCGATTCGATTCAGCTGTTGAGTCAGGAAAAAATGATGATTTAGGTCAAAAAAAGATAATTTAAAGCATTAATAGTGATAATAAACTCAGCTTGATACTATAAGGAGGAAACAAATGACCAAGACCGAAAAGAATCTGCTGGAGGCCTTTGCAGGTGAATCCCAGGCCAATAGAAGATACCTGGCATTTGCAAAACAGGCGGATAAAGAGGGCCATTCCCAGGCCGCCAGATTATTCCGGGCAGCCGCCGAGGCTGAGACGGTTCATGCGCATGCACACCTGAAGGCCCTCGGCGCTGTCAGGAGCACAGAGGAAAACCTGGCTGAGGCCGTCAGCGGCGAGACCCACGAGTTCAAGGAGATGTACCCGGCTATGATTCAGGCTGCAGAGCAAGAGGGAAACAAGGCTGCAGAAAGGTCATTCCGGTATGCCAACGAGGTGGAGAAGGTTCATGCGGACCTCTACCGCAATGCCCTGGATAACCTGGGTTCGCTTGAAGACGCTTATTACTATGTCTGTCCTGTATGCGGGTATACCGCTGAAAAGTCACCTCCTGACTCATGTCCGGTTTGTGGGGCCAAAGGGCGGTCCTTCTTGAAGGTGGAATAGGTAGTTGAAAGCCTGTATCAGTGGCTTTTGGCCTCATTGCTAGGGCCTTTGTAGGTCTGTGGAATGTTTTTAGTGCCTTAATCTTGAAAATATATTAGAAAAAACAAGAAGTATTGATGTTGGTATACTCGAAATCGAAATCGGGATCGGGATCGGGATCGAAATCGAAAGAGAATAAAATGATACTTGACACGAAAATGTTGATGTCTACCGCTTTGTGAAGGAAGACTCCGCGATCCATGGATTAGAGGAAATCGATTTCGATCCCGATAGCGATTTCGATCCCGAAGAAACCATACTACTGGACGCTCATTTTCGGCGCCAGTGCTCATTGGCTTTGGGCTGCGGGCAAGGGCCCGCCTTAGATAAGGAGGGATTATGGGAAAGCCTGAGGAGATGTACCAGTGCCAGACCGTGAACTGCGGTTATATATACGATCCGGACCGAGGGGATAGAAAGGGTAAGATACCTAAGGGTGTTAGTTTCAGTGAACTGCCTGACGAATGGAAGTGTCCGATCTGTGGTGCCGGAAAGAAAATGTTCAGGCCGCTCGCCGGCCCGGGGGCGGTGGAGTGAGATAAACGGCCTTTATCCATGGAACGCGGGCACATTAG